>JBLHMO010000006.1:0-42323 GCA_047622145.1 Paracoccaceae bacterium | reverse complement strand
AAAACGCCCCTTCTTTATTTCCGCCAACATGCCGTGAAAAGCCTTGCCGGTATATACCGGATCCAGCACTAAACCTTCGGTTCTTGCTAGAACGGCAATGGTTTCGAAAACCTCTTTCTCGGCAATCGCATAGCCAGGTCCGACATAGCCATCGATAACCCGAGGATCGAGCGCACTGCTATCGAATGCAGGCTGATAGCGCCGTGCCCAGTCTTCAATATCTTGACGCACCTTATTGAGAAACCAGGCCTCGTCGTCACATACATTAACGCCCCAAACCGTGGCGCCTAAGTCCAGCAAATGGGCACCCAGTGTTAGCCCGGCCTGCGTGCCACCGGAACCGGTGGCGCAGATGATATGTTCTGGCTCGATACCGGCGGCTGCGAAATCAGCTTTTAATTCCTCGCAGGCGGAGAGATAGCCCCAGACGCCAATACCGTCGGACGCGCCTGTGGGAATGATAAAGGCAGATTGACCTCTGGCATCGTAGTCGGCTTTGCTGGCCTGAAGATAGTGATCGAGATTCGCTTGATAGTCTTTGGCGGGGTAATAATCGATGTGTGCGCCCGCCAGTTGATCTAGGAGCAAATTGCCGTCGGCGTCGCCCGTAGGTTCACCGCGTAGTATCAGGTGGCAAGTCAAACCAAGCTGGGCGCAAAGCAAGGCGGTAGCGCGGCAATGGTTGGACTGCAGGCCACCACAGGTAATGATAGTGCTCCGGCCTTCTTCCATTGCCTGAGCCAGCGTAAATTCTAGCTTGCGCACCTTGTTGCCACTTAACACGCTGCCGGTCAAATCATCCCGCTTTACCCAAATACGCGGGCCTTGGCCCCCGCCATTCGCCAAGACGCTGATTCTGTCCAGCGCCTGCAGCGGGGTTGGCAGACGCGCAAGCGCCAAGCGCGGTGGTTGCGGAGGTAGTGACACGGAATTAAATCGCCTTGATAGTGCCTTTTGGCAACACCGCATTCACCATGGCGCGTTGGAATTTCAGTTCCATATTGTCGCCAACCTGAAGAACGACATAATGGTCGTCAAGGCGCACAACTTTGCCCAGAATGCCGCCGCTGGTAACCACTTCGTCGCCCTTACCCAGTGCCGCAACCATCGCCAGATGCTCTTTCTGACGCTTGCGCTGCGGACGAATCGCTAAAAAGTAGAACATCACAAACAACACCACCAGAAAACCTAGCTGGAATAAATCACCGCCGGCAGGTTGTGAGGAAGCGGATTGGGCATGTGCTTGCGAAATAAAGAAACTCATTCAGTAATCCTTAAATATCAAAATGTTAAAGGCTCTATTTAATCTGAATTATGGGCGTAACTGCAAAGCAGCGGCCGTCACTATTCAGGGCTGATAGTGTAATCCATAATGAAGGGCGCGTGGTCGGAGAATCGCTCACCGGTGTAAATCGACGCCGATTCAATCACATCGGCCAGGCCGGGCGTTATCACATGATAGTCCAGCCGCCACCCCACGTTTTTTGCCCAAGCCTGCCCCCGATTAGACCACCAAGTATACTGGTCGGCTTCTTTGTTAATAACGCGGAAACCATCAACAAAACCGGCCTCGCCAAATAGCGTATCCAGCCAGACGCGCTCATGGGGCAAAAAACCAGAGTTCTTGCGATTACCCTTCCAATTTTTCAGGTCAATTTCCTTGTGGCAGATATTCCAGTCTGCGCAAAGCACCAGCTCCCTACCCTGATTTTTCAAATCGACAAAGTGAGCGAAGATTTCACCCAAAAAAGCATCTTTCTTCGCTTGGGCCGCCTCACCACTTGAACCAGAGGGCATATACAGTGAAACCACACTCAGATTGCCATAGTCCGCCCGTATATAGCGTCCTTCGGAGTCACAGGAATCCCAACCGAGCTTGGTGGTCACCCGTTCAGGCGCCTTCCTACAATAGAGTGCGGTTCCGCTATAGCCTTTTTTCACTGCATCGTGATAAACAACGGTCTCAAAACCGTCAGGGTGAAAAGCAGGGGCAGAGAGCTGATCGACCTGCGCCTTAGTTTCCTGAATACAGACGAAATCCGCATCTTGTGTTGCCAGCCAGTCGAAAAAACCCTTCTTTGCTGCGGATCGTATACCGTTGGTATTGACGGTTATCACCCTCACCCGGCAGACACTCCACCGTCGAGCGCCAAAGCTGCACCGTTGATGTGGCGGGCCTCGTCGGATGATAAAAACAACACTGAGTTGGCTGCGTCTTCGGCCTGCGCCATTTCCGTTAAAGGCATATAACGCGACATCAGGGTAAAGTCGATATCCTCCGGCGCCGAAAAGGAATCGACCAAGGGCGTCTGCACACCGCCCGGACAAAGCGCATTACAGCGCACGCCGGCTTTGGCATATTCAAGCGCTATGGACTTACTCAACATCACCACGCCGGCCTTGGTCGCACAATAAGCCGAGGTATACGCCTGGCCCATCTGACCAGCGATAGATGACAAGTTAACAATGTTGCCGCGAGTCGCCTTCAGGTGAGGTATCGCCGCCCGCGACAGATACATCACGCTGGACAGGTTAATCGCGACGATTCGATCCCAGTCATCATCGCTCAACTCATGAAAATGGTGAGTCAGGGCAATACCTGCAATATTGCACAGCACATCGAGCTGACCAAATTGCTGAACACAATCTTCAATGGCCTCTTTGCAGGCAGCCGATTTTCTGACATCCACGACGCGGGTATGTACCTCGCAAGAAAGACCATCTTTTACCTCAGCCAACCCTGACTCATTGATATCACAAAGATAGAGCCGTGCGCCTTCGATCGCATAGCGCTCTGCGCATGAGCGACCTATACCCGACGCTGCGCCAGTGATAAAAACAACCTTGCCCTCAAACCGTGTAGACCTTGCCATGAAACCCTCTTTATTTATTATCTGACTACGTGCCCAGAACGGGGAAACCGCGCAGAACCATAGCATGACTGGCGAATATCCCCATACACCCTGCACACGAGTGCTAGAACTAGGAAGCTACCACGACACCTAACTCGCCAAGGCGGCAACCGCGGCAAGAACGATATCGTCGGCAGGCATATCTGCCGAGTCCGTTTGGCAGTAGCGAAAGCTAACATCACCTTTTTCATCTAGCAGCACAACGCCGCCCAGCTGGCGCACATCCTTTCCCGGCTTGCGCACCTTTCGCATCCGGCGCATCGCTGCCACCGGTTCACGCAACATAGGCCGGAACGTTACCTGCCACCAGCTCCCCCGAGGCATTGCCAGCGCTTTGTATAAGGCCAAATCTGGATCGGCGTAAACAGGAAAGTGCAGCTCCAACTCATTGCCCAAGGATTCCGCATCGGCACCTCTGCCATGGCAAACACCGATTACCCTGCATCCTGTCGCTGCGATATCGTTGAGAATCTCCTCGGTAACAACCAAATGTTCACGGCAAATAGGACAACCGCTGTGACGCAGCAATACGAGTAATACTGGCCCATCGCGCCAGATTTCCGACAGAGCAACGCGCCCCTCGCCGTGCTCCAACTGGATCGATCCTAGCTTCATACAGACTCCCACCAAAATATTTTTGAGTTATTTTAAGAGCTTACTGGTCCAGCGAAGTTCAAGCCACTCAGGCCGACGACACGCGCTTGATTGTAATTAGGGATTGCAGTAAACCAAATAAAATCCTGTTAATAAATCCACGAAAGGTGTCTCCCTATGACCCTAGTAGTGGCAGTTCCCTCTTCGCAAACTGAGCTCAGTCATACTGCCCTGTATATTGGCAGCTGTCGTGTGCGCCTGCGGATCGTACCCGCAAACACAGCAAGCCTGCTAGCCCGCAAATCTGGAAGAACTTATTTCCGGCATGTATATTGTCGAATGCCTGCTACTCGGACAAGTACGCAGCCTTGGCAACCAAACCTATTTGACCGCACGGCGGCCGATCAAAACGACTGCTTAGGATTGCAATATACGCGGTGGTGAATACGTCGCCTATGATCGCGCAGACTACAAATCGGCACTCAATGTATGGATACCTTCGGCCAAAGCCGGTGACGCGGTAGCACAGGTCAATATCGGCGAAATTTTCGGGCACTGAACCTAACTACCATGCGGCCGCCATTTGGTATGAAAAGCCGCTACGCAGGGTAATGAGCGTGCGCTTTTCAATCGTGGCACACTGTATGAGCAAGGCCTTGGCGTACCTACCAACAAACTCAAAGCCTTGAGTCTATATCGCCAAGCGCGGGGACTGCCTGAAGACAGCGTTATTTTCCAAGAAACAACCCGCAAGGAACAAGAGCAGTTCCGCGCCACCCTAGCCCAACAGTTGGACGCAAAGGAAACTCAGATAGGTCGGCTTAAGAATCAGATTGCGTCGTTAAATAAAAAGCTCAACGGCATGCCCAAAGCCACCAGCGCTTCTTCACGCTCGGACGCTCGGACGCTCAAGCCAGTGTCGATTTACTGGCCGAAATGAAATAGCTACAACAGCTCGTTGCCAGCCTTCAGCAGTCTAAGCAGGAAGTGCAAACCCAATTAGCCTCATTGTCACCAGGCGAATTGAAATTACGTACGCCGACTGCCCGAACACCCGGGAGATCGTTACAACTTAGTCTTCAACCAGCCAAGACGTCTCAGCGACGATAATAGGCGACCTCAATTTCGACAAATATTACGCGCTGATCATCGGTAATAGTCAATACCGCTCACTCACCAATCTCGACACCCCGCTAAACGACGCGCGCGAGCTCGCTAAAAATACTTGAAAACATGCACGGCTTTCACTTTGAACTGCTACTCGATGCTGACCGCTTCAGTGTAATGAAAGCCATCAACGATCTGCACGACAAACTCGGTGAAAACGACAACCTACTAATCTACTATGCCGGCCACGGCAATTTAGTCGATGTGAGCGAACGCAGCACCGGCTATTGGTTGCTAGTGAATACACCGAAGTGGTCAGGGACGAAACCGATTTAAGTCTCACGAATACTGCGGGCAGTATCGAAGATTTAGCATCCGGTTACGAACTCAAAGACCGCTTTACGCTGGACCACAAGCTGGGGCAAGGTGGTATGGGCGCCGTGTTCAAAGCAACCGACCAACGCAAGGTGGAAACCGGCCACCACTAGCTATAAAAGTTATCAGCGGAGATTTCGCCGGAGATTCGCGTGATTTTGTGGCGCTACAGCGCGAGACTGACAAGTCGCAGACCTTGGCCCACCCCAACATCATCACCGTCTACGACTTTGACCGCCAAGGCAGCTTCTTCTTTATGACGATGGAGTCGCTTACCGGTACAACTCTCGATGACTACATTAAGCCGGAGGCCGGAACCAATCCGGAAGTCATCAGCTATATTAACGACCTGCCCATCGCCTACGCCCAAAAGCGAAATATCGTTCACTCGGACCTCAAGCCTGCCAATATATTGATTACAGACAGCAACATCCTCTTAACGAGTTACCAGCACTGACTCAGGAAAAGCTGACAAAAAACCTAGCCAAGGGCCGCCAGGCACTATCCTTTGGTGATATCAACGGGGCGCTGTTCTACTTCGCCAAAGGCTATGAACTGCACCCGCGCAACCCTGACATTATGAACTCGCTGGACAAGCTGGTTGACCGTATGCTCATCAACATGAGGGCCAAGCCGACGGAGCAAGAGCGCAGTCAGTACCTGATTCAGCTTACCGAGCTACTGAAATACTCGGCGCTGAGTCAACATTCAAAGCTGCTGCGCAAACAGAAGGAATTACAGGAAAATCGATGACATTCCGGGTCGTTCATGTGGACGATCTGAACGAAAATGCCATAGACCCCCATAGCGCAATTCCTATATTGTATCGGGCTAAACGTACGACATCACAGGTAGCTTCAATAGGCCGCCGATACTCAAATGCAGGATAGGGACCAGCAATGACCTCCACACCGACCATCGTCAAGAAACTCCAAGACAGCGCCGCGCAGTTGATGCAACCTGGACTGCCCTATGAAATAGAACAACGAAACTTCGACGGCATTGACTACCGAACCTTTAAAAACACCGCCAACACTGTCAAAGACCTGCTCGACACCGGCCGCGCCCACGGTGAGGTTTCCTTTATCGTTTACGAAGACGAAAATTATAGCTTCAACGATTTTTTCGCACAGGTTGATGCCATTGGCTACCAGCTTGCAAAGCGCTACGGCATTATCAAAGGTGATCGCGTCGCTATCGCCATGCGTAATTACCCAGAATGGATGATGGTTTATGTTGCCGTGGTATCGCTGGGCGCCATCGTCGTGCCACTAAACTCTTGGGGTAAAAAAGCGGAACTTGAATACGGTGTCACGGATTCTGGCGCCCGTGTCGTGTTTTGCGACGAACAACGCTACTTGCACATTGCCGACTCACTGGCTGAACTAAATACCAAAGCCATAGTCACTCGCACCAAACTGAAAAGCCTGACAGAGGGGGCTGAGCTCTACAGCGATTTCATTACCGACGGACTAGGCAAAACGCTACCTGCATTCGATTGCTCGCCGGAAGATCCGGTCATGATCATGTATACCTCTGGCACCACCGGCTTACCCAAAGGTGCGCTTAGTAACCATCGCAACATTATTCAGGCACTCACCAGCTTTGAGTTCCATGCCAACAGCTCAGCCATGGCAAATCTGGACATCATCCAGAAAATGTTGGGCAGTGGCTTGCAGCCTACCGCCCTGCTGGCCGTACCGCTGTTTCACGTGTCCGGCTGTTACGCCCTGTTTTTGCTGTCGCTGTTAGGCGGCAGACGTCTTGTCATGATGTACAAATGGGATGCTGGCAAGGCGCTCGCACTGATCGAGCGCGAGCGCATCACCACCTTAAGCGCTGTCCCATCTATGGTTATTGACGTGCTAGAGCACCCAGATTTCGAGAAAACAGACACCTCCTGCCTAAGCGCCATTGGCGGCGGCGGCACGGCCTGTCCACCCAAGTTTTCGCGGCTGGTTTATGAGAAAGTCGAGTCAGCCTATCTCGGCTCAGGCTACGGCATGACCGAAACCAATGCCATTTGCGCCACCGCCACCGGTGCCGCTTTTAAGTACAAACCAACAAGCTCTGGCACCTTGTCTCCGATTGTTGAATTTAAAACCGTCGATGAAGATGGTAAGGATCTGCCAAACGGAGCAGTCGGTGAAATCTGGATTAAAAGCCCGACGGTCATCAAGGAATACTGGAAAAAACCTGAAGCCAGCGCCGACACCTTCCGCAATGGCTGGGTCATCACCGGCGATATCGGCTACCTTGATGATGAAAATTTTGTTTTTATTGTCGATCGTGCCAAAGATATGGTCATTCGAGGCGGTGAAAACATTGCATCCGCTGAAATAGAATCCTGCGTTCTGGAAATGCCGCAAATCCATGAAGTCGCCGCATTTGGCGTCCCCCACGAATCATTGGGCGAGGAGCTAGGCGTTGCCATCACCTTTCAATCCGGAGCCAGCTGCTCTGCCGACGACGTGCGCAGTCATGTGAAAGACAATCTCGCTGGCTTTAAAGTGCCCAGCTACGTTTGGGTTTATGAACAAGTACTCCCAAGAGGCGCTAGTGGCAAAGTCTTGAAAAAGCAAATTCAGCAAGAGTATCTGGCCAAACATGGCTGACCCAAACCTGCCCGCAGACTGGGCCGAACTGCTTCAAGAATTCAGCGCGCGCCAGGGCGCTGGTCGCGCGATGGGCAGCGCACAAAAACTGGCTGCACGACAGGACTCTGGCCGACTCAACGCGCGAGAAATAATCGCGCTTCTGGTGGATACCAACAGTTTTATGGAGCTGGGGACCTTGGTCGGCGGCGTCAGCTACCAAGGTGAAGCTTTGCTGCCCTGCGACGGTATTGTCGGAGGCTTGGCAACCATCAACGCTAGACCGATAGTTGTTGCCTGTGAAGATTTCACAGTCAAGGGTGGTTCAATTGGCCATGCAGCCAATGCCAAACGCGTCCGCTTTGCGCGGCTAGCGGCGCAGGAAAAAATCCCCTACGTGCTACTGCTTGATGGCGCCGGTGCCCGCGCGACCAACGCCCTAGAGCGTCACCCCTACGCACCCAATGACATGATAGAAATTGCCCGCCTCAATCAAATTGCACCCACTGTCGCCGGCATTGTCGGCTCGAGCGCGGGACACGGCGCCATCAGCGGCCTGCTGATGGACCACGTAATCATGACACGCAATGCCACTCTGTTTGCCGCAGGGCCGGCGCTTGTGGCGGCGGCAACAGGCGAAATAGTGAGCAAGGAAGAACTGGGGGCCGCAGAAATGCACACGCGCATCAGCGGAGTTGCCCACAATCTCGCTGAAAATGAAGCCGACCTGTGTTCGAAAATCCGCAGCTACTTGGGATATTTTCCAAGTAACTGCGGCCAGCCCGCACCGCTCGAGGACAAGGGCGATTGCAGCCAACGCGAATTGGTCGATATTCTCAGTATACTGCCGCGCAACAGCCAGACTCCCTACGATATTCGCAAACTGATCGAGCGTCTTGTCGATGCTGACAGCTTCTACGAGTTCCAGCCCGACTACGGCCGCTCAATGGTCACCGGCTTCGCGCGAATGGGCGGCCGCCCTCTCGTATTGATCGCCAACCAGCCTATGGTGCTGGCGGGAACGATTACCTCCGAAGGCGCCAGTAAAGCAGCTCAAATAATCAAACTGGGCAATCGCTTTGGTCTGCCGGCGCTGTTTTTGGCCGACAATCCCGGCATTATGTCCGGCTCTCAGGCTGAGAGAGCTGGCACCCTGCGCGCCGCCGCGGCCATGTATCGCGCGCAAACTGAGTTCCGGCATGCCAAATTGCACGTTACCTTGCGCAAGGCCTACGGATTTGGCAGCTCACTCATGGGCATGAATCCCTTTGATAGCCAAACCTTAAGCCTGGGCTTACCCGGCGTCATGCTCGGTGGCCTACCCACCCGCGGTGGCGACAAAATTGCCGGCATGGACGCCGAAACTGCCGCTAAGATGCAGGCTATCGAATCGACCGCATCGTGGAGTACTGCCGACAATATGGCCTTTGATGAGATTGTCGACCCCCGTCAACTCCGCAATGCCCTACTCAATGGCCTGCGCGCCGCCAATCAGCGATAATCATTCTTTTGAAAGCCATTACCTAAAAACAATAGCTTAAAAATAATCACCTAAGAGTTAATCATATGACCGCCATTGGTACGCCCTTTTCCGATACCGCCAAACGGGTTTTATTATTGGGTTCTGGCGAGCTCGGCCGCGAACTTGTCATTGAATTAAAGCGTTTTGGCGTAGAGGTTATTGCGGCGGACCGATACGACCACGCACCGGCGATGCAAGTCGCCGATCGTGCCTACACTCTGTCGATGCTGGACGGCACTGCGCTGGAAGAGTTAATCCGACGCGAAAAACCTGACCTCATCGTTCCCGAAATTGAAGCAATCGCAACCGACACGCTGGTGAAGCTGGAAAACGAAGGCTTTACCGTTATACCCAGTGCTCGCGCCGCCAAACTCACCATGAACCGCGAAGGCATTCGCACGCTCGCCGCTGAAGAGCTCGGCATTGCCTGCTCGCCCTACCGCTTTGCCGGCACTGCCGAGGATTACCGCGCCGCCATTGCCGAAATCGGCCTACCCTGTCTGGTAAAACCGATCATGAGTTCGTCTGGTAAAGGACAAAGCCTGCTCAAATCAGAGGCCGAAATTGACAAGGCTTGGCGCTACGCTCAAGAAGGCGGTCGCGCCGGCGCAGGTCGTGTCATTATTGAAGGCTTTGTTGATTTCGACTATGAAATCACCTTGCTCACCGTGTGTCATCGCGATGGCACTAGCTTTTGTGCGCCTATAGGGCACCGTCAGGAAGACGGCGATTATCAAGAATCCTGGCAACCGCAGGTGATGAGCGCACTGGCGCTGGAACGCAGTCAAGTCATTGCCGAAAAAGTAACGTCAGCGCTTGGGGGCTGGGGCCTATTCGGCGTTGAATTATTTATCAAAGGCGACGAAGTCTATTTTAGTGAGGTTTCGCCTAGGCCCCACGACACCGGCATGGTCACTCTCATATCACAGAACCTTTCAGAGTTTGCGCTGCATGCTCGCGCCATTCTCGGCCTGCCTATTCCGAATATCCGCCTGCACGGTGCGTCTGCCTCTGCGGTAATTCTGGTGCAAGGTGAGTCCAGGCGCACAAGCTTCGGCAATCTCGACCAGGCACTGGCAAAGCCCGACACCGATCTCCGCTTATTTGGTAAGCCAGAAGTCAGTGGCAAACGTCGAATGGGAGTGGCGCTGGCCAGAGCAGAAACAACCGATGCCGCGCGCACCGCGGCGCAGGGCGTTGTTGACTTGGTTAGCGTGGACCTATAGGTCCACGGGGGGTATAAGAAAATGCACGAACGTCGACTCAAGCAGGATGCAGACAAGGTTCAGAAAGCAGACCTCACACGTTTACTTTCACGCTGGCCCAAACTTGAAAATATGGTGAAGTCTAATACGCGGCTACAGCCATTTGTAGATGACATGGAAACCGCCTACAGTTTACTCCGAGATTACAGCACCCGAGGATATCGCGAGATTCCCTGGGGAAGTATTGCCGCCATCGTCGCAGCCCTGCTCTACGTACTCAATCCGCTCGATATGCTACCCGACGTCATTCCCTTCTTCGGCCTCATAGACGACGCTGGGGTACTGGCCATTTGCTGGCGTATGGTCAGAAAAGATATCGATGCTTATCGAGTCTTTCTTAAGACTGAGGCCGCAGCTGAGCACACAGAAAACAGCACACCTGAATAAACATTAACGATAACCTGTAACAAGTCGCTTTGGCGCTTCATCTTTTTCAGCTATCGCTGCGTTTCGCACTTGCTCACGCGACAGCAGCGTAAGCAGATAAGGTTTGCGTATCACTAGAAATACGGCAGGCACAAAATACAGTGACAGTATTGTAGCGAGCGCGGTGCCACCAGCGAGCACAACGGCAAACGGTGGCCAAAAGCCGCCACCATCGAGCACCAAGGGCATCAAGCCGACCACGGTTGTAATGGTGGTCGAAGTGATGTGCCGTGTACATGCCTGTACCGAATTCACAATGGCTTGCGAATCAGCCGCCATAGCTCGTGGACTGGATTTCAATTCTGTCAGAATAATAATTGCCGCATTCACCGCCAAGCCGATCAAGCCCATTAACGCGACAATGCTGGTAAAGCCAAAAGGATAGCCTGATATCGACAGGCTCAGCATACCCAAGCCCGCCGCCTGCGCCGCAATAACAAAAATAAGCAAAGAAAAGCGGAAAGAATTGAACGCCATCAAAACCGTCACCAACATCAGCACGGCAATAACGCTGAGACTGCTTGTCAGCCTGGACAAGGCCTGATCGCGGTTTTCACTCTCGCCGCCAATTTGCAATTGGTAGGCTTGGGGCACTGAAAACTGCTCCTGTTCTAGCCTAGACCTAAGACGCGCGAGAACCACCGAAGGCAAAATACCGTCTCGTATATAGACCTGAATAGTATTTACACGCATGCCGTCGCGGCGGGTAATCTGTGCCGGAGCCGGTTTCAGTTCGGCGTCTACCAGCGCCATCAAAGGGCGTGCGCCGCTTGCCAAGGTTATGGGCAAAAGCTCCAGCTCATCTACCGCTACCGCAGAAATACCCTCTACCCTAACCCTCACAGGCAATTGTTCGGTCGATTCCAGCAGCGAACCTCCGCGCACGCCGCTCAGATCGGCCTGTAGTTTGGCGGAAAGTTCCGCGGGGGCAGCGCCTGCTATTCGGCTCTTTACGGGATCAATATTCAGCCACACTTTGGGCACCACTTCGCCAAGAGTCGCGCGGACATGAACCACATCTTCGGTGGCTAGGGCGAAGCGCCGCAATTCTTCGCCTAGGGACTTAAGCCCTTCAATATCAGTCCCTAGTAAACGTATCTCAACCGGTGCAGCCGAGGGCGGGCCCTGCTCCAGACGACGGAGCACAATTTGATACTGGGGAAACTCCATATCAAATTGCTTCTGCAATTTCTTCACCAGACGATTGGCGGCCTCAAAGTCGGTTGTGGTCAGCATGGCTTGCGCGTAATTCTGGGCGCCGTCTTTGCCCTGCATCAGATTGTAGTAATACGAAGGCCCGCTGCGCCCGACAAACCAGTTTACGCCCGTGATTTCCGCTTCGGTTTTTAAGGACTGGGAAACACGTTTACTAGCCTCGAGCGTGGCCTGAATACCCGACGAAGCCGGCAGGAATAATTCAAGGTTCAACATATCGCGATCAGAGACTGGGAAAAATTGCTCCGGCAACTTCGACCCCTGCACAAAGCCCAAAACCGGTAGCAAAAAAATAAGCACGATCGCCGTTCGCGGGTAGCGAAGTACTAAAGTTAATGAACGGGAAAACCAGGAAGCAAGAATCGGCGCGCTGAAGCCCTGGGCCTGTGTGCCCGATAAAAAGCGGCTCGCGATAGGCGCAATAATAAACAGGGAAATCAGCCACGAACCAATCAGCGACCCAATAACCGCTAACGAAATCCCGCTAATAAATTCACCGGCCGGCCCTGGCATCAGTACCATCGGCATAAACGCCAACACCGTGGTGAGTGTAGATCCCAACAGCGGCAACCACAGATATCGAAAGGCCTTGGCGGCAGCAGTGACCGCGGTAAAACCTTCACGCCGATAACGCATTACCGTGTCGACCATGACGATGGCGTTGTCGACCATGATGCCCAGCGCAACAATCAGCCCCGTCACCGACATCTGATGTATCGGCAAGTCGATCAGGCGCATGCAGGCCAGCGAAAATAACGTGGTGAGCGGCAAGGCTGCGGCAACGATCAATGCCGACCGCCAACCCAAGGTCAGACACAAAACCGCGAGAATCATTAAAAAACCCAGCAAAATATTGCTCATTAGGTCGCCCAAGCGCTGTTCGTTGTAGCGTTCCTGAACGAACAATTCCTGAATTGCGATTTCTGAGGGTAACTGCGCTGCAAATTCCTTGGCGAGTGAATCGATATCGCGCGTCCAGTAATCGCCCCGTACGTCAGACAGCATACGCACGGCTACGACCACAGCGCGCTTGTCGCCAACAAAAGCATAGCTGGTGGCCGGATCAACCTCGTGCCGGTAAACCTTAGCGATATCCCCCAACTGCAAGGACATTCCGCGGTCGTCCGTTAGCAGCGGCAGATTACGAATATCATCAATGTGCTTGAATGCACCCGTCACTTCTAGTGACATTCGGTGATGGCTATTGTGCAATTCGCCTGCAGCTACCTTTGCATCACTGCGCGCAATGCGCTGGCTGACGGCGTTAACGTCCAGGCCTAGGGAAGCAACTTTCACCGGATCTATATCAACCCGCACTTCCTCTTGCGGCTGACCATAAAGCTCAACCTGCGCCGTTCCGCTGGCATTGACCATACGGCTCGCCAACTCCGAGGCATGGCGACTAAGGGCTTCAATATTATTGCCCTCACCCTGCCACACCAACGCAGTAATCCATGTAAAAGCGTAGGACCGATCGCTGTCCAACACCGGTTCACCGGCTTCCGACGGCAACAGCGTGCGGGCGTGACGTATTTTGTCCCGTGCTTCTGACCAAAAGGCTTCAGCCTCATTGCCGTGAATTTCGTCACCTAACTCCAGCGTGATGGAGCCGACACCGGCGCGCGCCGTTGAGGTGATATGCTCAATTTCTGAAATTTCTCGCAGCGCCTGCTCCAAAGGCTCCAGTACCAAAGCTTCCACCCGTTCGGCACTGGCACCAAGGAAATGTGTCACCACCGTGGCGTGGCGATTGCTCATCTTGGGGTCTTCGATGCGAGGCAAACTTTGCAAAGCGCCCAGCCCGGCAACCAGAATGAGTGCTATCGCCAAACAGACAATCCGTGGGTTTCCGAGGACCTTTTCCATAGTCAGTGTCGCCCTCAATTGTCGCTGATCTGAACACGCTGGCCAGCCGCAAAGCGATGCACGCCAGCGGCCACAACCTGGGTATTGGATAGTAGGTCAGAGGTGACAAAAACCCTGTCACCCGCCTGATAGACCGGGCTGACACTATGCTTTTCTAAGGTCAAGCCAAGTTCCCCAGAGTCTTTCAGTGCGTAAACAGCCCACATTCCGCGGTAACCTTCGAGCATTGCCGATAGTGGCAACCAAAAACCCGGGATATCTTCGGTTTGCGCCAATAGCATGTACACAATACTGCCATCGGCAACCGCGATATCATCGGCAAAGGCAATGCGGACACTGTGTGTCAAGGTGCCGGGATTCAGTGTATGCGCCACCGACAATACCTTCGCTTGGGTCTCGCCGAAGATGCCCCTGACGGTCACTTCATCGCCCGCCGACACCGAGCTACGCAGCGCTTCGGGAACGCCGATAACAGCCTCGCGATGACCGGCTTCAACCACTTCCAGTGCCGTTTGACCTTCTTTGACGACAACACCCGTATCGACTGACTTGAGGGTAATTTCGCCGTCAAAAGGCGACCTTAGCGTCGATTTTTGTAACCGAATGTCAACACCACGCAATTGAGCGTTCAGTTTGTTGCGCTGGGCGTTGAGGATTTTCCCTCGCGCCTGCAACTCGTCTATATCCTGATGCGATGAATAACCTTTTCTTTGAAGGCTGCGCTGACGCCTCAGATCTTGTTCGGTTTTCGCCAAACTAGCGACATTCTCGGCAATCGCCGCGTTCACCTCGGCGGCCTGGGTTTCGAGCAGACGCGTATCCAACTTAACAAGCACGTCCCCCGCATGCACCGTTTGACCGGCCTCCACAAAAACGGCGTCGACACGGCCAGACAGTTCGAAGGCGAGCGCGGAATGTTGCTGTGATTGCGCCCGCCCGGAAAATCGTCGCTCAGCCGAATAACTTGCCTGTTTATGAAGGGTGTAGGCCAGCACTGGGTGGCGATAATCGGAATCTGCCCACCCTAGGGGAGGCGCTAACACGAGAGCGAAAAGCAAAGCGGCGGGGAATTTTGGCATGATCTCGATCTGAATTTACCTGTGCATAATGGGACGTGCGATGCACACTATATAAACAAGACTGGACAGTCCAGTCTATCTTTATTAAAGTCATCTCATCAGTCCTAACGCACAAGGTTTCTGCAGTGTCGCAAGCGCAAAGCACTATAGCCCAAACAGCCGAGCGCGCCGCGCCTATTAGTGCACCGGGGCGTAGCAAAAATCAGGGGAAAGGCAGACAGATACTGGAAGCTGCCGCCGGCCTGTTTATGCGCGATGGCTACAGCACCGTAAGCATGGAGCAGATTGCGAAGGCAGCGGGAGTCGCCAAGCAAACCGTTTACAGTCATTACGGAAGCAAGGGGACCCTCTTCTCAGCGGCCATTGAGCAGAAATGCGAGGATTACGAAATTGGCCACTATGAGGCCGACAACGAACGGCCGGTCCCTGAATTTTTACGCGAGTTTATTCAGCGTTTTAGTGACTTGGTAAGCTCGGACGCAGGGATTTCAATACACCGAGTGTGCATCAGCGAGGCTGACAAACGCAGCGATTTGTCGGAATTGTTTTGGAACGCCGGGCCACTTCCCATTATACAGAGGCTAACGGCCTATCTCAAAGACCAAGTAAGGCGCGGCAGCCTCGACATCGTCAACATTCATTTTGCCGCTGACCAGCTGCTCTTTATGGTTAAATCTGACGTTCATACACGCGGCGTCCTAGGTTTGGCCACTGAAGAGGCAAGGCGAGATCTCCCCGCCTACTTGGATAGCTGTCTTGACGTCTTTATGAAAGCTTACGGCGCAACTGGCGCGTAACTGTTTCAAATGAATTACCGGGAAAGGTGCGGCGCAGCTTGCGAAGTTCGGCCAAGGCCAGTTGATACCCTTCGCCCTCAAGCGGCCGATAATAAGCGCGGTAGAACGCATCTGTGACCTTATTTAGCCAGCTTGCATATTCCGGCAACTCCGCAGTCACCCGTGCAGCGAAATCCCGCGGTGCTTCGCCCACCCCGCGTTTACAGCCCTGCGCTTCCAACTGCGTTATGCAGCGGCTGTAGGCCTGCACCGCCGGAGGTACAAACGTTTTACGCGGCCAACCCACCGTCATCAAGCCAGCAGCAATCATTGGCAGCGCCAGCGCGAACAATATAATCAACCCGAGATACTGGTTGTCGATTTTACCGAACAGCTTGCGCAGCACATCCCACTGCCGGTCTGTGTCGTAGTTAATAATCCATTTTACCCACTGGTATTCCGCGCGATCCATTAACATCCGCAACTCAGCAATGAATTGAATGCCGCGCATCTTGCGCAGAGAAATAAGCCCGTCAGCAAGGTATCCAGCTTGCCCGGCGAGGGCGGCATCCGCACCTAGCTCAATTCTTATTGGGGCTACCCACGCAGTAGGGTCTACCCGCACCCAGCCGGGGCCGTCGAGCCAAACCTCGGCCCAAGCGTGGGCATCCGACTGGTGTACTAGCAAATAATCACCTGCCTCGTTACGTTCGCCCCCCTGATAACCAACCACGACTCGCGCCGGTACGCCTGCTGCCCGCATCATAAAGACAAAGCTGCTCGCATAATGCTCACAAAAGCCTCGCTGTGATCCGAACAGGAATTCATCAACACTGTCTCGCCCCAGTTTGGGAGGCTCAAGGGTATAAACAAAAGGCCGTTCGTTAAAGAATCGCTCGGCGGCTGCAACACGATCCACTGTGGCCAGCTCGCGCCATGGCTCGGCCATCGCCCGCGCCTGTGGATTGTAATCTGTCGGTAACTCCAAATTCTTGAATCTGAGGTAACGATCCAGCGGCGCATCCAACACACTGGCTGGATAACTTTTCACGGTGTAACGTACACGGCCTATAAGCGGCGCCTTCGGTAGCAATTGAAAACGGCCATCTTGATGGACACCATCGCGCTCTACCTCGGCAAGTGGTATAGCCAGCAACCACTCATGCACGCCGTGCTCAAGAATGATTTCGTAGTTCACCGAATTCCCGATTTTCCGGGGGCGAATGAAAGTCAGGCGACCGAATTTGTCTCGCGACCACTCGCGCCCGTCGAAATTCTCCAAGACCAAACCGCGCCAATACAGGGTTGATGGCAATGGCAGTTCATCGTCAAAACTGGCGCGAAAAGCCAAGGCCGTTGATCTGCTCAGCTTGGAAATATCGCCAGGCGACATTCTATCGCTAACCCCCGTGCGCGCGCCCTCGCCCGGCAGCGGCACCGTCCATAGGGGTCCGAAACGTGGGAACACCACGAAAATAACCAGCATGAGAGGAATCGATTGAGCCAAAAGTGTAGACGTGTTCCACAGCATTGGCCGCAGGGCCATACGCGGGCGAAATAACGATTGCTGGGCCATCAACAAAACACCCAACTGACAAAGTGCCAGCGCAACCGTCGACATTGACGTGCTAAAAACAAAGCCACAACCGACGATAAAATACGACAACATCAGCAGCAACCAGTGATCGCGAACGCTTTTCAACTCAAGCAACTTCAAGCTGAAGGCGGTAATCAGCAAGGCAACTTGGGGCTCCAACCCCAGTGCCGTGCGATATTCCACAGCGATACCTATAATAGCGACTAGTGACAGGCCCCAGGTCACCGTGCGTGGCGGAAAATTCCAGTCACCGCGATAAATACGCCAGTACCAGAATGCGGCAACGATCCAGATCAAAGCCGTCCACACCGGCAAAATATCAAGTCTTGGAATAATCACCACGGCTTGTGCCGCAAGCAACCAAAACAATGAGTGGCGAGTCAGGAAGCTGTCGTTCACCGCCCAGCCTCCATCTCAAACAGAGCCAAGGCTTTAAGACAACGCTGCAGGTGCTGCTCGCCCTTATCGGGCAATATTTCAGCGCCCGGCAAGCGAAGACCAAAGGGCAATCCGCGCTTGTCGCAATCCAGCGCCCAGGCGCACAGGCCGCTCAGGCGAGGTTCCACCGCGAGTGTTTGCAGCTTGCTCCAATCAAGCCAGATCTCACGTTCAAGTGACTGGGAATGATCCATGATCAAGAGCGGCTGCCCCTTCGCATAGGCGCGCCAATAGGCTCGCCGCAGTGAATCCCCCGGCTGATACTCATGAAAACCGGCAAAATCGTCGCCCCAGGGTTCCGCCAGTGTGGCCTCACCGTCAATTTCGCCCGGGGCGGTCGGCAAGTTACCGGGCCACACCGGCGCCGGGTATACCAGCGCCCTCCAATCCAGTGCCACCCAACTCCAGGTCTTGATCAAGCCCAGCGGAAAGTGCGATTCCAAGCGCACCCGCGGCGGCTGAAACAGACCGCGCTGCGCCGCGACATGGCGCATGTTCAAACAGCGCTCCTCCCCTGGAGCCAACCATACGGTATGCAGCCCTTCATCTGGCCAACCCAGCTGAACAGCAACGCGTTCGCGTTTATGGCTGCGCAAATACAACTGAAAGGTGGCTATTCCACCAACAAAGGTTTGAGAAGCAGAACCGGCTTGAATTTCCATCCCTGAAAAATTGCCATAGGTGTGGTAAATCACCACCATGAGCAGGCTGAACAACCAAAAAGTGAGGCCAAATATCAGGTTGTTCTGATAATTGATCGCCATGAACAACAACACCAGCAGCAGCAGCAGGAAGCCGAGTCCGGTGCGTGATAGAAAAATAAAAATGCGGTTTTGTGTTAAAACAAGCTGATTGACAGGCTTTATACGCTGACTCAGCCAGTTCTCCCAATAGCGCCTCGCGCGATCGCGAATCACGGGTATTACACCACGACCGGGACGTCTTCCAGCAGGTGGTTTATCAGCGAACGTGAATCGCCACCGCTTTGTGATTCTCGCAGGCGATGTGCGGCGACGGGTTCCAATACCACCTGCACATCCTCAGGCACAACATAGTCGCGACCGTCAATCATCGCCCAGGCCTTTGCGCAATGCAGCAAGGCCAGCGCAGCGCGTGACGACAGGCCATAGGCAAAGTGCGAATCGGTGCGCGTGAACGCAATCAGCCGTTGCAAATAATCCAGTACACTCTCTCTGGCCTCGATATCGTCTACCTTGGCTTGCAGTGCTAGTAGTTGTTCTGCGCCAACAACGGCCTTCAGGTTATTGAGTAAGTGTCGCGGGTCTTTGCCGGCCAGTAGCTTTCGTTCGGAAGCGGCGTCGGGATAGCCCAGCGAGATGCGCATCAAAAAGCGGTCGAGCTGCGATTCTGGCAGGGGAAAGGTACCGGACTGAGAGAGCGGATTTTGCGTGGCAATTACAAAAAACGGAACGGGCAGCGGTCGAGTCTCACCTTCAGCGGTAACTTGGCTTTCCGCCATCGCTTCCAACAAGGCGCTCTGGGTTTTCGGGCTGGCACGATTTATCTCATCCACCAATAACAACTGGGTGAAAATGGGCCCGGGGAGAAACCGGAAGCCGCCCTCATTACGATCGAAAATCGACACGCCAATAACGTCAGCCGGCAACAAATCACTAGTAAATTGGACGCGTTGATAGTCCAGCCCGGTCGCCCGCATTAATGCCTGTGCCAGAGTGGTTTTACCAACACCGGGCAGATCCTCAATCAACAAATGGCCACGCGCTAACAGACAGCAAACAGCCAACCGGACTTGTTGCTGCTTGCCCAACAATATGGTGCCGACCTGTTCCATCAGTTTGTCAGTAATCATAATTTAAAGTGCAGCTAAACCACGATTGAGGTCTGCCTTCAAATCTTCTACCGACTCTAACCCTACAGCGATACGAATCAGGTTGTCAGTGATTCCAGAGCTGTGTCTGTCGTCCTGCGACAGTCGACCGTGGGTTGTTGTCGCCGGATGCACAATCGTGGTTTTGGCATCGCCGAGGTTGGCGGTGATCGACATTAGGCGGGTAGCGTCGATGAATTTCCAAGCCTCGACTTTGCCGCCTTTTACCCGAAAGGACAAGACACCACCGAACGCGCGCTGCTGTTTCGCCGCCAAGGCATGCTGCGGATGATCTGGTAAGCCGGAATAGAATACCTTCTTTACTTGGTCTTGCGTCGTCAGCCACCTTGCCAGCTCCAAAGCACTGGCGGAATGGGCTTCCATGCGCAGACGCAAAGTTTCCAGACCTTTCAGAAAAACCCAGGCATTGAAGGCACTCATGGTTGGCCCAGCCGACCGCAGAAAGCCCAACACTTCAGCCATTTCTGTCGCTCTACCGACAACCGCACCGCCAACGCAACGGCCCTGACCATCGAGGTATTTGGTTGCCGAGTGCACGACAATATCGGCACCCAGTTTGAGTGGCTGTTGTAGCGCCGGCGTGCAAAAGCAGTTGTCAACTACCAGCAAACTATTGTTAGCGTGGGCGATATCGGCAATGGCCGTAATATCAGCTATTTCAGCCAGCGGATTGGACGGTGTTTCCAGAAAAAACAAACGTGTTGTGGCCCGCGCGGCTAATTGCCACTCGGCTGGATGCATCGGCGAAACAAAGGTGGTTTCAACGCCAAATTTGCCCAGATATTTCGTCAGCAGTACGGTCGTGGTACCGAACACGCTGCGCGAGCATACAATATGGTCACCGGATTTCAATAGCGCCAGACAGGTTGTCAGAATAGCAGCCATACCCGATGAGGTTGCCACACCCTGCTCTGCCCCTTCCAACGCCGCTATCCGTTCCTCGAAAGTTCTAACCGTCGGATTGGTATAGCGCGAATAGACGTTACCGGGTTGCTCACCAGAGAAGCGCGCGGCCGCCTCGCTGGCATTGGTGAACACGTAACTGGAGGTCGCGAAAATAGGCTCTGCGTGTTCACCCTCGTGGGTGCGTTGCTGACCCACGCGCACTGCTCGCGTATCGAGCTCGGCTTCGCGTAAAACCTGCAGGCGTTCCTTATCGATATCTGTCAATTCAGTTTCCATGATTCACTGCGCAATTTATGATGCTGGGTTATTACCTTAGGAAATATCATTGTGCAGGCCGATCAACGCGCCGTCACTACCCAAAAGCTGCTCCCGCTGCTCCTTCACGGCATCGCTACGATCTTTTGCCAAGCGGTCCAGATAGGCCTTGTCGACGTCCATGGTAGCGTACTCGCCGGTAAATACTGAACAGTCGAAATTATGAATGTTCTTGTTACCCTCGCCAGAACAGGCAACCAGATCATCGAGGTCTTGATACACTAGCCAATCTGCGCCAATCAGCTCGGCCACTTCTTGCTCAGTGCGACCGTGAGCGATTAGCTCATTGGCAGACGGCATATCGATACCGTAGACGTTGGGATAACGAACCGGCGGCGCAGCCGAGGCAAAATACACTTTGGCGGCACCAGCATCGCGAGCCATCTCTATGATTTGCTCGCAGGTGGTACCACGCACAATGGAATCGTCCACCAGCATGACATTTTTACCCTTAAATTCGAGCCCGATCGCATTCAGCTTTTGCTTCACCGATTTTTTGCGAACGCTTTGACCCGGCATGATGAAGGTGCGGCCGATATAACGATTTTTAACCAGTCCTTCACGAAATTTAACACCAAGCCTGGCCGCCAGTGACTGGCCCGCAATACGGCTGGATTCCGGAATCGGTATGACCACGTCGATATCGTGATCCGGCTTGAGCTTTAGAATCTTCTCCGCCAGCCGTTCGCCCTGCCGCAGCCGAGCCTTATAAACCAATACGCCATCCATGATCGAATCCGGCCGTGCAAAATACACATGCTCAAAAATACAGGGGTTGAGCTCGCTTGCAATAGCGCACTGGCGCAATTCGATATTGCCGGCAGTGTCGATATAAACCGCCTCACCGGGCGCGACATCGCGAACCAGTTTGTAGCCCAGCGCGTCGAGCGCAACACTTTCAGAGGCGATCATGTATTCCGGCCCGTGTTTGCCTTCACGGCGGCCGTAGACAATGGGGCGAATACCATTCGGATCGCGAAAACCAACAATGCCATAGCCCGCCAGCATGGCAACCGCGGCATAACCGCCGGCGCAACGCTTATGAACGCCCGCTACCGCCTCAAAAATATCTTCAGCCGTCGGCACCAATTTGCCTAGCTTCTGCAATTCATGGGCGAAAATATTCAGCAGCACTTCCGAGTCCGATTCAGTATTCAAATGTCGCAGATCGGATTGGTACAACTCCTGCGACAATACATCGGAGTTGGTCAGATTACCGTTATGCGCCAGCGAGATACCGTAGGGTGAATTCACGTAGAAAGGCTGTGCGAGCGCTGGGCTTGAGCTACCCGCCGTCGGATAGCGCACGTGGCCAATACCGCTATTGCCCTCAAGTTGCTGCATATGCGTGGCACGAAACACGTCGCGCACCAGACCATTGGCTTTACGTTGATTCAATTTGCCGTTGTGGCAAGTCACTATTCCAGCGGCATCTTGACCTCGATGCTGCAATACCGTGAGGGCGTCGTAGATTTCCTGATTCACCGGAGATTTGGCAACAATGCCAACAATGCCACACATAGTATTTCCTCTATAATCCTTGCGACCTGTGATCTGCCAATAGGGACGATATCCAGGCACTTACATCATTAAAACTTTGTTCAGACCAATCCTTTAGCAGCATAAAGTGCGGAATCAACTCGGACTCCTGCCACCACTGGTCCTGATCAATATTGGTCAGTAGTTTTGGCCCTACCACCAGCAAGGCCACAACAAGAATAACGCCGCGCGCAGCGCCAAATATCATGCCTAGCAGGCGATCCGTGCCACCCAAACCGGTTTTTTTGACAATCTCGCTGAGCAGGTAGGTTGTTAGGGTGCCGACAATCAGAGTGCCGGCAAAAAGACTGAGGTAGGCCACCAACTCACGTATATAGACCTTCTCAATAGCAGGTTCCAGCAAGATAATCATTTGCTGATGAAATGTCATGGATACCACAAAAGCCACTGCCCAGAAAGCTAGCGAAAGCGCCTCCTTTACAAAGCCTCGAATCAAGCTAATAAGGGCAGAAATGGCGAGGATGCCAAGAATTGCCCAATCCACCCATAAAAAATTGGAAAGCACGTCAGAGCCTGTATACACAATTTGCGGCAATTCTACCAAGCTATCGGCTGCTCGCCCAACATTAATACCTCAGGGCTCAAATTTGTGAATCAAGGCCTTCAGCTTGAAGCTTGATTCAATTTCGGCCTTTATTTGCAAGGCTGTCGTTTCCTTCAGCTCAGGTCCAACAAACACACGCTGCAACATGGCGCCTGACGCCGTCGGCGCGGCTCGCACATAAGCTTTGTAACCCTGGCTCTGCAGCCGCTGCTTCAGCGTCTCAGCGTTGGCGCTACTACTGAAACTGGCCACTTGGATCACCCAAGCGTTCGCTACACCGGTGCCAGGGTCAAGCATCGGCGCTGACTCTTTCGCAACTTTAGGCGCAGCTGTGGGTTTGGGCACTTGTTGCGCAGGCGCCGTTTGCTGTACTTTTGCGGTCTCGGCCAAAGCCGGCACCGGCGGTTCGGGCAGAGCTTCTTCTTTGGAAACTTCGGGGATATTCAGCGGCCGTTTGGGCGCGATAGGCTCAGGCTCCGCAAGCGGCGGTGCCGGTGGAATCTGTGTCTCGCGGTCGACCTTGTACGAAGCTGGGCCAGTGAACAATACCGACCACAACACCACGCCGCCGCTGAGCAGCACCACGGCGCCAACCAAGCGCTGTTTCATTTATATTTCCCCTTCCAGTGATCGCCGCGAACGTTTTCTATCGAGAATCGTTTTAACTTCAGCAACGGTGAATACCGAACCGAATACAACCAATCGCTGCCCAGGTTCCAGCAAGGATACCGCCCTCGCGAAGGCCTGTCGTATGTTCTTGCTGACGCTAATCATATAGATGCCCTGCTCGTGCAAGATGGGCGCCAGCTCTCGGGCCTTTTTCGCGCGCGGGTTGTCGGTCAATTCACCTAGAAACCAAGCGTCAAAACAGGGCTTTAGCGCTGCCACCATGGCCCTTATGTCTTTGTCCGCCATTACCCCAAACAGTGCGCAGCAGCGCTCCACTTTGGGCAAGGTCGATAAATAGCTCGCCAATGAAGTGGCCGCTGCCGGATTGTGGGAGACATCGAGAACAATGTCGATGTCATCATAGTGAATCAGCTCCTGTCGGCCGGGAACCCCCGACCCTAAGGCCGCGTAGTCCACCGATCCAAGCTCTGGCAATAGCGCAAGCGCCTGCAATGCGGTCGCTATATTACTATCGAGTAGCGTGGTCGTCTGATCGCTATGCAGCTCCAGCGGCTGCCCATCCAGCGACTGCCCTCGCCAATGCAGTGCTTTATCCGCACGTCGCTCCAAGCTAAACTCGCGGCCATATAAATACAGCGGCGAATTATGTTCGCGCGCATGTTGCTGCAGTGATTCAGGTGGTTTGGCGTCGCCGCAGACTACCGGAACACCCTGGCGAAATATGCCGGCCTTTTCCAGCCCGATCGCTTCGCGGTCATTGCCCAGCCAATCTTGATGATCCAGATCAATCGACGTCACAATGGTCAGCTGCGGGTCGATAATATTAACCGCATCAAGTCGGCCACCCAAGCCGACTTCCAGTATCAGATAATCAAGCGACTGTCCGGCAAAGTGCTGCAAGGCTGCCAGCGTGCCAAATTCGAAATACGTTAGCGATACTGCAGCGCGATGCTGCTCGACAATCTCGAAGCTAGCCACCATCAACTCATCGCTAATTTCTTGAGCATTAACGCGAACGCGCTCAGTGTAGCGCTGCAAATGCGGAGAGGTATAGGCGCCCACCCGATACCCAGCCGACAGCAGTAAATTTTGCAACAGGGTGACAACCGAACCTTTGCCGTTGGTGCCGGCAACGGTAATCACCCTTGTATTGGAGAAATCGAGCGCCATACGGGCATAGACCTGCCCGATTCTGTCGAGTCCCAGCGCGATGGGCACTGGGTGCAACTGTTCTAGCTTTTGCAGCCAGTCAGATAAGCGGGACGCGATCATTCCTGCTGATAAAAAGTCATGCTACCCAGCAGGCGGCTGAGCGTGTCGCGCATATCCTTGCGCTGCACGATCATATCGATAGCGCCGTGCTCCAACAGAAATTCGCTGCGCTGAAATCCGGGTGGCAGTTTTTGGCGAATAGTTTGTTCGATAATATTCGGGCCGGCAAATCCGGCGCGTGCACCAGGCTCGGCGACATTGATGTCGCCGAGCAGCGCAAGACTGGCAGAAACGCCACCGTAGATCGGGTCGGTCATCACCGAGATATAAGGTACGCCAGCCTGTTTCATGCGTTCGAGCACGGCACTGGTTTTCGCCATCTGCATTAGAGAAATCAGGGCTTCCTGCATACGGGCGCCACCCGATGCCGAAAAGCAGACGAGAGGCACACGCTCTTCCAACGCAATATTGGCAGCTTGAGTGAATTTTTCGCCGACGGCGTAGCCCATCGATCCACCGTGAAAATTGAATTCAAACGCCACAACCACCAAGGGTAATTGGTTCAAGCTCCCCCGGAAGGCAATCAAGGCGTCTTTCTCACCCGTTGCTTTTTGCGCCGCGCTGAGACGGTCGCGGTACTTACGCTTGTCTTTAAATTTTAAGCGATCAACCGGCTCGATATGCGTCAGAACTTCCTCACGACCTTCTTCGTCAAGAAAAATATCTAAGCGCCGCCGAGCGCCAATCCGAAGATGATGATCACACTTCGGGCACACATCAAAATTAGCTTCCAGTTCAGGGCGGTAAAGTACGGCATCGCACTTTACGCACTTCTTCCACAGGCCTTCTGGAATGGCGCTGTCACGGCCCGTATCTCCGCGTCGGTCCACAGGGTTTTCCTTGCGGATAATGGAGGGAACAATTTTATCGACCCAGCTCATGATACTTCCTGTCTAGCGTTCAATTTAGCCTAGTATTTTAACCACTTAAGGCGTCAAGTGCATGGCGGATATCGCGAATTAATGTTGTCGCCTCTAACACTGCAGGCTCGCTACCGTCGCTAGCAGCGATACTCGAAACCAGTACACTGCCAACCACAACGCCGTCGCAGCAAACCGCAACCCGGGTTGCGGTGTCAGGATCTTTGATGCCAAAGCCAACGGTGACCGGCAAGTCAGTATGCGCCTGAATACGCTTCATAAGCGCCTGCACCTGAGTCACATCGATATTTCCCGCGCCGGTTACGCCTTTCAGCGACACACAATAGATATAGCCGCCCGCCAATGCTGAAACTTTGGCGATACGCTCGTCTGTTGTTGTTGGCGCCAACAGAAAGATATTATCGACTGCGTGCTCAGCGAGGCAGGCATTCAAATCTTCGGCTTCTTCCGGAGGCATATCTACAATCAAAACACCGTCGACGCCGGCTTCACTCGCGCGCTGAGAAAATGCGGCATAGCCCATGCGCTCAACCGGATTGGCATAGCCCATAAGGACAATCGGCGTTTCGTCGTCGGTTTTGCGGAAATTTACAACCAACTCAAGAATGGCGGTAAGACTAACACCGTGTACCAGCGCACGTTCGTGCGCCAGCTGAATAACAGTCCCTTCCGCCATCGGGTCGGAAAATGGCACACCGAGTTCCAGAATATCCGCGCCTTGCGCGACCAGCTTGTGCATCAACGGCAGCGTCAGCGCCATGCTGGGATCACCAGCCACAATGTAGGGCACCAAAGCTTTACGCTTGTTCTGTCGTAATTTTTTAAAGGTGGGCGTTAAACGACTCACACTACAACCCCATCAAGTTAACTGAATGCCGTCGAGTTGCGCGACGGTATGTATGTCTTTATCGCCGCGCCCAGACAGGTTGACGATGATTATTTGGTCTTTCTCCATGGCAGCCGCCTGCTTTTTGGCGTAAGCCAAGGCATGACTGGACTCGAGCGCCGGCATAATGCCCTCGACGAGAGTCAACTCTCGGAATGCTGCCAACGCCTCGTCGTCATTAATGGTGGCGTACTTGGCGCGCCCACTATCTTTCAACCAAGAGTGTTCAGGGCCTACGCCAGGATAGTCGAGACCCGCAGAAACGGAATGGGTATCAATGATTTGACCGTTATCGTCTTGCATGAGGTAGGTTCGATTTCCGTGCAGAACCCCTGGCGAACCCGCCGCTAACGGCGCTGCGTGTTTGCCGGTCTCAACACCATGACCGCCCGCTTCGACGCCGTACATGGCAACGGAATCGTCTTCCAGAAAAGGATGAAACAAACCAATAGCATTGGAGCCGCCGCCGACGCAGGCAATGAGCGCATCCGGCAGCCGTCCTGTTTGATCCAGACATTGCTGGCGTGCTTCGCGGCCGATGATGCTTTGGAAATCCCGAACCATTTGTGGATACGGGTGCGGCCCGGCAACGGTTCCGATTATGTAAAAGGTATCGTCAACATTAGTTACCCAATCGCGCATGGCTTCATTCATCGCATCCTTGAGCGTGCGGGAACCGGATTTGACCGGTATCACTTCCGCACCCAACAACTTCATACGGTACACATTCAGCGATTGGCGATGCACATCTTCTTCACCCATAAATACGCAGCAGCTCATGCCCAGTCGGGCTGCGACCGTGGCCGAGGCGACACCGTGTTGACCGGCGCCGGTTTCGGCAATGATTCGCGTTTTGCCCATATGCTTGGCGAGCAGCACCTGACCAACAGTATTGTTGATCTTGTGCGCACCGGTGTGATTCAAATCTTCGCGCTTGAGAAAGATTTTCGCGCCGCCAGTTTCTCGCGACCAGCGTTCGGCAAAATAGAGCGGCGATGGCCGCCCTACGTAGTACGCCAGGTCGCGATCAAACTCAGCGATAAAATCGGGATCGCTGCGCAAACTTGTATAAGCTGCTTCCAGCTCATCCAGCGCGCACACAAGGGTTTCCGACACAAAGCGGCCACCGTAAGGACCAAAGTGCCCTCGCTCATCAGGGTATGCCGTGTAATCTATTGCTTCACTCACCGTTTAATACCTCGATAAAAGCTCGAATTTTCTCTGCGGATTTAACGCCCGGTGACGACTCGACACCGCCGCTAACATCAACCGCGTTCGGGCGAACACCACGAATGGCACCCGCAATATTGTCAGGATTCAGCCCGCCAGCAAGAATGATGCTGTTACGCAGCTGCACCGGAATGGTCTGCCAATCAAATACCTCGCCGGTGCCACCGGCAACACCGGGTTTATAGCTATCCAGTAATATGCCAGCCGCGGAAGGGAAACTTGCTGCTAGCTCACCAAAATTCGCGCCCGGCTTTGCACGCAGAGCTTTGATATAGGGTTTTCCGAATTGCCGACAGAAAGCCTCACTCTCCTCGCCATGAAACTGCAGGCGATCAAGCGGCACTGCTTCTAGTACCCTACGTACTTCGTCAACCTTCGGATTTACAAATAGGCCCACGGTACTTACAAAACAGCCAACAGTCTCAACAATCCCTGTTGCGTCTTCAACAGCCAGATTGCGCGCGCTGGGTGCGTAAAACACCAAACCAATGGCATCCGCACCGGCGTCACTGGCTGCCACGGCATCGGCTATGCGGGTGATACCACAGATTTTTACGCGAGTTCGAACCACGCACGCCCCTCTCAATAAAGGAGGAAATTCTAGCAGACTGCGACGTTTAAATCCTGCCCCGGAGCACATCAACTATTGGAGAGAATCTTTAATCTAGCAATTGCCGTACGAAAAAGGGTCCGGGGCTCTCTTCGGGTAAGCCAAATCGGTCCGGATAGTGAACATCGACCAGATAAAGCCCTGCCGCCGGCGCGGTAGCCGCCGCTAAGGCCCGATTTTCAGCAGCCAGCAATTCGGCAATCCAGGACAGCTCCCTCTTGGCAACACCAATCTCGATCAGCGAACCTACAATATTCCTGACCATATGATGCAAAAAGGCATTCGCCTCAATATCGATAACAACCAGTTCTCCGATGCGGATCACGCTGACACGGTGGACAGTGCGCGTAGCCGTAAGAGACTGGCAGTGAGACGCACGAAAGGAACTGAAATCCTGCTTGCCCAATAGTGCCTGAGCCGCCAGATGCATGCGGTCGGCATCCAGTGTTGGGGCAACCCACGTCACTTCCCCGTTCATATGGGCCGGCCGACATTCACTGTTCAAGATAATGTAACGATACCGGCGCGCAGTCGCGCTAAAGCGCGCGTTAAAATCGGCGTCCACTGCCCGCACCCATTTCACTGCAACCGTATCTGGCAGCTGGGAATTAACACCCAGCGTCCAGGCGGTTTCTGGTCGGGCTACCGGACTATCAAAATGTGCAATCTGATGCGATGCATGGACGCCACTGTCGGTTCGCCCCGCGCACTGAACCCTGATCGGCTGCGCTGCCACTGTCGACAACGCCTTCTCAAGTGCATCCTGCACACTGGGCATCTTAGGTGAGTGCTGCTGCTGCCAACCATTGAAATGGCGACCGTCGTATTGGACCGCGAGCACAAGGCGAGTCCCCGCCGGAAATATTCGCTGTCGCGATGGCCTATTCATAGAAGAGTGTCAGAAAGCTTAACGTGGAAAATTCAAGAGAATACCAGCCAAGCGAACAGCATGCCGCTTGGCTAGTGTATTTGCCTATTACAAAAGGCCTAGCAGCTCGTTTGCATCCTGCTTCTGCTCGTCGGTTCCCTCTTCGAGAACTTCCTGAAGCATATCTTTTGCGCCTTCGGCATCACCCATATCGATATAAGCCCGGGCGAGATCCAACTTGGTGGCGACCTCATCGCTATCTCCGAACAAACCGAGATCGTCGCTCATATCATCATCATCAAGCTCTGCCAAATTGTCAGAGTTTGACGTCGCTGCGGCGGAATCGTCGTCGATAGGATCGTCAGTCAGAGCAAGGTCTTCGTCAAGATCGGCAAAGCTCTCGTCATCGTTGGTTTCTAGCAGCGCAGACGAAGGAGCCACAATCAAGGTATCCGCGGGCTCCTCTTTCGAACTATCAATCTCATCCAGCTCGAGTGCGTCCAAAGACAACTCACCCAGATCATCCCCTGCGTCTTCATTTAGCTCAATTACGGTAGAGGAAAGATCAAGATCATCAAGACTGAAATCGTCATCAATCTCCAAATCAATACTGTCATCGGCGCTTACGTCGAGACCCGTGTCAGTTTTCTTCTCTACATCTGGACCGGTTTCTGGAGTAGTTGATGCAGGCGCGGCCGGCTCAGTATTGCCAGCGGCGGCAGTCGGTTCATCGTCCTCATCAAGATTGAAATCAAGATCGTCCAACTCAGTCTCGTCAACAGACGGCTGCGTTTCAGCAGTTAACTCTCCGCTTCTCAGCCATTCGCTAACCCCTTCGACAGCAGACATCGACTCCTTAACTTCCGAGATTGCGTCGTTATCGCCCAAGGCCTCCAATGCCGCGAACTCGCGCAGAAAGTTGGCTTGATCCCGCGTCTCAAGATACACACCTAATAATTTAATCCGAAGATCTGTTCGATCCGGCTCTTTTGCCATTGCGCCGCTAAGCATTTGTGCGGCCTGATCATAGCGCCCGTAGGCTAAATAGATGTCAGCCTCAGCCAAAGCGTCGTCGGTTTCTGCCACAACCGGTGCCATAGGCTGGGTTACGACGAGTTCTTCTTCCACATCAGCGGCTTCGTCATCGGAAAGCAAATCGGCCAGATCATTGAAATCTTCATCCACCGGAGCGCTGTCCGAGGTTTCATCGTCTTTCTCGCGCGGCTCGATGATTACGTTGGTACGACCGGGGTCGTCGCCCTCTACATCGTCATAACTAAATGTAGGCTCACTGTCAAAATCAGGCTCTTCGCCATCTTTGTGGGCGGAATCAAAAGCTGCTTCGGTTTTGTTTTGGCTGAAGCGGCGCAGCAGCAGCAGCAAGATCACCACAGCCAGTGCTATCAAACCATAACGCACCTGATAATTGTCGAGCAGTCTGCCTCGGTTCATCTCTGGCGTCGGCTGCTCGGCTTGCACTGCCAGTGCCGGACTTTCTGCGCCCATCTGCCCCTGAAGGGTCGCCATCTGGTCGTCTTTGAGTTCGAGCAAGCGCTGCAGGGTAGCCAGCTGGCGCTCCATATCACTTAGCCTAGAGCTTAACTCCGCATTTTCACGCCCAGCGCGATCTGCTTCTTCTTGCGCAGCCGCCAGTTGGTCACGCATCGCTTGCGATGCGCCAGATTTTGCCGATCCCTCACTATCGGATTGCCCAGGAGTGGCAATGGATAGTCTCGCATACGGCTTTTTGCTAGCGCTCGCCTCCGCGGTTTCTGCGGTTCCAGTGGCATCAAGTTGCGGCTGAGCGTCGATCTCATCGTCAGAAGGCAGTGCCTCGCCCCGCCATACCGCGTTCTGACGGCGCACCTCCTTTAGCGCGCCTTCTTGGCCCACTTGGAGGGCTTCTTCGGCCGAAGGCAGACGAAGCACATAACCGGACTTCAATAGATTTATATTGTCGCCGATAAACGCTCGTGGGTTCTTTCTGAGCAGCGCCAGCATTGTCTGGTGAATAGTCGCGCCTTCAAGCTTAAACTCGCCGGCAAGATTCCACAGCATGTCGTTGTGCTGCACCCGATATTCTGTTGGTCTTTCTGATTTTGGGAGGTTGGTGCGATCGCCATTCGCACGAGCGCCTGTCGTATTCCCGGCGGACTCGAGTGTCTCATCAAGAATGACAACTTGTTCGCGGGTCTTTGATGCTTCTCGGGCCGCTTGCACGGCGGTTCCACCTTGGGCGGCAGACACAGTCGAGGTTTTGGCCGTGACCACCGGTAAATCTAGCAATACGGTGTATTCACGCAGCATTCGTCCGGCGGGCCAACGCACCTCAATTAAAAAATTGAGGTAGGGCTCAACAATGGGCTCGCGGGATGTAAGTCGAACCGTGCCCTCGCCATTACCGGAGAGCGAAACAGTAAAAATCAGATTCGATAGTTGGTAGTTATAGTCAACACCCGCCTTCTCAAAATCATCGACCGACGCCAGTTGGATGGTAATTTGCTCATTGCTGAGACTGCCGGCATCTTTTAAGGAAACCTCCGCCTCAAATGGCTGATTCAGTGAGGAGTTCAGGCGTAGTTCGCCAAGGCTAAATGCGTGGCTGAATGAGGCGATTCCGAGGCCAATAAAAAGTACGACGCCGGCCAGCGATCTTTTAAACATATGGACTTCCTGTTTGCAGCAAACTGCCTATTTGAATTTTTGTATTTCTCAAGCCCAACTATGTAATGGCGACTAGAATCAGTTGGAAGCTAGACAAACTCTCCAGTACATGAAATAAATATTAGCTATATAGAACTTTTTATCAAGATTTCTATCAGTTTGATTGTGTTAACAACTGCACTTTTCCGGACATTGTCTGCAATTATCCAAACACTTAGATTGTGCGGCGCTGCCGCTGAAACACGTAGGCGACCAACATGAATGCGGTCGTCTTCCGCAAAAGCTATAGGTGAAAATTGTTCTTTATTATCAACCACATGAACGCTTTCAGTCAGCCATGCAGCGCTTATTTTCGGAAGCTCAGCCGGCATTTTCAAGACGACTGTCAGCTGGATGGTTTGCCCATAAAACAGGGGCACTTGAAGGCTTTCCAAGTGTATATTGGGTAAAGTTAAACCCAATAAGTCTCCGAGATTTTGTCCCCCAGTGGCCTCATAGGTGAATACATGGGGCACAACATTGAAGGCAAGGCGCTCTTCGTCGGCGCTATCTACCGCCTGTCCATTCAAAAGCTTCGCAGTTTCTGCAGCCAATTGTCGCGTTCCAGCATCACCCAGAGCCGACGCTGGCTCGCAAACCAGCGCAGACACTGACAATATATCATTGCCCTCAAGCAAGCCATTCAGAACCGGTGCCAGCGCGCTAATGGCCGGCGCTGGAAGTGACCAAAACACAGGGTAGTCCACCCGCTCTTCTGCCATTAGTTCTGGCACCACAGGCCGACCAAGGCCTGCGTCGTTGAGGCTCGCGTCAATAACATGGCACCCGAGCTCATTTGCCGCCGCCGCCAGCGCCGCCAAATCGGGAACAGACTCGAACACCACCAAGAGATCATATTCAGCAAAATCAGCATCGCTGATGTCGCGAGCAACTACCGTTGCGCCCCTCACCCGAAGCGCCTTTGCCTCGTCGACATTGACAACAAAAGCCTGCAGCGAACCAAATTCCAGCGCGCTTTGCTCCAATTGCTCTATAAAACCCTCGGCAACCTGCCCACCGACACCACAAATCGCCAATCGCATACTTACTTACCTGCCTGAATAATGCGTAGCATACGACGCAGCGGTTCGGCCGCGCCCCACAATAGTTGATCGCCTACCGTGAAGGCCGACAAATAGTGAGCGCCCATAGTGAGTTTGCGCAACCGCCCCACCGGAATCGCTAAAGAGCCGGTCACTGCAGTGGGAGTGAGTTGTTTCAAAGTAGCTTCCTTTTGGTTGGGCACAACAGTGATCCAATCGTTGGCTGAACCGACGACCTGCTCTACTTCGGCAATAGATACATTCTTGTTCAATTTAATAGTCAGCGCCTGACTGTGACAGCGCATGGCGCCTACGCGAACACAGGTCCCATCCACCGGGATTGGGCTGCCGGTTCGACCCAATATTTTGTTAGTCTCTGCCTGTGCCTTCCACTCTTCGCGGCTCTGCCCGTTTTCCAACTGGGTATCAATCCACGGCAGCAGGCTACCCGCTAACGGATGACCGAAATTCTCCGTCGGAAAATCGTCGGCACGCATCGCTGCAGCAACCGCGCTGTCGATTTCAAGAATACTGGAGCGTGGATCGGCCAGCAGATCGCTCACCTTGGCGTTGATTTGACCCATTTGCGCAATCAACTCGCGCATATTTTTGGCACCGGAGCCGCTCGCCGCTTGGTAGGTCTGTGCACTCACCCACTCGACCAAGCCTTCCCGGAACAACCCGCCAATCCCCATCAGCATCAAACTGACGGTACAGTTACCGCCAATAAAATTTTTCGCGCCGCGCGCTAATGCATCCTGAATGACATTGCCATTAACCGGATCGAGAGCGATGACGGCATCATCCTCCATCCTCAGCGCGGACGCCGCATCAATCCAGTATCCAGTCCAACCGGCTGCGCGCAATTTCGGGAAAACGGCTTTGGTATAGTCACCGCCCTGACAGGAAATAATGACATCCATTTCCTTTAGCGAATCGATATTTTCAGCGTCGTGCAGCGCATCCACGGGCTTGCCTACATCGGGGGCTTTGCCGCCAGCGTTGGAGGTGCTGTAAAAGGTGGGGACGATATTGTCGAAATCGCCTTCTTCGCGCATGCGCCCCATCAGAACAGAGCCGACCATACCGCGCCAACCTACTAAACCCGTTTTCAACATAGACTTATCATTTCCTTTTGCTGCCGTGAATTTGACTACAACTTACAGTAAATATTTCTAACAATAGACTAGGACTTTAGCGTTGCAGGGCAGCCACAACAGCATCACCCATGCCGTCGGTGCCCACTAGAGTACAACCCTCGGAGTATATGTCACCCGTGCGAATACCCTGATCCAAGACACTGCTCACAGCGCAATCGATCGCCGCGGCGGGCTCTTCCACGCCCAAGGAATAGCGCAACATCATGGCGACCGACATAATCGTCGCCAGCGGGTTCGCCTTGTTCTGACCGGCAATATCCGGCGCCGAACCATGACAGGGCTCGTACATGCCGCGGTTGTTTGCGTCTAACGAAGCCGACGGCAGCATACCAATCGAGCCGGTGAGCATCGCGGCTGCATCCGAGAGGATGTCACCAAACATATTGCCAGTCACTATCACGTCAAATTGTTTGGGTGCGCGCACCAGCTGCATGGCGGCGTTGTCCACATACATATGACTCAATTCAACGTCCGGATAGTCCGCAGCCATGTCCTGTACCACTTCGCGCCAGAGCATGGTCACTTCTAACACATTGGCTTTGTCGACCGAACACAATCTTTTATCGCGCTTCATGGCCAGCTCAAACGCCAAACGCGCTATGCGTCGAATTTCAGACTCGCTATAGACGTAGGTATTGAAACCCTGACGCTCACCATTGTCTAGCACACGGATGCCGCGCGGTTCGCCAAAGTAAATACCGCCGGTCAACTCGCGTACAATCAAGATATCCAATCCGGATACCACTTCCGGCTTCAGGCTCGACGCACTGGCTAGTTGCGGGTATAAAATTGCAGGGCGTAAGTTACCGAATAATTGCAGCTCGCTGCGCAAGCGCAGTAACCCACCCTTCTCTGGCCTATCGGCCGGTGGCAATGCGTCCCATTTTGGGCCGCCAACGGCGCCGAGAAGAATAGCGTCAGCTGCCTTGGCCAAGGCGAAGGTTGAATCCGGCAAAGCATTGCCCTGTGCATCGATGGCGGCACCGCCCAGCAAAGCCTCTTCCAATTCAAGGCCAAGGCTATACTGATGGTCCAACAAGCGAAGAACCTTCACGGCTTCAGCCACAATCTCGCTACCAATACCGTCGCCCGGTAGCACCAGAATTTTCTTACTCACTCAACATCTCCTTATTGCGCCAGGCCGACTGCATACCCGCGCCAGACTGGCGGCGAATTCTAACAAAGCGGCGCGCGGATTGCGCGCTGGCAATATCACAAACGGCTGGCAAACAACCACGGTGCCTGTTGTCGGCGTTGCGCTTCATACACACGAATCGCATCGCCTTGCTGCAAGGTAATAGCAATGTCATCCAAACCATTGAGCAGGCAGTTTTTGCGAAAGCCCTCAACCTCGAAGCCCAAGACCTCATTGCTGGGGGTGGTGATGGTTTGAGCCTGCAAATCAACACTCAGCTGATAGCCGTCGCTCGCGTACATCTCATTGAACAAGCGGTCGACTATTTCAGCGTCCTGAACAATCGGCAAAATACCGTTCTTAAAACAGTTATTGAAGAAGATGTCCGCGTAGCTGGGTGCGATCACACAGCGAAAGCCGTAATCCTCAAGCGCCCAGGGAGCGTGTTCGCGGCTAGAACCACAGCCAAAGTTCTCTCTCGCCAACAGCAAAGAAGCACCCCGGTAGCGAGGAAAATTCAAGGGGAAATCCGAATTCAGCGGCCGGTTACTGCTATCTTGACCTGGCTGCCCCTCATCGAGATAGCGCAGCTCATCAAACAGGTTGGGACCAAACCCGCTGCGTTTGATCGATTTAAGAAACTGCTTGGGAATAATCATATCGGTGTCAACGTTGGCGCGATCCATCGGTGCGACAACGCCGTTCAGGTGCGTAAAGGGCTTCATACTGGCGCTCCTTCAAGTAATTCGTTCACATCAATAAAGTGGCCTGCGACCGCGGCAGCGGCAGCCATTGCCGGACTCACCAAATGAGTCCTACCACCAAAACCCTGACGCCCTTCAAAGTTACGATTCGATGTCGAAGCGCAGTGCTCGCCCGCTCCCAACTTGTCTGAGTTCATGGCCAAACACATGGAACAACTGGGCTGACGCCACAGCATCCCCGCATCGAGAAAAATCTTGTCCAGCCCCTCTTCCTCGGCCTGCTTTTTCACCAGCCCTGAACCTGGTACAACCAAGGCCTCTTTGATATTGGCTGCGATTTTTCTACCCTTCACCACGGCCGCAGCGGAACGCAGGTCTTCGATCCGAGAATTGGTACAAGAACCGATAAACACTTTATCGAGCTTGATATCGCGAATCTCCATACCGCCCTCAAGACCCATATAGACCAATGCTCGCTCGCAGGCCGCACGCTTCACAGGCTCACTGAAGTCTTCCGGTGAAGGCACCTTGGCATTAATACTGGCAACCATTTCCGGCGACGTACCCCACGTTACCTGCGGAAGAATATCCTTGGTGTCGAGCTCCACCACCTTATCGAATACCGCATCGGTATCGCTTTGTAAGGTATTCCAGTAGGCAACAGCCTTATCCCAGTTTTCACCGGTGGGGGCAAAAGGACGACCTTTAACATAGTTGATGGTGGTTTGATCGACAGCCACCATGCCAATACGGGCGCCGGCTTCAATGGCCATATTGCAGATCGTCATCCGCCCCTCAATTGAAAGACCGCGGATGGTGCTGCCACCAAACTCAATCGCACAGCCATTGCCACCCGCCGTGCCAATTTTGCCGATAACGGCCAGCACTAGATCCTTGGCGGTAACACCGGGTCGCAGTGCACCGTCCACGGTCACCAACATATTCTTCATCTTGCGCTGCTGCAGACACTGAGTCGCCAAGACATGCTCAACTTCAGATGTACCAATACCATGCGCGATCGCGCCCAAGGCGCCATGCGTTGCCGTATGGGAATCGCCGCAGACAACCGTCATGCCGGGCAGCGTTGCGCCCTGCTCGGGCCCAACGACGTGGACAATACCCTGACGGACATCATTGATCCGAAATTCCTCAATGCCGAATTCATCACAGTTGTCGTCCAGGGTTTTAACCTGCAGCTGCGATACCAGATCGGTTATACCGGCAACGCCGCCTGCGCGCTCCTTCGCGTCCGAGGGCACATTGTGGTCTGGTGTCGCCAGATTGGCGTCTATCCGCCAAGGTTTTCGCCCCGCCAATCGCAGGCCTTCAAAGGCCTGAGGGGACGTCACTTCATGCACGAGGTGGCGATCGATATAGATCAAGGCATCGCCAGCGTCGGTGATTGCGACGAGGTGATCGTTCCAGAGTTTGTCATACAGTGTTTTGGCGGTCATGGCCGGCTCCGTACAAGGGCTAATTCGATGCTTGCAGTTTACGCAGCGGAAAACAATAAAACAAATTCATATTTTTTATGTTTCTGATAACATATTTCTATCTGAAACAAGAGCACATGCCCCCATGGATACACAAAGTCTGAAGGCTTTTGTCGCCGTCGCCGAGCTAGGTTCATTCTCAGAGGCAGCAGAAAGCCTTCATATAACCCAACCCGCTATCAGCAAACGCATCAGCAATCTCGAGCAACGTCTCAACCACCGCTTGTTTGATCGAATAGGCCGGAAGATCAATCTTACTGAAGCCGGGAATGCCCTCTTGCCCCAAGCCCGCCAGATACTCATCTCTATAATCAAGGCAGAGCGCAGCGTGCGTGACCTGAGTGGCAACGTCAGCGGCAAACTGTCGCTGGGGATCTCCCACCATATTGGCCTACACCGCCTGCCGCCGGTACTGCGCTACTTCACTCGCTCCTACCCAAACGTGCGACTGGATATCGATTTCATGGATTCAGAGCAGGCTCACGCGATGATTCTACACGGTGATCTGGATCTGGCTGTCATCACCTTGTCACCGGTTCAGGAGACTAATTTAGAGTCCTTTCTGGTGTGGGATGATCCACTGACCGTCGCCGTTGGTCTGGAGCACCCTCTGGCCAGCAAAAACTCCGTGAGTTTAGAGGAACTGCAACACCACACTGCTATACCGCCCGGGCTAAATACCTATACAGGCCAAATCATCAAACGCTTGTTTGACGAGGCCGGATTAAAAATGGATATTGCGATGTCGACCAACTATATGGAAACCATCAAGGTTATGGTTAGCATTGGCTTAGGCTGGAGCATTCTCCCTACCACCTTGCTGGACAGCAGCATCAAAGCACTGAGTCTGGAGGGCCACCATCTGCACCGACAGCTGGGCGGTGTGTGCCATCGCAGCCGCAGCCTCTCCAATGCAGCCCAAGCCTTTATCGATGTTCTTCGGGAAACTGCGCAAGACTCAGCTCGCTGAGCGCCACCGGTGTATCGATATCGCAATATATGCCGGGGTCGTCTACTTCGAGCACTTGCACGGCGCCAGGGCTTTCGCGACGCGTTGTCCGGAGGATAGACTGCGCCCCCCTGTCGCCGGAAAGCTCTTCCAGTAAAGCAAAATAATCACGCCCAAAGCCCACCGGGTGACCAAAACGGCCCCTGCAGCGTGGGCGTATGATCGTGCCCTCAGTGAGCAGTGCTGCCACCCGCAAAATCGTTTTACTGCGTAGCAAGGGAAGATCCAGAGGTAATATCAGCACCGCGCTGGCCGTGCTGTCCAGCTGCGACACGGCTCCAGCAAGACTCGAGCCCATGCCCAGCTCAGCACCCTCAACGACAATGACCGAAGCCAACTGCTCGCTCAAGGGATCATCTGGCCTACACACCACACTGTAGGGCAAGCCCGCTGCGGTAACCGTGCTAAGCATTTGCTGTATTAGGCTGCGGCCGCTCGGCAGCAGCGCTTGCCGTTTGTCACTGCCAAAACGGCGACTGGCGCCCGCGGCCAGCACAAGCACATGAACTCGCGCCAAGGCAGTCATCGCGATGCAGTGCGCCGCTGGATCAACTGGGCCATCACAGCAACGGCAATCTCCATCGCCGATTTGCTGCCGATCGGCAGCCCAACCGGAGCATGCAGGCGTGAAATTTGGGCCTCAGTGAGATCGAGCTGAAGTAGGCGCAGACGGCGCTTTGCCGAGGTACGCTCAGAGCCCAGCGCACCCACATAGCAGGCTCTGGACTGCAGGGCCTCCATCAAGGCCATATCGTCAATCCGAGGATCATGGGTCAAGGTAATCACCAAGCTGTGGCCATCGTCGGCGTGTTCGCGCACCGCGTCATCAGGCATCGCCCTGAGTTTATTGACGCCCGCTACCGACCACTGTGCCAGCCGGTCCTCGCGCGGATCACAGACAGAAACCGCGTAATCCATCGCTGTCGCCAATTCGGCAATGCATCGGGCCAATTCATTCGCGCCGACCAGCAGCAAATGTAAGCGGGGGCCGAAATCCTGTCGCATAGTCTGTGAATCCAGCGCTAAGATTTCAGCGCCGGCAACCGTTTCAAGACGCCAGCGACCACTGCTCAGATCGACCCGCCGCCGAATGCACTGGCGCTGTGCCAGTGCCGCGAGTAGCGATTGAACCTGATCGGTGTGTGTAGCCTGTAAGTGCTCCACCAGAACTTCGAGGCGACCGCCACAGGGCAGCCCCAAGCGCTCATTCTCTTCAGCGCTAACGCCAAACAGTTCAATGACAGGTTGCTTGACGACCAGGGCGCCATTTTTAATCTTATCCAGTAAGTCATCTTCTACGCAACCACCGGATAAGGAACCCACCAGTTCGCCGCACCCGTTCATTCCCAGCAGCGAGCCCAGCGGGCGCGGGGATGCTCCCATTGTCGACACGATGGTACAAAGCCAAACAGGCTGGCCAGCTTGCAGCCAGACAAGGACATTTTCAAACACCCTCTCTTCAGCAGTTTTCACAAAAAATCCTCAATTTTAGGACAAAAAAAACGCCGCGGTAAGCGGCGTTGTAGTGTAGCGGAAAGCCTAGTACCAGCGGTAGACCGCCTGCAAAGCAACACTGCGCGGACGACTGATAAAGCCGTAATGGTTTACCGCACCAAAGGTGCTGTTTGCCAGCGGTGTGTCGTTAGCGTAGTTAACTATTTCTTTGTCTGTCAGGTTTTTACCAATCAGCGCTATTTCCCAACCATCTTCAAAATCAGACAGTGCCACCCGGCCGTTTACAACAGCGTAGCCGTCCTGCTCCTGAGTCGGGTCGAGGTTCTGGGTTGGGTTGTAGTCGTCGGTGAAAATGACATCCATGCCACCCCGAAATTCAAGACTGTTGGCGATAGAGCGCGTGTAAACAAAACCGATATTGCCGGAGAAGTCGGCAACGTACTGATTGGTTGCGCCAGTGAAGTCACACAGCCTGTCGCCGTCAGGATCCGCGCCTGCATTCACTTGAACGTGGTTACACTGGCCGTTCTTGAAATCGGTAAATTCGAAATCGAGAAAGGCCAAGGCCGCCGTCATCATCAGGTTTTCAGTCAAAGCCATACGACCGTCAAGCTCCAGACCCATGGTTTCTGCGGCGCCGGCGTTTCCGACGTTAAAACCGAGCGTGCCGTCGAAGATGCTGATTTGCAGATTGTCGAATTCGGTGTAGAACATCGCCATGTTCAGCTCAGCTGCACCATCCAGCAAGGTAGTTTTTGCGCCCAACTCTATACTTTGTGCGCTTTCTTCTTCGTAGACAAAAGTACCGATCAGCGTTGGCGGGTTTTGGACATTACCAGGATCCGGGTTATTGGCCTCAGGCGAAGAATTAGATCGAGCGTCGAAACCGCCCGATTTAAAGCCCTTGCTCCACGTTGCGTACACCATCGCCCAATCGGCCATGTCGTATTGAACATTGACTGACGGTGCGAAATTGCTTTCGTCACGGCTACCGGACAAATTGTGCCGCTCAGCTTTGAAATTGATGGCTACAACACTATCGACCTCACCGTTGGGTAAGCGCTCGCCGGTAACGTTGTTGACAAATTCCAGATCGCGATGACCTTCTTTAGTCTCGGTCGAATAACGACCACCCACATTCAGTCGCAGATAATCTGTCAGATTAAAGGTCGTCTGCAGGAAGACAGAGAACAGCTCGGTATCGGTGGTGAAGTTACGCGGCGTACCTAAATTTCGAATTTCATCACCCGCATCACCAATGCCATCCTGAGTTCGCCCCAGCTGACCAGCTGCGGCCAAGTCTCCAAGGTTAATCAAGTCAGGGAGGATGTCGCTAGTGACCAGAATCGAGTCGTAAAAATCCAACTCACTCTTGTGGTAATAAGCCCCGGCGATATATTCCATAAACTCGCCGACGGGCGAGACTAGACGGAACTCCTGACTGAGCTGCTGGTACTCTTCCTCAAACTCCACCTTAAAGACTTCAGCGCCGGTGAAGTCGCAATCACAGAGTTCTTCATACTTGTAGGACATAATTCCGGTGATGAAGGTCAGTGTGTATTCATCCAGAGCGTAGTCGATATTCATGGTGAAATTCTGAGTATCGTTATTGCTGAGATCACCATTGGATGAACGCTTATAATCCAGCGTGTTATTCAGTACGGACGAATCGGCGTCGACGGTAAATGGATCAATAATCGGCAGGCCGGTAACCGAGGTATTGTCCAAAATTTCTGAATATGTTCGACCGGTGAAAAATGGCGTTGTTGAGGTAGACGGGTTGTCGTTAATGATTTCAATCTGACGACCGATAACATCAAATTTTCCGACTTCGAACTTGAACAAGGCTTGCAGATTGTCGGTCGCCGCCCAATCGAGTAACAGCCGCACGGTGCTTTCATCGCGGTTGGGTTCGTCTCGGCCTAAGGTCAGGTTTTCAATATAGCCATCCATATCGCGCTTGCGAACGGCAAGTCGCGCGCCAAGTCGGTCTGTTAAAGGACCTGACAAAACCAGATCAATGGCGGACTCGCCATGGTTGGGTTCGTAGAGACCGGACACCATGCCTTCAAATTCCTGGCTCGGGCGTGCGGAATGCAGGCTCAATGCACCGGCAATGGAATTTTTACCAAACAGGATGTTTTGCGGGCCACGCAATACTTCTACACGTGCCAAATCCAGAAAAGGTGCGCGAGACAATTGCGCGCGGCCGTAGCTGACACCGTCGAAATACATACCGACCGATTGCTCGAACCCTTGGTTGATACCCGAACCAATGCCACG
>JBLHMO010000005.1:0-46452 GCA_047622145.1 Paracoccaceae bacterium | reverse complement strand
ACCTGCACAAAGCCGCGGTCGACCCACTAACACGCAGCGAGCAGGTCATCATTGTAGAAGACATCACCGAAACCCAGCTGCTGGAAAGTAAGCTCACCCACCAGGAACGCCTCGCGTCCATAGGCCGCCTAGCCGCCGGAGTTGCGCACGAAATAGGCAACCCGGTGACGGGCATTGCCTGTCTTGCCCAGAATTTGCGTTACGAAACCGAGCCTCCTGAAGTCATCGAAAGTGCTGAACAAATCGTCAAGCAGACCCAACGCATCACCAGTATTGTGCAAAGCCTAGTGAACTTCGCCCATCAGGGCCGCGATGCCCAGCACGTGAACTTTGAAGCCGTGAACGTCCGGCATTGCGTGGACGAAGCCATTCAATTACTGAAGCTCGACCTCGAAGCAATCAAGGTGATATTTGACAACCGCTGCTCCGACAACCTGATTGCCCATGCCGACAATCAGCGCCTGATTCAGGTGTTTATCAACCTGTTTTCAAACGCTCGTGATGCCAGCCAGGCCGGCGACAGCATAACGATCAATGCACACATCGACGAACAGCTTCACATCAGCGTTTGCGATCGCGGCAGCGGAATTCCCGAGCACGCAATGGAAAAGATTTTCGAGCCCTTCTTTACAACCAAAGAGCCTGGCAAGGGCACGGGTCTGGGCCTCGCACTGGTTTACAATATCGTTGACGACATAGGCGGCGAGATAAGCATTGAGAGTCCGGTCAGCGGCCAACTCAATGGCACCTGCGTTCGCTTAAAGTTACAAATATTTTCCGAATAGGTGTATTTTCGACACTGCGCAAGCGCCGCTACCTACTGGCAAAAGCCCGAAAGACGCGGTATGTTGTTGTGTTTTGAGCAGTTTGGTAACGCCTCGCCGCCCGGAAGTAACCAAATCATCGCGAGTATTATATGACTGATATCCTGATCGTCGAAGATGAAGACGTAATTCGCAAAGCCCTGCGCCGCCTACTTGAACGCAACAACTACAGCGTTCAGGAAGCGACTTCGGTGAAAGACGCGCTGGACAATTATACCCTCGACGATTTCCAGCTGATCATTAGCGACTTACGTCTGCCAGGCGCGTCCGGCACTGACCTGATCCAAAGTACCGACTCCCCAGTACTGGTGATGACCAGCTACGCCAGCCTGCGCTCCGCAGTAGACTCGATGAAAATGGGGGCCGTTGATTACGTTGCTAAGCCCTTCGATCACGACGAGATGCTCGAAGCCGTGCGTCGCAATATCGAAGCACACGCTGACGACGAACGCTCACCGACCAGCCGCAATCGCCGCAATCGACATCGCGGCCAGCCACAGCTCGGCGAAATGATCGGCAGCTGCAAGACCATGTCGACGCTTTACGAACAAATCAAAAAAGTCGGCCCAACCGGAGCCACAGTGCTCATACACGGTGAGACGGGTACCGGTAAAGAACTCGTTGCCAAAGCCATTCACAACCGCAGCTCGCGCGCCGACAAAGCCATCATCTCAGTAAACTGCGCTGCGATCCCCGACACCCTGATCGAGTCTGAATTATTCGGTTACGAAAAAGGCGCCTTCACCGGCGCCAACAGCAACAGAATTGGGCTTATAGAAGCAGCCGACGGCGGCACCCTGTTTTTGGACGAAATCGGTGAATTGCCAATGGAAGCACAGGCGCGCCTGTTGCGCTTCATACAGGAAAACGAGATCCGGAGGATTGGCTCCGTACAAACCCGCACGGTCGACGTACGCTTGATCTGCGCCACCCATCGCGACCTCAAAGCGATGGCGCAAGAGCACGATTTTCGCGAAGATCTGTTTTACCGGATCAGCGTAGTTCGCTTGGAGCTGCCGCCCTTGCGCGAGCGCGGCAAAGACATTCTTGAGATTGCAGAAGCCGCTCTGCAGCGCTGTTGCCAAAATTTAGGCAAGGACGAAATGCACTTCTCGCCCAAAGCCATTCAAGCCATCACCACCTATATATGGCCGGGCAATATTCGCGAACTGGAAAACGCGGTGGAACGTGCGGTCATCCTTAGTGACGGCCCCGAAATCGACAACGAGCAATTGGATATCGATTTAGAGCTGGTCGATATCAACCAGATGCGCAGCAAGCAAAAAACCATTGAAAGACTCCGCAGCGAGCCCAGCCCACACAAACCACCTAAAAGCACCAGTCTCGACCCGACTGAAGACCTGTCGCTGGAAGACTACTTTCAACGCTTCGTGCTCGAACATCAGGATTCGATGAGCGAAACCGAGCTCGCTCAAAAACTGGGCGTGAGTCGAAAATGCTTGTGGGAACGGCGACAGCGACTCGGCATTCCCCGCAAGAAGAACTCCAAAACCGCGTAAGCGCACAAAACAGGCGTAAATGAACGTTAGGCAGCCTAGCAAACGGCGCCGCTTACAGGCCGCCTGGTGAACCCTCAACAGGCGGTCAAGAGACTCTGACAAGTAACTATTTCGCTTTTCTACGAAAAGTTCCCATAATCATGGAAGTTTTACGGAAATATTAAAATGTGCCGTTACCCCAATGATTGAAAGTAACAAAACACGGGCAGATCGGTAACAGTAGGTAGAAATACTTAGGCAAAGATTACACCGATCACATCAACCAAATCATTGATATAAATGGATATTAAATACTTGGCACGGTACGTGCTATAACTACCGTGAATAACAATAATAACAGACAAAAACAATAATAAAATGAAAAATCGAATAAAAACAATTACATAGAGACCTGGATGGGGAAGACGCCGTTTTCCCCTTCTTCATTTCTGGACTAGGCGAATTCTTGCACGCTCTTACACTTTACCCAACCATGCCGTGATTCTATTACGGCTCGACAGCAAGCCGAACCGAAGCGCCACCAATTACCCAACCACCCGTGAGCAGCACAGCGCATTTTCTGTGCTAGAATGCGCCGCTTAGCGGCGATACCGCGCTCACCCTACACCTTCACGAATCATAACGAACTGAATTAGTGGCTAATTTCTGGAACAAAATCACCTCGGTTATAACGCGTAAACAAACCGCTGCATCAACACAGCCACGCGTATTGGCCAGAGACGATCACCCCGTATCGCGAAGACTCATCAGCGACAGCGCCCTCAAAGTCATGCACCGATTACGCAGCGGCGGCTTTGAAGGCTATCTTGTCGGTGGCGCCGTTCGTGACTTGATGCTGGGCAAGCGGCCCAAAGATTTTGATATTGGCACAAACGCCACCCCTGAAGAAGTTCGCAACCTTTTTCGCAACAGCCGCATCATTGGCCGTCGCTTCAAGATTGTGCACGTCCGTTTTGGTCGCGAAATCATCGAAGTGACCACCTACCGCGGCAGCCACGAAAACACCGCCGGCAATTCCGCCGTGGCAGCAGACAATGGCATGCTGCTGCGCGACAACGTCTACGGCACACTGGAAGAGGACGCGAAACGCCGCGATTTCACCATCAATGCCTTATACTACTGCAGCGCTAACTTTACCGTGCTCGACTACGTCGGTGGCCTCGACGACCTGAAATCGCGCCAAGTTCGTATTATTGGCGACGCTACTAGCCGCTATCAGGAAGACCCAGTACGCATGCTGCGCGCGGTGCGCTTTGCAGCGAAACTCGATTTCACCCTGGAAAGTAAAACGTCGACCCCGATCCGTGAACTCGCGCCGATTCTGGAACAGATTCCTGCCGCTCGCCTGTTTGACGAAGTCCTCAAACTGTTTATGGAAGGTCGGGCGCTGCGTGTCTATGCGCTGCTCAAGCATTATGATCTGTTTCGCCCCCTGTTCCCTGCAACCCAGCGCCTGCTCGACGACGGCCACGAAAGCGCGGGCGCATTAATCGAACAGGGCCTGGTCAATACCGATGAACGCATTGGCGACAACAAACCGGTCACCCCAGCCTTTATATACGCGGTGATCCTCTGGCCTGTTGTCAAACGCGAGTTTGATGCCTTGCTAGCCTCCGGCATGCCCGAAATTCCCGCGCTGCATCAAGCATCGCAAAGCTGCATCTCGGCACAGCAGCATCACACCTCTATTCCCAAGCGCTTCTCCATGCCCATGCGCGATATTTGGGAATTACAGCTGCGACTGCCGCGCCGCAGCGGAAAGCGAGCAAGCGAATTGCTCGAGCACCGCTATTTTCGAGCAGCCTACGATTTCTTGCTACTGCGCGAAGAGGCGGGCGAAATTGCCGAAGACCTCGGCCCCTGGTGGACAGCATTCCAAGAGGCCGACGAGGAAACCCGCCTGAGCATGCAGAAAAAACTGTCCGGTGAAAATTCCGGGTCAGGCAGCCGACGCCGACGCAAACCCCGGACCCGCAAACCCTCGTGAGCGCGATTTGCTATCTGGGGCTCGGTAGCAATCTGGACCAGCCTCTCGCGCAACTAAGCGCCGCACTCACGCGAATCGACAAGCACCCGGCAATGACCCTGATGGCCAGCTCCCGCTATTACGGCAGTAAAGCCATTGGCCCCGGAGAGCAACCGGATTTCGTTAACGCCGTGGTCAAGATTGAAACAGCACTGTCGAGTTTACAGTTACTGAACGATGTGCAGGCCATTGAAAACCTGCAGGGTCGAAAGCGCAACGTCCGCTGGGGGCCCCGCACGCTGGACATCGACATTTTGCTGTACGCCGAGCAGGTCGTCGATGAGCCACGACTTCAAATCCCCCACCCCCGCATTGCCCAACGCGCCTTTGTACTCGCGCCCTTACAGGAAATCGCCCCGGGGCTGACGCTGCCCAATGGCACTTCTCTGCCGAGGCTATTAGACTACGTCAGCACAGACGACGTCTGGCTATTGCAGTCTCAGGATGGAGCGTAAATGCAGGAACACACAGCACTTGACCATAAAGGTCTCCCGAACTTTATTGCCGTAGAAGGCCCCATCGGCGTCGGCAAAACGACCCTGACTCGCCGTCTCGCCGAATCACTGAATTACCAGACCTTATTAGAGCGCGCGGACGAGAATCCTTTCCTCGAACGTTTTTATAACAACCGGCGCCAAGCAGCGCTGGCCACACAACTCTATTTTTTATTCCAGCGCGCGCAACAGCTAGACGAACTCAAGCAAACCGATATGTTTGCTCCAGCCAAGGTTTCCGATTTTCTCATTCAAAAAGATCGCCTCTTTGCCAAAGCCAATCTCGACACCGATGAAATGGCGCTGTATCAAAAAGTCTACGACCAACTCACGCTAGACGCGCCGGTGCCCGACCTGGTGATTTACCTTCAGGCGCCGGCAGACGTCTTAATGAGCCGGATCCAGCAGCGCGGCATCTCCTATGAAAAGCACGTTGAGCGGGCCTATCTAGAACAAATCAATGAGACCTACAGCGAGTTTTTCCTCTACTACGACGAAGCTCCGCTGCTTATCGTCAACGCCGCCGAGATAGACTTCGCCAATAACGACCGTGACTTTCAGCAGCTGGTCGATTATCTTTCTCGCATTCGCAATGGCCGTCACTTTTTCAATCCGAGTTTATTGTAGCGCGAGGTCAATATGAACAAAGTTAGCCCCCAGTCGCTGCTGGCCAAAAAAACTGCCGGACAAAAATTTTCGGCATTGACCGCTTACGACGCTACCTTCGCGCGCGTTATCGACCGCGCGGGCATCGACGTCATTCTGGTGGGCGACTCACTTGGCAACGTACTGCAGGGCCACAGCAGTACCCTACCCGTCACCCTTGACGATATGTGCTACCACACGGCCTGCACAGCCCGCGGCACCGAGCAAGCCCTGCTCGTGGCCGACATGCCCTTCGGCAGCTACAACACAATCGACGACACACTGGCCAATGCGACCGCACTGATGCAGTCCGGCGCCCATATGGTCAAACTCGAAGGCGGCCAGTGGCTCAGCGAGAGCATCAAACTGCTAACCGAGCGCGGCATACCGGTCTGCGGCCACCTCGGGCTGACCCCTCAATCAGTGAACGTGCTCGGCGGCTTCAAAGTCCAGGGTCGCGACGCGGCCTCGGCAGAACACATCATTGCCGATTCCAAGGCACTGGAGTCTGCCGGCGCCAGCCTGCTCGTTATTGAATGCGTTCCGACAGCACTGGGGCAGCGAATAAGTAAATCCGTTGCCATCCCTGTCATCGGCATTGGCGCAGGCCCCCATACAGACGCCCAAGTGCTGGTTCTGCACGACCTTCTTGGTATTTCGCAACGCCTGCCCAAATTCGTCAAAAACTTCATGGAAGGCGGCAGCGACATCCCTACGGCGATCAGTAATTACCGAAATGCCGTAGAAGCGGGAGAGTTTCCAGGGCCAGAGCATAGTTTCGAGGCCTGAAGCCAGTAACCACGAGGCTTGCAGCCCTACTTTCCGGCCATATGTTACGCTCTAAAAGCGCTTCTTTTGGTAACAAATAAGTCTTAGATTTGTTACCAAAAACCATTGAACCACTCCTATGATTGGGGCATACTTGCCCGCCACTGCCCGTTGCTCACATTGTAAACACCTCGGCCAGTGGGCCTCGCAATCCGCATAACCGGACGCACGAGGATGGGCGCCAGCCCGCGGTGATAGCGGACTGACTTCACAGCAACCTACATCTGCATATCAGCGATGGTACGAGTGGGAAGTTAGGTGAAATGAAGACATTCAGTACAACAGCGCAACTGAGAGAAGCCCTAGCTACCGACCGCAAAGCCGGACGGCGGATAGCATTTGTGCCCACCATGGGCAATTTGCACGAAGGCCATTTACAACTGATTCGCCGTGCTCGTAAATTGGGAGAGACCGTTGTCGTCAGCATTTTTGTCAATCCGTTGCAATTCGGCGTCAACGAAGACCTTGATAACTACCCCCGAACACTAACAGCAGACAAAGAAAAACTGTTTGCCGAAGGCGTCCAGTACCTGTTCCACCCGACTGAGCCTGAAATGTACCCCAACGGCACCGGCGAGCAGAGCATTGTTAGCGTGCCTGAAGTGTCGATACGCCATTGCGGTGCCAGCCGCCCCGGACACTTTGACGGTGTTTCTACGGTCGTCGCCAAATTATTTCAGATTGTGCAGCCCGATGTTGCTGTATTCGGCAAGAAAGATTTCCAGCAACTTGCGGTGATCCGCAAAATGGTGGCTGATCTGTGCATGCCAGTGCAGGTTGAGGGCGTAAACACGGCTCGTGCCAATGATGGCCTAGCCTTGAGCTCACGCAACGGCTTTTTAAGTCATACCCACCGCCGCTTGGCGCCCGCGCTGCACAAAATCTTGCAGGAGTGCCGTGAAGCGATCGCTTGTGGATTCGACAGTTACAGCGAACTCGAGCGCTATGCGCAACTCAGCCTGAAAGACGCAGGCTTTGAAACCGATTATTTTTCCATTTGTGACGCCAGTACGCTAGATAGCGTCAATCTGGACACTGAGGAAATTGTGATACTCGCGGCCGCCAGACTTGGTGACACCCGCCTGATAGACAATGTCACCCTAAACTTCAATCCCAGCGCCGACTGGGGTATGCTTGCCGCCCGGTAAAATCGCGAACCGGCATCACAAGACAGGCAGAGAGATAGAAAGGAACAGCGTATGCAGTCCACCATGCTGAAAGCCAAGCTTCACAAAGCCACCGTAAGCCATGCGGTGCTGAACTATGAAGGCTCCTGCGCCATTGACGGCAAGTTGCTGGATGTCGCCGGTTTGCGTGAATACGAGCAAATAGATATCTACAACGTGACCAACGGCGAGCGCTTCACCACCTATATTATTCGCGGTGAAGACAACAGCGGCATTATTTCCATCAATGGCGCTGCTGCACACAAGGCCAACGTGGGCGACACCATCATTATTTGTGCCTATGGCAACTATTCCGAAGTCGAGCTAATCAACTTCAAGCCACGTCTGATTTATATGAATCCAGACAATACGGTCAGTCACAGTAGCAATGCGATTCCCGTTCAGGTGGCTTAAGCGTCTGACGAAGAATAATCCACATACAAAAAAGGGAGCCGAATTGGGCTCCCTTTTTTGCGGCAGATTTTCGCACCTAGAACTGAATCGTTAGATCCAAGCCATAGCTGACAAGCTCGCCAAAGTAACCACTGTGAAAATAGGCTTGGCTGATGTCGTGCACCAGATACTCTTCGTTGGCTAGGTTTTTACCCCAGGCCGCTACCGTCAGCATCGTGCCGGCAACATCGATCTCAGACCAATTCAGGCGTGCACCCAGCAGGCCGTAATCGTCCAAAAAGAAGCCTTCCATATCGGCATTGCTGGCCGTTCCGTAACGCTCGTCGCGCCAGTTGTAGTCGATCATGCCGCGCAATATCCCTATGCCAAAATCGGAAAACTGGTATTCCAGCACAATATTGTAGGTGCTCTTCGGCGCGTAAGGCATGATGTAGTTGGCGCTGACATCCTGCTGAAAGGTCGCCGAACTAGGAGTATTATCAATGACCTCCACAAACTTGGCATCGGTGTAGCCGTAGCCGAGAGTAAGCGTGAGGCCCTCATTGAGCACCGCAGTCAGATCCACCTCAAAACCCTCAATCTCGGATTTTCCAGCGTTGAACACGTCGGTTAAAAACACAACCGTATTATCCAAAATCTGCTGAATCTGCATATTAGAATATTCGCTGCGAAAAACAGCCGCATTCAGGCGAACACGATTGTCCATCAGGGTCGATTTAATGCCCAACTCGTACGACACCATTTCCTCTTCATCAAAGGCGGGCTGAAACCCCGCCTCGGTGCTGCGCACATTAAAGCCACCCGACTTATAGCCGGTCACTACCTTGGCATAGGTATTGATATTGTCGTTAATATCGTAGGCCGCGGTTAGACTAGGATTGAAGTTGCTCCAGTCATCGCAAGCTCGCTGAGTATTGTTGGGCGAGTTGATGAAGGTGATGCTGAACTTCTTCGCACAACGATCGTCTTCTGTGTAGCGAGCGCCCAGCGTAAAACTCAATTCGCGCAGGAAGCTGGGGCGCCAGCCCAATTGGCCATAAACAGCCCAGGCTTCGTTAACGGAGCTGATGTCACGGTTCTCGGCCACAGCACCACCAACGGTGTCTATTTCCAGTTCGTTACCATGCTCTTTAAAATAATAAATTCCGGAAACGTAATTAAAGCTCTCGCCTAACTCACCCACTAGCTGCAATTCCTGCGACAGCTGATCTTGATCAATAAAGACCTGCACATCAAACCACTCCACGCCCGCACCGTAGTCCATAATCACGTCTTCAGACAGATCGCGGTAAGCGCTGATCGATTTCAAGGTGCCGATAGGCAAATCCCAGGTCAGTGTCAGACTGTGGCCGCTAACGTCGGTTACAGAGTCTTCGACCGGCACGTCCCATTCGCCATGGCCCTGCCGCTTCTCGTTGGCGCGCTCACGGAACTGGGGGGTAAACAGCGTGCCGACTAACAGATCATTTTGCAGATTGTTAATCGTGTCCTGCGATGCGCCATTGGCTATGGCCGTTGCAAGATTCTGCGGGGTCACCGCGCGATTTTCGTTGATGCGTAAGACCTGATAATACGGTTGCGGACCGACAATCTGGGAAACGTCGTAGGCATAGTCGGCAGAGAAAGTATCAGAGATGTCCCAGCGCAGAACAAAGCGCCCCGCTTTGCGATCTTCTTCAACAAAATCATTGTTACTATTAATGTTGTTTACCCAGTGGGATTTGTCTGCTTCGGAGTAACTTATTTTTGTGCTGACATTTTTATAGGTAGGAGTATCCAGCTGGACGAGCGCCTTGCGATAACCGCGATTACCTGTGGACAACACCTGCTTTAAGGCAAATTCGCCGGCCGGTTTGGCACCAATCATATTGATCGCGCCGCCTGTGGTATTGCGACCGTAGAGCGTGCCCTGAGGACCACGCAAAATTTCTACTCGCTCCAGATCTGCCACGTCTTTGGTAAGGCCTATACTGCGACCGACATACACCCCGTCAAAATAAACTCCTACGGCTGGGTCTTGGGTTGTCTGGCTGTCGTTATTGCCGACCCCGCGCATAAAAATAACCAGCGAACTGCGGCTATTCGGGAAGGGCGTGATGTCGACATTAGGTGTGCGGGCGGTGATATCGCCAAGATCGTCAATGCCGAACTGTTCGAGTTGGTCACCAGAGAAGGCCGCCAGTGAAATAGGCGTATCCTGCAGTGACTGTTCGCGTTTTTGAGCGGTTACGACAACCTCCTCCAGTTGCATACTTCTGACCGACGTTTGCGCAATAGCAGCTTGCATCGCCATTGTCATCGCGGCGAGAGAGATCCATCCCGCTGCTGTATTTTTCCCCATAGTCATGAATTCTGTCCTGTCATCGTTATTAGAATGTCAAATTCGGCAATTCTGAAGAAATACGCTGTCCAAATCAAGCCGCGTTCCCGTTTCTACTCTGGCTGGAGTAGACTAAGGTAACTCCCTAACTTTAATCATTCAGCGGATTCATGAATACTTTTCAAGCTCCTCGACTGCTGCGCAATGCGCATATCCAATCATTGCTTGCCTCTACCCGATTGCGTCGCCTGCGAATTGGCGGACCAGCTCGACAGTTAGAGTCTGCCAGCGAACAAATTTTAGTCGAGTGCAGCGACGGCACGCGCCTGATTGGCGACTATACCAAGCAAGCGGGCACTAGCCGCGGCCTGGTTATTCTCATTCACGGCTGGGAAGGCAGTTCAAAATCGACCTACATGTTGTCGTCCGGCAGCGCGCTTTTTCTCACAGGCTATAACGTGTTTCGCCTCAATCTACGCGACCACGGCCCCAGCCACCATTTAAACAAAGAGCTGTTTAATTCCACCCGTCTGAGCGATGTACTGGAAGCCGTGCGCTGGATTCAGCAACGCTATCCACACGACAAAAACTATCTGGCTGGTTTTTCGCTGGGAGGAAACTTCAGTCTGCGCGTCGCTGCCAAGGCGCCAGAACACGGCATCAAGCTAGATCAGGTCGTTGCGGTATGCCCTGTGCTTAACCCTGTGAATACCATGGAGGCACTAAATACTGGCTGGTGGTTGTATGAAAAACACTTCGTCCGCAAATGGAAGCGCTCGCTGCGCACTAAGCTCCATCATTTTCCCGAGCTGGATTACGGAAAGGATTTGCTGAGCCTGAAAAGCCTGCGCGAAATGAACCGCTACTTTGTGCCCCGCTTCACCCAATTTCCCGACGCGGAGACCTATCTGCTCGGCTACGCCATTATCGGCGATGCACTGGCCAATTTACAGGTACCCAGCCATATCATCGCCGCCCAGGATGACCCCATCTGCGGCGCCGAAGATTTGCCGAATCTTGCGAAAACACCTAATCTCACCATCGAGTCGACAAGCTACGGTGGCCACTGCGGCTATGTTAGCAATTTCCGGCTGGACAGCTGGGTCGACAAGCGCTTGCTAGAACTACTCAACCAAAAAGAATAAGGGGAATAGATCAATGGCAGACTGGCAATGGGTTACTCGCGCGCACCGCGCAATTTATGAGGCCACCGGCGGTCGTATTGGCGGCAACCTGATGGGCATAGCCATGGTCATGATGCATACCATCGGTGCCAAATCCGGTGAACGCCGCAGCATACCCGTGGCGTGCTATCAGCACCCCGACGGCCTGCTGGTGCTGGCATCCAACAACGCTGGCCCAAAAATGCCCGCTTGGTGGCACAATATGCGCGCACAACCAGAATTCGACATTCAATTTAAACGAGAAAATCGGCGGGTACGCGCAGAAGAAATTAGCGAAGAAGAGCGTTTGAAATATTGGGATGCAATGGCTGAGATCAATCCGCGCATCGTACACTACTGGCACACAGCACAAGCCGAGTACAACCGGCGCATTCCCGTGGTGTTGCTGCGGACGATTTCCTCAGACGTCTGACATCCGACGTCCGAGGCGAATAGCCTCGGCAATAGCGAGATGCCGTTCTGCCTCCGCCACGTGCAGATTTTCCACCAGCTTCCCATCGACAACGGCAACGGCTTTACCTTCCGCCTCCGCCGCTTTCCAAGCCTCGAGAATACGGCCGGCGCGATCCACAGCATCGGCAGTCGGTGCAAAAGCTTCATTCGCCTTTTCAAGCTGAGAAGGATGAATCAATGTTTTGCCATCAAAACCCAACGCCACGCCCTGCTCGCAGGCCGCTGCAAAGCCGGTGTCATCTTTAATATCCAGATAAACACCGTCGAGAATATCCAATCCGTGCGCTCTCGCGGCCAACAGACAGAGCTGCAGGGAAGTCTGCAAACCGAGTCGGTCGGGGGTGTGGGCCACTCGCAACTCTTTCGCAAGATCGGAAGTCCCCATCACGATCACATCCACGCGCCCATGAGCACCACAGATTTCATCGATATTTAAAATGCCACGCGGCGTCTCAGCCATAAGCCAGAGCTTTAACGTGGAGTTTTCCTGTTTGAGTAATTGCGCAACGGCATTAACCTCTTCAGCAGATTCAACTTTGGGCAAACACAGCGCAGCGATCGGTGCGTTGGCGAAGCACACAATATCGTCCCGTCCCCAGCGCGTATCAAATCCGTTTACGCGCACGACAACTTCGCGATCACCGTAACCGCCGGTGTTAACCGCGGCTAATACCTGCTCGCGTGCAGCCTCTTTCTGGTCCGGTACGACCGCATCCTCTAAATCAAAGACCAAGGTATCAGCGGTCAAAGTTTGCGCCTTTTCTAGCGCGCGGGCGTTAGAACCCGGCATATAAAGGACTGATCGGCGAGGACGAAGTGTCATAGCAAAATTCTCTTATTTTGAAAGCGTACGGCATTGGAGAGCAGCGATATTATCACAGTGTGAAAAAAGTCGCGTCGAGCTATCGGGGCCGCAGCATGCTTAAAAACCAGGCCGTAGAAAGCCCCGCGGCGCCAAAGAGCATGCTCATCACAACAATCTGGTAGCGTGCTGCCACCAAGGGTGAAACACCCGACAAAATCTGGCCGGTCATCATTCCTGGTAAGGACACCAGACCAACGGCCAGCAGTGAATTAACAACCGGAATCATTGCGGCCTTGAAGGCCTTGCGACGCGCCAGTTCATACGTCAGGCCACCTTCAGACTCGGAAAGAAAGCGCTCGGCGGCAAGGCTAACGGCATTCATGGTATTGGCGAAAATCATTCCCGCCAGCGGAATCATATAACTGGGCGCGAACCAAGGCTCGACATCAAGTACCAACTGGGTAACCACGGTCAGCACAGCAAGCCCGACCACTCCTATCGCGACTGCCGCTTTAAGCAGCCAAGGTTTGCGCTGCGCACCCACCGAATTCAACGATATCCACGCTGCCCCGACTAGCATTACCGTCAGCACGCCCAGCACCACCGATGGGTGTTTGGTTTCAAAGATATAGGTTAAGGCGTAGCCAATGACCAAAAGCTGCAGAAGCATACGGCCCAAAGCGTAGAGCGCATTGCCGCCGTCGCTAGACCAATATAAAAAAATAAGCAGCGCGAATGCTGCCGGAATAAAGGCAAAGGCCAGTTGCAGATTGCTGATGTCGTACAGGTTCACTTTGCCCCCCCCTAGTGTCCGGCCAGATCAATAATACACGGCGTTTCCTAAGTACGCGCTTCAAACACTATCCTATGAACCAAAAAAAAGCCCCGCACAAGGCGGGGCTTTAAGAAGAACAGACTGGTTCGGCTTACATCATGCCGCCCATGCCGCCCATGCCGCCCATGCCGCCCATATCAGGCATTGCAGGTGCTGGGTTGTCTTCCGGTGCGTCAGCGATCATGCACTCAGTCGTGATCATAAGACCAGCGATAGAGCCAGCTGCTTGCAGCGCGGTACGAGTTACTTTGGCTGGGTCAAGAATACCCATTTCCATCATGTCGCCGTATTCGCCAGTGGCAGCGTTGTAACCGTAATTACCTTTACCGTTGCGCACTTTGTCCAGAACAACCGACGCTTCGTCGCCAGCATTGGAAACGATGTGACGCAGTGGGGATTCCATTGCGCGCAATAGTGCAGCAATACCAGCATTCTGATCGTCATTATCGCCAGTCAGACCAGTGATTTTGCTCACTACGCGAACCATGGCAACACCGCCGCCAGGCACTACGCCTTCTTCAACCGCAGCACGGGTTGCGTGCAGGGCGTCTTCAACGCGGGCTTTCTTCTCTTTCATTTCTACTTCAGTGGCTGCGCCAACCTTGATGACCGCAACGCCGCCAGCCAGTTTGGCTACGCGCTCTTGCAGTTTTTCACGATCGTAATCAGATGAAGTGTTTTCGATCTGAACGCGGATTTCACTCACACGTGAAGAAATGGCTTTAGCATCGCCAGCGCCGTCAACGATCGTAGTGTTCTCTTTGTCCAAGGTTACGCGCTTGGCAGTACCCAGGTGATCCAGAGTGGCTGTTTCCAGATCCAGGCCAACTTCTTCAGCGATAACCGTACCGCCAGTCAGAACAGCCAGATCTTCCAGCATCGCCTTGCGACGATCGCCGAAACCAGGTGCTTTACAGGCAGCAACTTTTACGATGCCGCGCATGTTGTTAACAACCAGAGTAGCCAGTGCTTCGCCTTCAACGTCTTCTGCAACGATCAGCAGTGGACGGCTTGCCTTAGCAACCTGCTCCAGCAAAGGCAGCATTTCGCGGATGTTGGAGATTTTTTTGTCGACCATAAGGATGAACGGGTTTTCCAGTTCAGCGCTCATGTTGTCGGTGTTAGTCACGAAGTAAGGTGACAGGTAACCGCGGTCGAACTGCATGCCTTCAACAACTTCCAGTTCGTTCTGCAGGCTCTGGCCTTCTTCAACCGTGATAACGCCTTCTTTGCCAACTTTTTCCATTGCTTCAGCAATGATTGAACCGACATGATCGTCGCTGTTGGCAGAGATAGTGCCAACTTGGGCAATCGCCTTGTTATCTTCACAAGGAATAGCCATTTTCTTAATTTCAGCCACTGCCGCGATAACTGCTTTATCGATGCCGCGCTTAAGATCCATCGGGTTCATGCCAGCAGCAACGGATTTCAGGCCTTCTTTCAGAATAGCTTGGGCCAAAACTGTTGCCGTCGTAGTACCGTCGCCGGCTTCGTCAGAGGCTTTGGAAGCAACTTCCTTAACCATTTGCGCGCCCATGTTTTCGAGGCGGTCTTTCAGTTCGATTTCTTTGGCAACCGATACACCGTCTTTGGTGATGGTCGGTGCGCCGTAAGATTTGTCGATTACTACGTTACGGCCTTTGGGGCCGAGGGTTACTTTTACTGCGTCTGCTAGAGTGTTTACGCCTTTCATCATTCTCTGACGAGCGCTGTCTCCAAATTTGACGTCTTTTGCAGCCATGTTCTTAATCCTTTTCCTAACTGATTAATCGGTTATATAGATGTTCTTACTCGACGATGCCGAAAATTTCGGATTCGCTCAGGATGATCAGCTCTTCGCCATCTAACTTGACGGCGCTACCTGCGTATTGACCGAAAATCACTTTGTCGCCAGCTTTCACGCCAACAGGACGCAGCTCGCCACTTTCCAGCAGCTTGCCTTCACCAACAGCGACTACTTCGCCCTGATTGGGTTTTTCCTTCGCAGAACCGGGCAGTACGATACCGCCAGCCGAAGTCGTTTCTTCTTCCTTGCGACGAACGACAACGCGATCGTATAACGGACGAATTTTCATTTTTCAAAATCTCCCTTAAATCAAGGTGTTAGAGTTAAATTTCAGGTTTGCCTCCGCGTCGCCAGTGCTTGGCTCTCGGCGACACTTTTAGCACTCTCCTGTCGAGAGTGCTAATAATAGGTCGCACTCGTCCCGAGTCAAGTATTGTTCTAGCTTCGGCTATAGGACTAGGTGCGAGAGAGTATTTGGGGGTAATTCAGGGCATTTCAAGGGCGCCGCCAGAAAATAATTAATCTTCTCGACGGTATTCGCCCTCAAGGGTGACATTGTCACTGCCGGAGGCTTGTTCAGGCTCGTGCGGTCTGGCTTCGGGGTCTTGGTTTGCCGCCGCTGCAGCCTGATACTGAAAAGCCGCGTTGGCGCGCACAAGGCCAGAGGCCAACACACTGGCAACAATGCGTTTTCGAATGGGTGCGATTAAACAGCAGAAGCCAATCGCGTCCGTAAGAAAGCCTGGTGTTAGTAGCAAGGCACCACCCACGGCGAGGCACATGCCTTCGAGTATTTCCGCTGCGGGCACTTCGCCAGCATTGAGGCGAGCCTGCGCTCTGGTGAGCGTACTGAGGCCCTGCTGCCTGAGTAGGTTGATGCCAATAAATGCCGTCAGTGCCACCAGCGCCACTGTGGGCAGTGCGCCGATACGGCCGCCGACCTCGATCAACAGCCACATTTCGAGAATCGGTAAGCCGATAAACAGAAGAAATAAAAATCGCATAGATCATCTTTTAACAGTTTGAATGACAACGATGACAATCCGGATGAAGAATAGCAAGCCTCAGAGGAAAAATGCCCCAAGAGCGAGCTAAGGGCGAGGCCCTGGAAAAAATGGCGGCAGGTATCGGGCTCTAAGCCGCGCTTATCACCTCAAGAACGGGCCGATGGATATCAGCCTTTAAGCCCGCCAGTGTTTTCCTGTCTTTGCCGATCATCGCTTGCGCTGCTTCCTGAGCCCGACCCAGTAATTGATCAAGGCCGCAGCTAGCGTCCACCAAACCGCGCGCAGCCGCTTCATCGCCCCCTATGCGCTTGCCCGCCAACAACATATCCCGCAGCACAGTGCCGCTCAGATTAGCGGTCACTAGGGCATTCATGCTGGGAATCAGGGTCATGCCCAGATCAATTTCGGGCAGGCATAGAAACCCCCGGTCACTGCGCATCACCCTGTAATCACTGGCCAGTGCAATCATAAACCCCAGGCCAAAGCCGTGACCGTTAATCGCCGATACGACCGGCACAGGAAATTGCAATAGGCGCCCAACCATATGCATACAATCGTTCACAAAACTCACTGCAGCATCCGGCGCCGCGCTATACAGAAAGTCTAAATCGAGCCCCTGAGCAAAGCTTTTGTCACGGCCAGTAATAATCAGCAAGCCCGCGCTTTCGTCGGCAATAACAGCATCCAGTGCCGTGTTAAACGTCGCAAGGTTATCGGGATTAAATTTGCCTTCTTCGGGCAGGGTAAGCAGCGCCGTGCCGTCTTTTATATCCAGTGATAAGGCCATGTTTCTCTCCGGTATGGTTGTTTGCCGTGCGGCGCCTAATGTCGCACGCAGTCTACCCTGCGTAAGGCTATTCAGATAAGGGTAAAGGTTACAAATTTTCCATTGACGCGGATACTCCTGCCGGCTTTCTGCCACATCCGAGCGCGGGCAACGCTATCGAAATTGCTGCGAGAAAAGCGTAACCTCATAGACCGCTATCGGCCGTCGAAATGCTCCGGAGAACCGCATGATCCACGATTCCATTCTCAGCACCATTGGCAACACCCCCATTGTCCGACTGAACAAGCTCGCGCCCAAGCATGTCACGATGTACGTCAAATGCGAGTTCTTTAATCCATTGGCCTCGGTGAAAGACCGACTGGCCATTGGCATTATTGAGGATGCGGAAAAGCGCGGCGCGCTCAAGCTCGGACAAACCGTCATTGAGGCAACATCCGGTAATACCGGCATTGCACTGGCCATGGTTTGCGCGGCCAAAGGCTATCCCTTTGTTGCCACCATGGTGGAAACTTTCTCGGTAGAACGCCGCAAAATCATGAAAGCCTTGGGCGCTAAAGTCATCTTGACGCCCAAAGAGAAACGCGGCACCGGCATGGTCGAACTGGCCGCCAAGCTGGCGAAAGACAACGGCTGGTTTTGGGCTAGCCAATTCGAAAATGAAGCCAACCCGGCCTACCACCGCAACACCACCGGCCCGGAAATACTCCAAGACTTCGCGGGTAAAAGGCTGGACTACTGGGTAAGCGGCTGGGGGACCGGCGGCACCATAACCGGCGCCGGCCAAATGCTGAAGCTGGCACGACCCGACATCAAAATTGTTGCTACCGAGCCCGAAGGCGCCCAGCTGATGGCTGGTCAAGAATGGAAGCCGCATATGATTCAGGGCTGGACGCCGGATTTTGTACCCAAAGTATTAGACAAGTCGATCGCTGACGAAATCAGGCCGGTCACCGATATAGAAGCACGGGACACCGCTCGCCTGCTCGCCCAGCAAGAAGGTATTTTCTGCGGTATATCCGCTGGCGGCACGGTGGCAGCAGCACTGAAAGTAGCTGAAACCGCCGAAGCTGGCACCGTCATACTAGCGATGCTGCCCGATACCGGCGAGCGCTATATGTCCACCTTTCTGTTTGAGGGTGTAAGTGAAGAGTCCGACGAGGCCTGGCTTGAGGAAACCACCGGTAAGGCCAGCAGTGCCTATTGGTAAAAAAGCATCTCCCGGCAAATCCCTCGATGGAGAAAGACTGCGCGAAGCTATTTACCGCGTAGTGGCGAGTATTCCCGAGGGACAGCTAGCCAGCTACGGACAGATTGCCGAACTAGCCGGTCTGCCCAAACAGGCGAGACAGGTAGGCCGCACATTGAGCCAATTACCACGCGACACGCGGCTACCTTGGTTTCGGGTAGTGAACGCCACCGGGGAAATTAGCTTTTCTGCAAACTCTCAGGGCTACCAGCGCCAGTTAAAACACTTATTGAATGAAGGCAGCGCCGAAGCCGATGGCCGCCTGCGTTGGCGCGAATGTCGTTGGCAGCCGTGAACAGTTACTGGCTTCCTCGTCGCACAGTCTCATGTCTTGCAATGATAGGCACCAGTATAATCGCCGGAATTCCGACCCCGGCGGCAATGAGAAAAAACTCCGTGTAGCCGCCGGCGTCGACGATCATTCCCGAAAACCCGCTAAAAAACTTGCCCGGCAGGGTCATCAGCGAACTGAACAGTGCGTATTGCGTTGCGGTGTAGGCGCGATTGGTGAGCCCCGATAGATAGGCAACAAAAGCGGTTGCGGCTATGCCACCGCTAATATTGTCTGCACTGATAACCACCATCAGCGCTCGGATATCCGGACCCATCTCCGCCATCACCGCAAACAGGACATTGGTGGACGCAACCAGAATGGCACCCAACAAAAGCGGCTTATACACGCCCCAGCGCACCACCAGCACGCCGCAGAGAAAGGATCCGGCCACGCTCATAAAAAAGCCGAAGACTTTGGCAACGGAGGCAATTTCGGTTTTGCTAAAGCCGAGGTCCAGATAGAAGGGGTTGGCCATAATCCCCATGGTGATATCGCTCAAGCGGAACACCGCAATAAACAAAAGAATGACCAAGGCAAAGCGGCCATTGCGATAGAAAAACTCGGTAAAAGGGCTCACCACCGCAGCAACAAACCATTGCCGCAGATCACGCAGCTTGTTTGACAAGCCCTCGCCGCTGCGACCGAAGATCGCTTCGGGCAATTCTCGCTCAGGTTCTGCAATCAAGATGACGGTGACCATGCCCACAGCCATGCACATCGCCATGCTTAAGTAGGCCAGCATCCAGCCGCCAAAGTCAGCAATCAGCAGGGCACCGGCACCGGCTACGAGTAAGGCCACTTTGTAGCCGAATACATAGGTCGCCGACATCGCGCCCTGATGTTCGGTAATCACCGCCTCTATGCGATAGGCATCAACCGCCACATCTTGGGTCGCCGATGAAAAGGCCACCAGTAAGGCGACCAAGGCCACGGCCGTTAAATTTTCAACCGGGTCAATTACCGCCATCGCCGCCAGACCCAGTGCTATGCCGCACTGCCCCAGTAATATCCAGCTGCGTCGCTGACCCAAGCGCACACCCCAAGGCAGCACTAAACGGTCCACCACTGGAGCCCACAGGACCTTGATCGAGTAAGTGAGTCCAATCCAGCCAAAAAACCCGATAGCCGTGCGACTGACACCCGCATCTGTCAGCCAGGCGCTGAGCGTCGAAAACACCAGCAAGAACGGCAGCCCGGCGCTGAAGCCAAGAAAGAACATCGCGATAACGCGCGGCTTACTGTAAATGCTGATGGCGTCGCGCCAGCTAACGGGATTTTGAGGAGTCATTGGCCAAACACAGAATCGTTATTGTTGTTCCCGCCCTGCGGGAATAGGAAAACTGGTACTCTCATCGCAACCAACTATACGGCACGGGCACCGGATACGTCATGCTATACTTCTGCGCTTGACGCAGGAGCAGAACATCGCGCACACCGCTATCGATCGACAGCAACCAACCTAATTATTTATGACGCCAATACTCGAAGTTCACAATCTTACCAAGCACTATAAAAATGTTCAGGCGGTTAAAGGTATTTCCTTTTCCATTCCTGCGGGCATTTGCTTCGGCTTGCTCGGGCCCAATGGCGCGGGCAAATCAACCACAATCGAAATGATTGAGGACATCAAAACGCCCACCAGCGGTGACATCCGCTACAAAGGCCGCGAGCGCGGTGCGGATTTCGCACAGCAGTGCGGCATACAATTTCAATCCACGGCCTTACCAGATTTCTTGCTAGTGCGCGAAGTGCTAACACTATTCCACAGCTTTTACGAAAAAACGCTGGCCATGGACGAGCTGATTAAGCTCTGTGACTTGGGCGAATTTCTCAATCAGGAGGCCAATAAATTATCGGGCGGCCAAAAACAGCGGCTGCTCCTGGCATTGGCCTTGATCAATGATCCCGAAATTGTGTTTCTCGACGAACCGACAACGGGACTAGACCCACAGTCTCGCCGCCGCTTCTGGCATCTGATAGACAACATCAAAAAGCAGGGGAAAACCGTCATTCTCACCACGCATTACATGGATGAAGCGGAAACACTCTGCGATGACTTGGTGATTGTTGATCACGGCCAAATTATAGCGCAGGGCTCGCCCCGCCAGCTGGTACAACAGCACCTGCCCCATCGTCGGGTGTCACTGGACACCGAGGATGAATTCGACGCGATCGATATCAGCGGCGATATTACACGCGGCCCCGGCACAATGACCATAGAGACCCTAAGCATTGAAAAAACCCTTCAGGAATTGCAGCGCAACAATGCCGACCTGTCGACCTTGCGGGTGTACAACCCCACCCTTGAAGATCTGTTCTTGAAGCTCACCGGCCACGCGCTGAGGGAATAACATGCACAAGTTCTGGGCGCTCTTTGCAGCGCGAAATATGGAGTTCTACCGTGATCGCGCAGCCCTGTCCTGGGCCTTTCTTTTCCCCCTGCTCATCATCGTGGGTTGTGCGCTCGCCTTCTCGCGGCCCGACGAAACCATTATTCATCTGGGTCTGATGGGCCAAGACGGCGACGAAGCCACCTTGAACTTGGTGAGCCAACGCTATATAGACACGAGCTACTACAAGGACAGCGCCCGTGCCTTGGAACAAGTTCGACACCACCAAATAGATCTGCTGGTGGATGTAAAAGCCGACTCGCTGCACTACTGGCTAAACCCCGAATCGGCGAGTGGCCTGGCAGCACGCGAGCTGCTACTGGCGATGGATGCTGACAAAACCCTTCACGAGCAAACGCTTAGCGGTCAGGCCATTCGCTACGTAGACTGGGTGATGCCCGGCGTGCTGGCCATGAATATGATGTTCGCGGCCCTGTTTGGTATCGGCTATGTCATAGTGCGCTACCGTCAAAACGGCGTGCTCAAACGTTTTCAGGCGACACCAGTCAGTTCGCTGCAGTTTATTAGCGCGCAGATGGCTTCACGTCTGGTCATCGTGGTGCTGGTCAATAGTCTGATTTTTCTCGGCTGTGACTATTTTTTGAATTTACTGATGCTGGGCAGTTACGCTGCGCTGCTGTTAATCGCCCTGTGCGGGGCATTGTCACTGTTGTCACTGGGTTTGGTGATCGCGTCTCGCACCGCCAGTGAGGAATTGGCGGGAGGGCTGCTCAACACCCTGACCTGGCCCATGATGTTCTTTTCGGAAATATGGTTCAGCCTGGACAATGCACCCAACTGGATGCAGCAGTTTGCCAACCTGATGCCTCTGACCCATATTGTTAAAGCAGCCCGTGCAGTAATGATAGAAGGAGCGACGCTGGCAAGCGTCAGCCACCACTTGTTTGCCCTACTGGCCATGACGACCGTGATGTTACTGCTCGCCGCGAAGCTATTTCGCTGGCAGCGGGATTAGGTGCAAGGAAACGTCTGACACCGATTGCCGGCCGGTATACGCCAACGGCCGTGCAGGCAGCACCTGCTGTTTAATCCCGGAAATTGGTGTATTGCAGCGGTTGATCCAAGGTCTCGGCCCGCAGAAAAGCCATCACCTGCTGCAGGTCATCACGTTTCTTACCTGTCACTCGCACTTGGTCGCCCTGAATCTGGGTCTGAACTTTGAGCTTACTGCCTTTTATTAGCTTGACGATTTTCCTCGCCAAATCGCCTTCTAAGCCATTTTTCATGGTGACCGCAACCTTGACCTGCTTGCCAGCAGTCTGCTGCTCGCCCAGTTCCATCGCCATTGGATCAATTTCACATTTGATCAACGCGGCCCGCAGCATGTCTTCCATTTGGCTGATCTGAAAATCGGCTTCGGCAAACATGGTCAGGCCAAGACCATCTCGATCAAAGGAGGCATCAACACCTTTAAAGTCAAAACGGTTATCGATAACGCGGCTAGCTTGATCCACAGCATTGGTAAATTCGTGCACATTGACTTCAGATACGATATCAAAAGACGGCATCGCAAATTTCTCCTACAGTTTTCTTGCCGCGAATAGTAGCATCCGCGGTGACCACATCAAATCGGATACACCGTCTTGGCTGAATTTCCTCAATGGCACATTCTTGGCGCCGGCAGTATCGGTGGGCTTTGGGCTGCGCGTTTGCAGCAGGCCGGGCGGACGCCGACCCTCATTTTACAAGAGGATGCATACGCCGACTATCAGCAACAGGGCGGCCTCATCATTGACGATGAGGGGCTGGCAGCCGTCACTGCAACCACAGCAAAGCGCCTAAACAGTGCCATAAAATATTTGGTGGTGTGCTGCAAAGCCCACCAGACAATCGACGCTCTCTCGACCCTTGTCACCCGCCTTCACAAAGAATGCGTCATCGTCTTGGTGCAAAACGGCATGGGCACTGACGAAAAAGTCCGCCGGCTGTTTCCTCACAATCGTATTCTCTGCGGCACCACCACCAACGGCGCCTACCGAACGCAAAGATTTCATATCGTGCCGGCGGGCGTTGGCGAGACTCATATTGGCTCGCTCGATCACATCGACGCATCCACACAGGCACTGATTACCAGCCTTTCCTGCCCCGACTTCGAGGTCCAGCACACCCAAGCTATACTCCCTCTTTTGTGGCGTAAACTGGCGATTAGCTGCGTGGTAAACCCCTTGACCGTGCGCTACCAATGCCTCAATGGCGGCCTTCTAGAAATCCCCCGAGCCCGAGCCGACGTGGCCGCGATGTGTGAAGAAATGCTGAGCGTTAGTCGTGCGCTCGGGCGAGAAAGTGGCATCGAAGATCTCGAAAAAATTGTGCTCTGTGTTGTACAACAGACCGCCAACAATCGCTCATCCATGCTGCAAGACAACCAGGCGGGGCGAACAACTGAGATCGAATCAATCAATGGCTACCTGTGCCAACTAGCGGCTGCGAATAACATTGCCGCGCCACTAAACAAGGCACTCTATCAAGAAATTTCTTCCTTGAAGTAAACGCTCTACTCGACACACACCGCTCCGCCGAATTGACAGTAACAGCTGCAATCAGTAGAGTGCGCCCTCCTGCATAGGGTGCCCGTGGGCCTGACAAGACGTCAGTGCTGGCACGGGTTAAACGGGAAGTCTGGTGACGATTCAATGTGAATCCATTCCAACGCTGCCCCCGCAACGGTAATTGACCTTTTTATTAACTAAAAAGATTAAGAGCCCGGAACCGGCCCTAGCAGAAACATCGATGTAGCGGAGGGCTTCATCGGGTCGTATACCAGTGTATCAGCTGTATATCACCCCACCCCTCCCTCATTGCGTTACTCAAAATGCACTGGGGAAATCCAATGAAAAACCTAAGCACTACCGCACGTTTACTGAGTAGTACCGCGCTTCTCGGCGCAAGCCAAGTCGTCTTTGCCGCTTCCATGGAAACCACACTGGTTACCGCCACCCGCACACAGCAAACCATCGACGCGACGCTGGCGCCAGTCACCGTTATCGACCGCGAGCAAATTGAACGCTCGCAGGCTCGCGACGTGCTGGAACTGCTGTCAAACACCACCGGCATTACCATTACCCGCAACGGCGGTACGGGCTCAGCCAGCAGCGTTTTTATTCGCGGCAATGCTTCCACCCATACACTGGTAATGATTGACGGCCAACGGGTGGGCAGTGCCACCTTGGGCAGCGCCAATCTGTCCACGCTCGAGCCGGAGCAAATTGAACGCATTGAAATCGTTCGCGGCCCACGTTCCAGTCTGTATGGCAGCGATGCAATCGGCGGTGTTATTCAAATATTCACTCGCAAAGGTTCTGCAAGCGGCGAGCTTAGCCCGCTGATCAAAGTCGGCTATGGCAATCACAACACCAGCAAGGCCGTTGTTGGCGTTTCCGGTGGTGACGACGCCTTTTACTTCAACCTACTCGGCACCCATTTTGATACTCAGGGCATCGACAACCTGAAAAATGACAGCGGTAATAACAGCGACACCGATGCTTATCGTACCGGCGGCAGCAGTCTGCGCAGTGGTGGTAAAGTCGGCGCCGCCGAGATTGATGTCAGCTTTCAGCGCACCGAATCACAGACTGAATTCGACAATAATTTCTCGCCCAATTCCCAGCCCTATATTGAATCGGTTGTTGAAAGCGGCAGTGCAGCCATCAGCCTGCCCATCATCTCCGAGTGGATTAGTTCACTGCGAGTGGGCAAATCCAAAGACGACAGCCTAACCTTGGATGATCTGTCCAGCACACGCTCACGCTTTGTCACCCGACGCGACAGCGCGCTCTGGCAAAACGATGTCTGCATAAGCAACCATGTAATTTCCGTTGGCGCCGAGTACTACGAAGATTTCGTAGACAGCACCACCGCCTACACCGTCGACAATCGCTATAACCGCGCCGGCTTTGCCCAGTTGCAAAGCGACTATGGTCGCCATGACATCATTATTGGTGGCCGTCACGAAGACAATGAGCAATTTGGCTCATACAAAACCTGGAATGCCAGCTACGGTCTGGACATATCTGAACAAGCACGCCTGATACTGTCGCGCGGCAATGCTTTTAAATCACCCAGTTTCAACCAGCTCTATTTCCCCGGATTCGGCAATGCGAATTTCATTCCCGAAGAAGCCGACAACACCGAACTTGAGTTTCGCTACACGGTGGAGAACGCTGGCTGGTCGCTCGCGGCCTTTGAAAACAACGTGAACCACCTGATTCAATTTAATCCGAGCACGTTTATAACGGATCAAATCAGCGAAGTAGAAATTCGCGGTGGCGAATTAACGGGCTATCTGCGTCACGACAATTGGCTGCTCAATGCCAATCTAAGCGTGCTCAAACCTATCGACAAAGCCAGCAAGAAAGATGTTCGTCGCCGTCCTCGCCGTGCCGCCACTGCATCGGCCGATCGTGCCTTCGAGCAATTCAGCATCGGTATTGTGGTTCGCGCACAAGGCGAAAGCTATGAAGACACGGCAAACCGTCAGGAATTGTCAGGTTTTACCTTGGTTGATGCGCGCGCAGCCTACTCATTCAACAGCGACTTGAGCGTCCAACTCAGCCTGAAGAATATTTTCAACAAAGAGTATGAAACCACGCGCGGCTTTGACAATCCGGGCCTTACCTCTATGCTGACTGTCGTTTACGAGCCAAAGTAATCGGCGCTACGCGGATACCTTTGCCACATACAGCTTTACTAAACTAAAGCTGTTGGGAGAACACAATGAGCACCGACGAGCGCAACGAACGTCATAAAAAAGCCATGGCGCGCCGCAAAACGATCGTGGATGAGAAAATCGCGCTGGCGACCGAAGAGCGCGGCGTGCTGATTGTGTTGACCGGCAATGGCAAAGGTAAATCCAGCTCCGGCTTTGGCACCGTGGTCCGCTGTTTGGGTCACGGTTATAACGCCGGTATCGTTCAATTTATTAAAGGCACCTGGGATTGCGGCGAGCGGGATTTTATCCAGCAGCGCTGCCCCGAAGTGCCCTTTCATATTATGGGCAGCGGCTTTACCTGGGAAACTCAAGATCGCGAACGCGACATTGAAGCCGCCGCACAAGCCTGGGACCAGGCCGAACAATTACTACAGGATGAAAGCTTGCATCTGGTACTGCTTGACGAACTCACCTATGTCTTGAAATACGGCTGGGTTTCCCAAGAGCGTATTTTCAAGGCTCTACAAAACCGCCCACGGGACCAATCGGTTATTGTCACCGGCCGCGCGGCATCGGCCGCGTTAAGAGAAATCGCCGATACCGTGTCTGAAGTCACCGACGAAAAACACGCCTTCCGCGCCGGTATCAAAGCGCGCAAAGGCGTAGAGTGGTAATGCGCTTCGCCCTTTTATTCGCAGGCTTATTCTCGGCGACCGTGTTGGCGACAACTCTCGCCGCCGACCCCGGCGGCACGCGCTGCGTTATCGATGATATTGAACAGCACCTATGCCTGGATAAACCAGCGCAGCGCATTATTGCGCTCTCGCCTGGGGTGACTGAGCTGTTATACGCTGCCGGTGCCGGAGATCAAATTGTCGCCGTAGTCAGTTTCAGCGACTACCCGGAACCTGCGAAAGCGCTGCCGCGCATTGGCGGCTACGATCGCTTCGATATGGAAGCGATTCTCGCGGCGAAACCCGACCTGATCATCGCTTGGAAAGAAGGTAACCCCCGCGAGCAAGTTGCTCAGTTGCGCGCCTTCGGTTTGCCGGTTTATCACGGCGACCAACGTAATTTCGACGATATTGCCGCCACCATCCAGCGTCTTGGTGTGCTCGCCGGAACCGAGTTAGAAGCCAATAAGGAAGCCGAACGCTTTCTCACACGCATTCGCGAATTGCGCCAGCAATATGCCAAGGCCGCGCCGGTAAGCACCTTTTATCAGGTGTGGGTCAACCCGCTCATGAGCGCAAACAACAAACACTTTATCGGCCACGCCATTTCGCTGTGTGGCGGCGACAATATTTTTGGTGACTTGCAACGCTTAACACCGCGTATCAGCAAGGAAGCCGTGCTCGCCGCCAACCCTGAAGTTATTATCGCCGGCGGCATGGGCGAGGATGACCCCGGCTGGCTGGATGCTTGGCGTGCGTATAGCAATCTAGACGCCGTTCGCAGTGGCAATCTATTTTTTATACCCCCGTCTACCCTGCAACGCCCCAGCCCAAGACTGCTCGACGGTATAACCCTGCTATGCACACACCTGGATACCGCCCGTGGCCGGCGCTGAGCGCACGACCTTTCGTTCGCTACCGCTGCTGTGGCTGAGTCTTGCGGCCGTGTGCTGCATCGCGTTCAGCATTTCGCTGGGCAGCGTCGCCCTCTCCGTCAGTGAATTGTGGGCGGTGCTGAGTGGCCACGGCGAACCCCTGCATCGCACACTGGTACTGGAACTGCGCTTGCCCCGTGCACTGGCAGCCTTTGCCACCGGCGGCCTACTAGCGGTCGCAGGCGCACTTATGCAGGTTCTATTGCGCAACCCATTAGCCGACCCCTATGTGCTCGGGCTATCCGGTGGCGCTGCGGTGGCGGCACTGCTGTGCATGTTAGCCGGATATCCACCTATCGTGGTGTCGCTAGCCGCATTTGCAGGCGCCCTCGCATCGGCCATTCTCGTTTTCGGCTTGTCCCACGGTACCGGCAGCTGGACCAGTACCCGCCTATTACTCACGGGGGTTGTTGTATCCTCGGGCTGGGGCGCCGTCATCACTTTTATGCTCGCCGTCGGCCCCACCGAACAACTGCCGGGCATGCTCTACTGGCTGATGGGTGACCTAGCCTACGCCCGCAACCCTTGGCCTGCACTTATCGTGTTAGCACTCGCCAGCCTTATACTCCTGCCGCTGGGTCGCAGCCTCAATGTACTCGCTCGCGGGCCTTTGCAGGCCGCTGCACTAGGGGTGGCGGTTCGCCCTCTAGAGTGGGGTATTTATGCCAGTGCCAGTTTGCTCACGGCCAGCGCGGTTACCACCGCAGGCAGTATTGGCTTTATTGGGCTGGTAGTGCCGCATATGCTGCGTCTTGTTTTGGGCAACGACCAGCGTCTGATTTTGCCCGCAGCCGCCATCGCCGGCGGCACCCTGCTCGTGCTGGCCGATACACTGGCACGTACCATTATTGCACCGGAGCAATTACCCGCCGGGGTGATTACCGCCATGCTAGGTGTGCCCACCTTTCTCTATCTGCTGTACCGGAGTCGCTGATGGTAAGCCTGCGACTTGACCAGCTGATTATCGACATTCCTGAGCGCGCCGACGGCCGAGCGCTGTCATTCAGTATTAAACCCGGTCAGCGCTGGGCCGTACTGGGCCCGAACGGTGCAGGTAAAACGACGCTGTTGCACACCTTGGCGGGCTTGCGGCCTGCACGCTCTGGCCAAATATTTTTGGACGACAAACTACTCGGCGACTACCGCCGCAAGCAAATTGCACAGCAGGTTGCAGTGGTATTCCAAGAGCGTCACGACGGCTTCCCAAGCACGGTCATGGAAACCGCACTGATTGGCCGCCACCCCTACATGGCACCATGGGATGTCGAAACCGATGACGATATGCGCATTGCGCAACAGGCACTGGAGGCCATGTCGCTGAGCGATTACCAGCAGCGCGCAGTGAGTACGCTGTCCGGCGGCGAACGTCAGCGACTGGCCATAGCGACCGCAAAAACACAGCAGCCCTCGCTGTGGCTTGCAGACGAACCCACCAATCACCTCGATCTAAAACATCAGGTCAAAATTATGCAAATGCTTGCGGCAGAGGCCGACAGCAATCGCAGCGTGTGCATGTGCCTGCACGATGTAAATTTGGCCGCGCGCTGGTGCAGCCATGTGCTCTTGCTCTACCCCGACGGCGAAGCTTGCTGGGGCCCCACCGATGACATGCTGCAACTACCCGCATTGCAAAGCTTGTACGACCAGCAACTCACCATTGCCGAAGCCAATGGCCGTCGCTATTTTGTTCCTGCCGAGGCCGGTGAGTTGTGAGCCTAGGCCCCGTTAAGGCATTCTATCCGACGCCCATACTGGAGCAAGAAGGCTGGGCACAGCGGCAGGGCCTTCCAAGCGTATTAATGGAAAATTACTGGTGTGAACACAGTGAATAAAACCCTCATGATTCAGGGCACCACGTCGGATGCCGGCAAAAGCATTATGGTGGCCGGTTTATGCCGCGTGTTGAAACGACGCGGCATAAACGTTGCGCCCTTCAAACCGCAGAATATGGGCCTCAATAGTGCGGTCACCATCGACGGCGGCGAAATAGGCCGCGCCCAAGCCGTGCAAGCGCGTGCCTGCGGTCTTGAACCGCACACGGACATGAACCCCATCCTGCTTAAACCCAACTCCGATATTGGCGCTCAGGTCATTATTCACGGTAAAGCGCTGAGCAATATGCACGCCGTGGATTACCACGACTACAAACCACGGGCGATGAGCGCCGTATTGGAATCGCATACGCGTCTGGCTGCTAGCTATGAGGTCATTATTGTTGAAGGTGCCGGCAGCCCTGCGGAGATCAATCTTCGTGACGGTGACGTTGCCAATATGGGCTTTGCGGAAGCTGTCGACTGCCCTGTTATTTTAGTAGCAGACATTGATCGCGGTGGCGTGTTCGCTCATATCGTCGGCACCCTGGCCTTGCTGAGCGAGACTGAACAAGCGCGCATTAAGGGCTTTATTATCAATCGATTTCGCGGCGATATTGCCTTATTGCAAAGCGGTCTCGACTGGCTGGAGCAAAGAACCGGCAAACCGGTGCTGGCTGTTATTCCCTATCTTCAGAATTTTTATCTGGAGGCAGAAGACGCCGTCGATCGCAGCCAGATTTTACGAGAGCCGCTGCTGCGTGTCTGCGTGCCTGCATTCTCCCGTATCGGCAATCACACCGATTTCGACCCACTGCGCCTGCACCCCCAAGTCGACTTCAGTTACGTAAGACCGGGTAGCGCGATTCCAGATTGTGATCTCATTATGCTGCCGGGCACGAAAAATACGCGAGGCGATCTCGACTTCTTGCGTGGTCAGGGCTGGGAAAAAGATATTCAGAAGCACCTCAATGCCAACAAGAAAGTGATGGGGATATGCGGTGGCTTTCAAATGCTGGGTAGCTCCGTAAATGACCCACTGGGTGTTGAGGGCGCACCCGGCAGCAGTGCTGGCCTCAATTTAGCTAATTTCGAAACCACGATGAGCGAGCAGAAAACTCTGTTGCGGGTGACAGGGCAACTGGCGGATAAGGGCTGCGAAGCGAGCGGCTATGAAATTCACTGTGGTATTAGTCAAGGCACTGATCTGGAGCAGTACCCCGCAATAAGGCTGGCGGGGCGATTGGATGGTTACCAGTCTCCCAACGGACAGATACTCGGCACGTATTTACACGGCATTTTCGATACAAAATCCGCACGGAATGCCCTTCTGATATGGGCGGGTTGCCGCAGCGAAGACTTAGAAGACTTTGATTTCGAGGCGCTTTTAGAAAGTAATATTGACCGTCTGGCCGATTGTCTGGAACAGCATTTGCAGATTGAGGACGTTGTGGCACTGCTGGACTAGCGTTTTTTTTACCGGCTCCATTGCCGAATAAGCCGGAGGCGTTGCGGGCACCACCCAAATAAAAACACAAATCACCCGCGATGAAATACCAACTGCGCCCAAGGCTCGCTGCCTTCTTGCTCAAATATTTTGAAGCGCGTAATGCAGGCATAAGGCACTGACAAACTGGTAATGGCATCGAGCGGCATGTTCAGCCAATTCACCATGATTGAGCGAATAACCGCTCCGTGTGCCACCAGCAAAAAATGTTCACCCTTGAGCCTTGTCGCCCAGTCGGAGATGGCGGGCGTAACCCGCTGATGGAAGTCAGCCATCGCCTCGCCGTTGGGTGTGGTTGCCTGCGAGGGCTTGCTAAAAAATGCGCGCCATTCACCGGGGTACTGTTCCCTAATATCGCTGATCAACTGACCTTCCCAGTCGCCGAAATGAATTTCGCGAAAGCGGCTGTCGGCTTCCAGCAAGGTATCGCGTTCGACAGCTAACTCGCGTGCAAACTCGTGGCAGCGTTTCAGATCCGAACAAACGATGCGCGACCAGCCATTCAGCTCGCTGACCGTAGCGCGCATTTGCTGCCAGCCTTTGTCGCTGAGGGCAACATCCGTACTACCCCGAAAAATCTCGCCCCCTTGGCAGGCACCGTGGCGCAGTAAATCAATGGTCGTTACCGAGAAATCAGCCACCGCGGCTCACTCCCGCTTCGTCAAAACTCGCCATGTCGCGGTGCAGCGCACAGGCCGCCTGCATAATGGGCAGTGCCAGGGCGGCGCCAGTACCTTCGCCTAAGCGCATGTCCAACGACAGCAAGGGCTGGGCGTCCAACTTTATAAGCAGTTTTTCATGGCCGGGTTCCGCTGAACAATGGGAGAAAAACAACCACGGTCGAATACTCGGATTCACTCGCACCGCCGCCATCGCCGCAGCAGTGCAAATATAACCATCTACCAGCACCGCTATGCCTTTTTGGGCTGAACGAATATAGGCCGCTGCCAGCGCGTTGACCTCAAAGCCACCAATACGGCGCAGGTAATCAGCGCCCTCACGCATATGCGGCAGGTGTTTCGACAAGGCTCTTGTCACAACCGCCGCTTTTTTTGCCAAGCCCTGGTCGGAAATGCCAGTGCCACGCCCGACCATCGCCTGGGCTGCGAGCTTGGTATGCGCAACGGCTAGAGTCGCAGCAATCGTGCTGTTACCAATGCCCATTTCGCCACCGATAAAGACGTCGATATCGCCAGCGCTATCGACGGCTTCCGCACCCGCGAGCATACATTTTTCAAATTGACGCTCATCCATGGCAGGTGCAGTACATATATTCTGCGTTCCCCAACCCACACGGCGATCTTCGACATTGGGCAACTCTTCCAGTGCTTCCACCGTGCCCATATTCATGACACGAAAAGGAATGCCCATCGTTCTAGCCAGCACGGTAATTGCCGCGCCACCTGCGGAAAAATTTCGCACCATTTCAGCGGTGACAGACTGCGGGTAGGCCGACACCCCTTCGGAAACAACCCCGTGATCGCCGGCAAAAACAACAATGCCCGGTTTTTCAATTTTCGGTATCAACGTTCGTTGGTTTCCCGCTAACTGTATTGCAACGTCTTCAAGTCGTCCGAGTGAGCCCTTGGGCTTGGTCAAGTTGTCCTGTCGGATTTTCGCCTGCGAGATAATATCCTTATCAGGTGCCGGGGCCTCTTCCAAGTACCACTTTTTCTCCACCTTTAATTCTCCTTGATGACTTGCGGAATTCCCGCCATTACAAAATAGACTCTGTCACTCACTGCCGCTAAAGCCTGATGCAGACGGCCGCTTTCATCGACGAAATTCCGCGCCAAGGCATTCACGGGCACAACGCCCTGACCCACTTCATTGCTCACAAAAATGATCTTGCCTTCCAAGCTTGGCAACAGTGCCAGCAAATCGGATTGCACCTGCGGCCAAGCCGCAGGATCATGCTCCAGCCAATTACTTAGCCACAGGGTAAGGCAATCTACCAACACACAGCGATTATGCCGACATTCACGCTGCAAGGCCGCGACCAGTTGCAGGCTCTCCTCGACAGTAGCCCAAGCACCAGCGCGCTGCCGTTGGTGGTGGGAAATACGCTCGGCCATTTCCCGGTCTCGCCTTTCGGCGGTCGCAATATAGACCAGTTCCATATCACTATCGTATGCACACTTCTCGGCAAGAAGGCTCTTGCCAGAACGCGCCCCGCCTAAAAAAAATTCTATCACCGGCCTACCTCACACCATCAATGGTGCCACTTGCGTTAAACTGTGCTGACGCATTCTACAGGACTCACTGAAACGAGGTCATTATGGGACACCGACTATCTAAAATTTATACTCGAACCGGAGATGATGGTACCACCGGATTGGGTGATGGATCCCGAATTGAAAAAGATGCTCCGCGGATGGAAGCCATTGGCGCGATTGACGAAGCTAATTGTCATATCGGCCTGTTAGTCACGTCGCTCCCCGATGCAGATACGCTGCACCCCTTGCTGTCTCGCATTCAGCACGACTTGTTTGATCTGGGTGGCGAACTCGCCGTACCCGGCTATCAGATGATCAGCGACGACCGCATCACGACGCTGGAATCCGAGCTAGATACGCTTAACGAAGACCTGCCACCACTAAAAAACTTTATTTTGCCCGGTGGGAACGTAGCCGCCGCCCAGTGCCATATGGCCAGAGTTGTGTGTCGCCGCGCCGAACGCTGCATTGTCAGTCTGCATAAAGTCGATGCTGTGAACGCTCCTGCCCGCCAGTATCTCAACCGCCTATCTGATTTGCTGTTTGTGATGTCAAGAGTCATCGCGCGCAGGGACGGCGGTCAAGAGGTGCTGTGGCAGCCCGCTACGCCGAAAGAAACCTGATTACAGCGAACGACTCGGCCATAACCAGGCAGCGCCTCTAACACCGCTGGAGTCGCCGTAGCGCGCAGCCACGATGTCGGTTCGATAGTCATTGCCGAAAACGGCCGCCGGCATCAACGCCGGCAGCATTGTATAAAGCGCATCAATATTTGATACGCCACCACCCAGCACGATGACATCTGGGTCGACAATATTCACCAAGACCGCCAGTGCTGACGCCAACTGTTTGCAATAAGCACTCATAACGAATGTCGCATCAGCGTTACCCGCCGCAGCCCAGCGGGCCAACTCTCTATTATCACTTAGCTCGGGCATTGATCGTTGAGCCGACTGCAGCAGAGCGCCGCCGCAAAGATAGGTTTCCACGCAATCGAATTTGCCGCAGTAGCAGGGGCGCTGCTCGGAGGCACCGGGCATGGGTATATGTCCCCATTCACCCGCAATCGCATTGCGCCCAGTCAGTAGCTGACGATTCACAACCAAGCCACCGCCAACACCTGTGCCCAGTATCACACCGAAAACGGTACTTCCCTGCGCGCCGGCACCGTCAATTGCTTCCGACAGGGCAAAGCAGTTGGCGTCGTTTGCCATACGAATATCGCGATCAAGACGCCGTTCCAAATCACGAAGTAAGGGTTTGTCGTTAAGCTGGGTACTATTACAATTTTTCATCAGCCCGCTGGCCAGCGAGGGCGCGCCGGGTGTACCCACACCTACACGACAGTGCTCACCAAACTCTGTTTCAAGGGCGACGACCAGTTCGGCAATAGCGCCAACAATAGCTTCGTAGCTATGAGGCGGACAGGGGATGCGACGGCGGATAAGAATCTCGCCGTCGTCTGACATCACAATGGCCTCTATCTTGGTTCCACCAAGATCTACTCCAATACGCATGGGTATTTATCCGGGCTGCAATTTAGCTATGCCTCGACTAAATCAATTGGATCGCGGCCAGCACTGTTACCCAACAAAGCACACTGCGATACAGAAGCTGCTGTGAGGAATGAAGCTCCTTCGATGCCTGCTCCGGAAACCCGTCCTCATCGCCGTGCTCAGGTATTGGGTCCGAAATCGCCAGTCGTCCGCAGCTATCCAGCAGGCTGACTGCCGAACGTTGCTCCAGCATCTGCTCACGGCAGGCGCCGATACAGCGCTCGAAATTTCCGGCCAGCGCAAATGTGAAGCTGAGTAGGCGTACCGGTAGCCATTCCACAAAATAGACAGCGTTGTCGAGAATAGATTGCTCGTCTTCGCTGGTTTCAGGCTTTTGGGAAATCATCTTGAATAGTCGATAGGCCAGCGCAGCTGCCGGGCCAAGAATCACAAACCAGAATACCACTGCAAACCAGCGCTCGAAGCCCTGATAAAATATTGCCGCTCGGACGTTGTCGTGCAAGTCTCTGGCATTACCAAGCGCCACCGATGAATCAAATTCTTCGAGTTGCTGAGCCAGCTCATAAGCCGCCACAAGATCACCGCGATCCCACGCTTCGTAGTAGAGATTCAACTGCATACTGAAATCACCGCGCCCGAGGCTGTATAGCAAAACGGCAATATAAAACAACAGCAGCGGAATACCCCATATCACTCCCGCCAAGATACCCTGCACTACCAAGACGAGAAGCACCGGCAAAACGATTAATGCCGCCAGGCGCAGCCGTGGATTAGCAATACCTTTTAATCGCAGGTACAGATCGTCCAGCCACGTATCGCGCTGCACCACCCCACCGTTGCCCCAAACCTGCATAGCCACGAGAACCGTAATAACCGCTAAAAATTCCATAGTTCAGCCTAATAATTTTCTATAGCGACGCCAGTCAAAAGCATCGCCTGGATCAGTCTTGCGGCCCGGTGCAATGTCGCTGTGACCGACGATTCCCTCGTTTGCGAGCTGAGGATAATGGGTTTGCAGTGTTTTTGTCACGCCACCTAGGCTTTTGTACTGTCTGTCGGTGTAAGGTAGTTCATCGGTACCCTCCAGCTCAATGCCAATACTAAAATCATTACAATTGGAGCGCCCCCGGCACTCTGACACCCCGGCGTGCCAGGCTCTATCGAGAAAAGATACAAACTGGCACAGCTCTCCGTCGCGATTAATCAACAGGTGCGATGAGACCCGCAAGCCACGCAAATCAGCAAATTCCAGATGTGAGCTGCAATCGAGCTGATTGCAAAACAGTGCCTGTATATGAGCACCGCCAAACTGACCTGAGGGCAAACTGATATTGTGAATAACCAGTAAACTGATATCCGCATCCTGGGGACGCTCGTCATAATTGGGGGACGGACAGCGTTCCAACTCCGTCAGCCAGCCCTTGCTGTCAATTATTTGCATCGGTTGTCGCCAATTGGGTTTGCGAGTTTGGATTATTACTATAGTCCGAAGCTTAACTCACACAAACAAAAACGGGCCACTCATAGAGTAGCCCGTTATGTGCCTCCAGCATCAGACCTAGATCGGCTTATCCCTCATATCGCGCAGGTTAATGATAACCGACTCCAATGCACGATCAAATAGCATGCCGTCATCGAGCAACGCAAGTCCATCAGTCGCCAGCATACGCACCAAGGCGTCTTTTTCGTGCTCGGCCACTTTCATACCTGAGCGGTTAACAAAAATGTGTCGGCCGGTACTGGTAATCACCGCGGCCAATCGACAGCGAAGCGATTTTGCGCCGCGCACCTGGAATTCGACCCATGTACCTACCTGCAAGCGCGACAGCCGACGACTGGCTTCTTCCAGCTCTTTCTCGCCAAGAGTCTCCATTTCGCCCAGTGATTTTGCCAGCGAGGCGTCTAACTGATCAAGATCAATATCCTGATGATCCGCTTCATCTGCGGCAGCCAACTCCTCGACTACAGGTTCAGCTACTGCATCACCCACTTTCCTCAGACGATTCAAATGTACTTCTTCAAGTTGTTGTAGCTGCGCTTTTAGATCAAAGGGATTGTAGCCAATTTGGTTCAAGCCATTGCGCAGCTGTTCCAACACGAGAGGCAGTTCCGACAAGAGCTTGTGACGATGCGCAGCGCCAGACACAGGCTCAACGCTCCATAGTATATTATCAACTAGCGTAACAGCAGCCTTCCACGCCTCGCCATCCTCGCCCTGCTGAACATATTGCAGGTACAGTACTTTGCTCCAGCCGTCCTCCATCAGTGCTCGCAGCGCATCGGGTACTGGCTGCGATCCCAGTTTGTCTTTCAATAGTTTTTCAACAGCATTCCTTGCCATTTTTGCTGCGTCTTTGCCGCCATGTGCATCCAGCACTCGTTTGGTGACGATTTCCGCCTTGCGGCGCTCCTGTTCTAAATAATGCTTAAAATCATCCAGCGCCTCCTGGAAAACATAGGGACTACCATCGGCAGCGGAAAGCAGATGCTTAACCAGGCTCTCGACCTCGATATAAAGCGGATCATCTTCGCAATCGCCCTGTGATTGCCAGCCAAGGCAAGCATCAGCGATGGTATTCAACATCAATCTCGCGGGGTGGCCTTCCTTACTGAAGAAGCGTTTATCCAGCATGGCAGCCTTGAGTACAGGAATCTGCATGTGGGCAATCAGGCCCTTCATCGGCCCTGCAAGACTTTCGTCTTCCAGAATATACTGGAACAAAAGCGACACAAGATTGATGACGTCGAAATCACGCTGTGCCAGCGTTTCGTCCGCCCCATCAACGATCTCTCGACTAACACCGCGCAAACGTTCAGCGAGATCGGACGGTAGCGCGGTCAATTCCTCGCCTTTCATCCCATGCATCCCACGCACCGCTAGTCGTTCTAACTGGCTACCCTGCAACTCCTGTAACACTGACATCAAAGAACTGCGAGACAACTGTATTGCACCGTCCGAAGCCGCGCCCTGACCCTGAGCTTGGTCTTGAGCACCCACGCTAGAGAGCGCCAGTAGACTCTTGAGTACATCAAACAGGTTGGCGTTGCCGCTCTCGTCCGAGTCATCCGCGCCAACGGGCTGACCCTCTAAACCTTGACTGTCGGGCAGCGGTTCACCACCTTCGCTGACCACATTGCCAGCAGGCGATTCTTTGGATTTCTGCCCTAACACATAGAAGCCGGAGGCCTTCAGGATAGCTTCAAATTCGATGTACAAACCGGCGAATTCCGACACGACGTGTCGATCAAACAGTTTAAAAAGTACCAGCTTTGGTTTGATACTGATATCAAGATTGCGCGACGCTTTGGCAAACGCATCACAAATTGACAGGGGACCCAAGGGAAGCTTATTCTCACTCAAGATAAGCGGCGTTCCATTAGCTTCGGACCACGCCTCCAAGCTTCGCGCCAGTGCCGCAAGCCGCGGGGTAAAGTGCTTGCTCGCCTTGCTCGCCATACTCTCAACAGCGACCTGTTCTTCCATGTCGTCATAATCAAGCAGTTCGAGCGGCAAAACTGAGCTGCCTGATTGCTTATCAGCTCCCAACAATGCATGAAAGGGACTTAATAATTGCGAGCGAAATTCTTCTTCAAGGCGCCGGCGATGCACGCGAATTTCGCGCATCGCTTCGAAATAAAGGTTCTGCTCGCCAGCGTTTAACGCCCGATCAGCAAGCTCAAACAGCGCATCATCTGCTTTATCCAGCAACTTTTGAACATGGTCAGCAAGATACTGGCAACCCCGACTGTAAATACTGTCGAGCACAGACGGCAACTGCCGTCCCGAGGAAAGGGTAGAGGGTCTGATGTTAACTACCTTTTTGTCACTGCTCATTACTACGTCTCATCACTGCACACTGCGGTGGTTACTCGTAACTCTTGTCGGTCAACATATTGCAACTCAAACGCCTCCGTAAATCGTGCCCATACTGCTACCCAGCAAGTCAAAGAGGCCGCCTGTGCAGCGTAGTCAAGACCTCGCCGTAGGTCAACTAAGTGCCATATTGGGATGTTTGCCACATCAGCGCTATACGAGTTGTGACGCAGTTACTATAAACCGCTGATAACTCAGAAATTTACACAAAATACCGAGTACATACAGTTATACGGCACGAGCGCTGCAGGGGGCACTGGTAGTTGTACTTATCGCTACCAAAGCGACACTTAGCCCGCATCGCGCCCTCCACTGTTTTCGCCTCCAAGATACTGCTAAAATTTCGCCTCCCAAAAGGAATAATATTTTGAACGAGCAGCAACTTACACAAGATATCAAATCTGCGGTAAAAGCCGCACTTCATGAGGATATCGGTGATGGCGATATCACTGCCCTGCTCGTGCCTGCAGGTAATCATGCCAAAGCAAAAGTGATCAGCAGGGAAAATGCTATCATTTGCGGCCAAGCTTGGGTCAATGAGGTCTTTGCTCAGCTGGATTTAAGCGTAGAAGTCGAATGGCTGGTCAAAGACGGCGACCGCGTATCAGAAAATCAGACCCTCTTCACCCTTTCCGGGCCAGCTCGCAGCCTGCTGACTGGCGAACGTACTGCGCTGAATTTCCTGCAGCTACTGTCTGGCACCGCGACGATTTGCCGTCAATATGCAGATCTCGTTGAAGGTACGAGTGTAAAGCTGCTGGATACCCGCAAAACCATCCCCGGGCTGCGTACTGCGCAAAAGTATGCTGTGACCTGTGGTGGCTGTTATAACCACCGCATTGGGCTTTTTGATGCTTTCCTTATAAAGGAAAACCACATTGCTGCTTGCGGGGGTATCGCAGAAGCGATATCTGCAGCGCGCAAGATTGCGCCCGGCAAACCGGTAGAAGTTGAAGTTGAAGATATGGAGCAGTTTGATGAGGCACTGGAGGGTGGGGCTGACATAATCATGTTGGATAATTTCAGTGTTGCGGATACTGTGAGGGCAGTAGCACTAAACCGGGACGGAACAAAGCTGGAGGCGTCGGGCGGAATTTCTATCGAAAATCTTCAACAAAATGCTGCAACCGGCGTCGACTTTATCTCGCTAGGCAAATTAACTAAAGACTGCAAAGCGCTGGATTTGTCGATGCGATTAATCGAGCACTAAGCAACTTATAAATCTGGCTGCCTGTGCATTGTTAGCTGCGCCTATTGCGCACCCACCGGATAATTTCCTTAAGAGGATGCTGAATATCCCAGCGAAACTCAAAGTAAAAAAAGATCGGCCTGGCGAGGTAGCCAGCATCAATAAAATTATCACAGATAGAAACCAGCCATGAGCGAGTTCGGTGATCGTCTCGGCGAGCGCCAATGAAAGGGCATTGTTAAATTGGACGCAACCCAACATTAAGCTCAACTGCTCGGCCTGAATGCCTATAACAAAGAAAATTTTCACGCGCGGCACGCCACGAACTACCACCTTACAATGTACCAATAAAGTGAGGGGGACGAAATACGCTTACATCAAAACCACACGAATCACTCAGAATCCTAGTAGCTTCGAATTTTCAAGTGATGAGAAATTAGAGGCTACCGCATAACAACGATTCTAGACAGGTTACCTCCGTAGCTAACGCCGACGGCCGGCCCCATAATCCGAAATCACCCTCTATTTTCTTCGATCGCAAATGGATCAACCTCAAGGTAAAAAGGTTCAAAATTGCGATCCGATGGGTACAAAGCGATCCATGCGCCAAACCGAGTCTTAACCGGCAACCACCTAAACTCCCACTGCCGAACGTTCTTTGGCAATTTTTCGGGTAGCGTTTCAGTAAGCGAAAACAATTGTTCTTTTGTGTACGCTTTCTCATAAACTTCGGCTTTCGCACAAGACCGATAATACGCGGGCATTAATTCGATATCTTTACCATGCAATGCGGACAGCAATATGTCTGACCTCTCCTTCGGATCAACAGGACTCTCGGTACATACCGACACAGGGCCAAACCACGACAATCGTTGGAACATTTCATCCTTAGCAGTTGCCAAATCGTCTGTAGACAATTCAACGGCAGACACGACCTCAATCCTATCCTTAACAAACACCAAAAAAACGGGCCTCGAAATCATTACCGTATGAAGCCCATAGCCTAGCGCAGTTAACTGAATTAGCGCGATCACACAGTAGTCTCGAATCAGTTCGGCACGCGGTTTTTTTGGATTGAAAATTACCAGCGACATCAACGGTCCCAAACAGACTTCTACCGCTAGCACTAGCCAATATAATTCCGTGCCACCCACCATATTGGCAAATTCACCAGGATACCAAAGTAAGTAAACAACACACGCAGTGACCGCGGCGACTAAAATAGTGATCAAACCATGTACAAAGCTCGCCTTGAGTTTGCACATTATTATGTATTTCATAAGGCTCCGGAGCGAAAAAAAAGGCCTCCGAAGAGGCCTTATCAAACATTAAGTAAAATAATTTACGCACGACACTCAGCAGGAGCCAAATTGCCCGGCAACGTTGCTGAAGCCGGTGCATTAGTTTTGCCTGCGGCGAAACAACTCCAGATCACTGCTCCGGTCGGACGAGTACCAGCTGCCAAGGCGGCACCATTAGAGGTTGGCACTATAGTGAGGGTGTTCGAAGCAGCAGCGGAAACACGATTCGACAGTGCTACGTCAACGACACCAGTCGCTGTAGTGATAGTGACAGTCAAAACATTCTGGGAAGTGCTTGCAGTGGCACCATTGTCACCAATAGTTTGAATACAGCTGCCTGCGGCCGCACAAGGGCTAGTGGCCACACCAGCTGCAGCACTAGTAGAATAACCAGCGCCCAACCCACCGTTCGCAGCAGGCGTAACATTCGACGCGTTATCCAATACGATTTGCTTCGCCTCACTTGCCAAAATCAAGCCTTCTGACACGCGACTACGCGCCGTGTAATCTTGGTATGCAGGCAGTGCAACCGCAGCAAGAATACCGATAATCGCAACAACGATCATCAGTTCGATCAGTGTAAAACCTTGTTGTACTTTTTTCATAATAATCTCCAGATCATATTATTTTCCATACAGCTACCGGCATGCGGTAACAGTCTTGAGCACAAAAGTAATAAGCAGAGAATATGCCAACTACCAGCTATAAAAATAAACGATTAAAAAACAATATGTTACAAAAATTTCCCCTGCGCACTGAGTGCTTATATTTGCGCCATGTGACAATTGCCGCCAAAAATTGACAATTTATGTCAACTTCTGGCGAGTAAGAGTGCCTCAAAAATCAAATTTACCCTCCCCCAAACCCAAATCCTCCATCAGCCGGCGGCGCTCCATCCGCTCCTCAATTCGCCGCCGGATGCTGCTGTCGCGCCCGCCTATGACTGCGCTATAGTCCTTTGCTGCTGCGTCGTCTTCAAAACTATCTTCGTAGTCGTCAGTTGCCGCGTCAGACAGGCTCTTCGCCATAACTACCACTCCTCTATATTGCGATAGAAAAAACCTGAAATAACGACTCGCCGGTAAGGGCTATCGTCAGCGCTTATTTATGCTTAACTTTCAAAACTGTCAACTAAATATTGTCGTACCTTAGGCAACAATGGCTATTGATCGCAGGGATGCGATTCCCCTCTCCCAAACCAATTCCCTCAAGTATCTCGTCGCTGTGCTTGCCCAAGGCGGCAGCAGGCAGTGGCGTTTCAAATTCGGAGGCTACAAAGCGGGCCGCAGCGCGGGGCTCCCGCAATTCCCCTGACACAGGATGCGTGTAGGAAACCAAGCTTTGATTAGCGGGTATCTGGGGATCGTCCGGCAACTCTTCCAAGGCCAAGGCCTGTGCACAGGGAACGTCTTCCGCTTCCATTGCCGCAACACCGGCACCGGCTTACCCGCCTCAAAGTTGGCCTGATTAAACGCTAAGCCCGCGCAGGCTTGTATGACCTTGCCGTAGACCCGTTGTCCGGAGGCGGGACCGGTATGCCCAAAGCCAAACACCGATACAAATGGCACTCAACTAAAGAAGTATCCTGTACGGGCTGTCTAACTTAATAACACCCGCATGAAGCATGTAAAGGTGGGTGAGACGATCCTTCGCCTTAACTCTCATCCCTGAGACACCCATAAAAAACTGACAACAGTCCTGCGCTATTTACAGTAAGCACATAAAGAATACGAGGGGGTGAACGTGAGTCGAAAATGAGGTGAGCGATACACATAACAAAATCCCTTTTTATTGTGCCAATTGAAAATCCATCTCAATTGAGAAATACTTTATATCCGCCAACACAAATGAGTCAAGACCAATAGCGAAAAAGTTGTAATGTTAGCCTCGGGATTCTCCAGTCAATCAAGGGTTCCCGAGAGCCGATTAACTCCATTTAAAGCAGCTGTTCTATACGCTTCGGCCATGGTCGGGTAATTAAATGTTGTTGTTATAAAGTAACGTAGTGAATTGCCCTCGCCCTTCTGTTTCATAATGGCTTGGCCTATATGCACAATTTCTGAGGCCTCGGCACCAAAGCAGTGAATACCCAAAATCTCCAGAGTCTCAACATGAAAGAGGATCTTTAACATGCCCACAGTTTCGCCACTGATCTGCGCCCGCGCCGTATCTTTAAACATGGCGCGCCCGACCTCATAAGGAATTTTCGCTGCGGTCAGCTCACGTTCGGTTTTACCGATAGAGCTGATTTCCGGCAGGGTATAAATCCCGGTCGGCACATCGTCAACAAAACGGCAGTACTCTTTACCGCGCGCCGAGGCCGCGGCGGAACGCCCCTGATCATAGGCCGCGCTAGCCAGGCTGGGCCAGCCGATAACATCTCCTGCGGCAAAGACGCCGGCAACAGACGTTTCATAATGCTGGTCCACATCCAATTGGCCGCGATGATCGGCCTGAAGACCCATCACCTCCAATGCCAAGGTGTTGGTATTCCCGGTACGGCCGTTACACCATAACAGGGCATCGCCACGCAGCTGCTTGCCTGACTCGAGTTGAATTTCTACGCCGCTATCGCCGACAATAACCGCACTGTACGCTTCGCGGTGCCGAATCATCACCCCCATATGCCGAAGGTGGTAACTCAAAGCATCGGATATCTCATCATCGAGAAATTCCAATAGGCGGTCGCGGGTATTAATAAGCTCAACCTTAATGCCAAGGCCGGAAAAAATTGAGGCGTATTCACAGCCGATCACACCGGCCCCATAAATAATAATTTTGCGCGGCGTATGCTGCATAGCCAGTATCGAATCACTGTCATAGATGCGTGCATGAGTGAAATCGATATTGTCTGGGTGGTAGGGACGCGAACCCGTGGCAATCACAATTTGATTGGCCGCAACCCTGCGTTCACGTCCACCCTTGGTAACAATAAGAGTGCAAGCATCATGGAAGCGTGCCTCACCCTCAATTACCTCAATACGGTTGCGTTGGTAAAACTTGCTGCGCATGGCCACTTGCTTGCTAATGACTTCGTCCGCCGCGCCCAGTACTCTCGGAAAACTTAAGGTCAGCGGATCGCCCAAATCACGAAAAATCGGATTGCGATTAAAACGCATTAATTGGCGCACGTTATGGCGTAGCGCCTTGGAGGGAATTGTGCCCTGATGGGTGCAGGCACCGCCCACCCCGCTTTTCTGCTCGACGATAGCGACGTGCTGACCATGCTTCATTGCGTTTAGGGCGGCGCTCTCACCCGCCGGACCGCTGCCAATGACCAGAACGTCGTACTGACTTTTCATTGTATTCCTGTTTACCGTTTATTCGACTTCAGAATTTGAACGCTGGCGCCGCCCACGGCAAATCCGCGATATCCCAAGTGTAGCCCAAAGCCGAGCCTAGATGCTCAACCACCCGCCCCAGCGTGAGTACTTCTTCGTCGGCACGGGCAGGCCTTTGGGGGGAATTTCTGCGACTTGGTGATTGCCGGCATGTAAAATGGCAAGCTTGTAGCCGCGCTCCAAGATACTGTTAACAATGAACTGTCCGGTCGGCCCGGCACCGCCAATGACCAATGCTGTTTTGTGCATGCGTAATACTCCTGAATACGCAAGAAGTTGAAGCAACGCCGAGCTCAGCACCCTATGACGAGAATGTTGGATATGAGTAGCTCCATGCACAGTCGCGAAGCCTACGGCATTATCAGCCTGACTAGTCGTCACCACGATCTACGCCGCCTGAAAAATGAACAGTCCGAACCTTCCCTGCACGGCAACAAATTGTGGGGCTCTTGTTATCTGCTTATGGAGTATTTGCAAGAGAACCCGCTGGACGCTGGCTGCAAGGTCATGGATATCGGCTGCGGCTGGGGGCTGGAAGGTATTTACTGCGCAAAAACATTCGGCGCCTCGGTAACCGCGGTAGACGCGGACCCTGCGGTATTCCCTTTTTTAAATCTGCTAGCCCAACACAACGCGGTGACTATCGAGACCCAGATAAAACGATTTGAGGAGATCACCGAAGACGAGCTGGCTGCCTTCGACGTTCTTATCGGTGCCGACATTTGTTTCTGGGACGAATTAGCCGAGACTGTTTATCAGCTTATAGAACGGGCAATAACAGCGGGCGTGAAACGCATTATTCTTACCGATCCGCAACGTCCTCCCTTTACCGACATCGCCGAACGCTGTGTTGATCTGCACTACGCCGAATTACAGGCCATTGAAACAGCCCAGCCAAGGCGATTTACCGGCAGTGTGCTGGTCATCGAAAATAATTAGCAGCCATAATTTGCAGCAGGCTTGAAGGCAGGTGGCCTGTCACAAATACGTCATGCAACCGTCATAGAATCGCAATCGATATGCTACAGACTGCGTAGATATGAGAAGAATGACTATAACAATAAGCAAAACGTTTCAGCCCTGCCCACTGCTGACGAATATCACCCAGTTCGATACCCGGGTATTTCTCTGGTGTGTTAACAGCCGCCACCAGATTACGCTAGCAAAAACAGCCCGCCTCATCTCACGCAGCGGTGATGGCTATCTACAGCTAGCTTTGCCACTCCTGTTAGCCTTGGTCGGCGGAAAGGCCGGCGAATCGCTGCTACTGTGCACACTCCTCGCCTTTAGTATCCAACTGCCCATTTACTGGATATTGAAAAACAGCTTTCAGCGCCAAAGGCCACCCGACGCAATTCCGAGTTTCGCCAGTGTCATAACGGCCCATGACAAATTTAGTTTTCCTTCGGGCCATACTGCGGCGGCAACGCTGCTAGCGGCACTGGTCTACCTACACTTTGGCGCCATGGCGGCGCCGCTGATGATGTGGGCGGGCCTTGTTGGAGCCTCTCGGGTTCTGCTGGGCGTTCACTTTCCCACTGACATTCTGGCAGGCGTGGTACTTGGCCTTACGGTTGCTTCGATCAGTGTATCTCTACTGGGCTAGCGTCTGCATACGCTACAGAGTTCAGGGCAATAATTTATTCAGCAGACAACCAAATAGCGCCGTAATCGGCGGCAGAAACGCCACCAAAATTGTCGGCATCGGTCATGATGGCAACGCCATCAATAGCACTGATATCTCGATCAAATAGTCGCTTAAAATCCGCGACGATATTGACCTTTTCCTGACGCCACTCACCGGCACCGTCCCGTCCCTGCGCAATGGGCACCATGATGGCTTTAGCCGTGAAGGGATTGGGCCAAAAAGCTTTGCCGACCTCGCCTTCTGCCCACACATAATTTATCGCCAGTGTCTGCCAGGGTAAGAAGCCGTCGCGCACCACGACATAAATCCTAGCCGGGAAATCATCCTCGCCCTTGCTTAGATAATTCTTGGCGCCATTGAATTCCTGCAGGCGCCAACGCCAATTGAGTATTGGGGATTTTTTGATATTGATCTTTCGATCGAGGAACAGGGCTGAGGCCGCATTATTCGCCTTCGCAGACAGAAAATAAACGCCGTTTTCCAGCCCTGCTTTGTAGCGAGTTTTACCTTTAAAGGATTTTTCTTTCCAATCGCCGAAGCCGGATACTTGCCACGCGTCCAGAGAAATATTCGCGTCCGCAAAGGAACCCGACACAAAGCCGAGACTCACTGTCAGGGCAAAGAATAGCTGTCCGCCGACAAGCGCTAGCAGCGAAAGCAAAAAATTTCTGATCACAGCGGTTCCTCGCCCTCGCTAGCCAATTCT
>JBLHMO010000004.1:0-48325 GCA_047622145.1 Paracoccaceae bacterium | reverse complement strand
GCAACCACGGCGCCATTAAAGCCACCAAACTCCTGGACGAGCCCGAAAGCCTGATCAGCACTATTCTGATTGGCAACAATTTGGTAAACAATCTTGCGGCCGCGACCGCGACTATTTTAGCGATTCGCCTCTACGGCGACAGCGCTGTTGTTCCTGCCTCCATTTTGTTAACGCTGGTTTTTCTGATATTTGCCGAAATCATCCCAAAAACCGTGGCTGCCTATCACTCCGAAGGGGTGGCGTTTAAAGTCAGCTACGTCTTGCTGCCACTCAAAAAAGTGCTGTTCCCGGTCATTTGGGTCGTCAACCGAATCATTCACTTCTTTTTGCGCTTCACTGGTTTTGAGGCCAATAACAATACTGAAAATTTGAGCATGGACGAGCTGCGCACCATCGTCGGCGAAGCGGGGCATATGATTCCCAAGCGTCACCAAGGCATGCTGATGAACATCCTCGATCTTGAACAGGTCACCGTGGATGACATTATGATCCCGCGCAACGAAGTCTATGGCATTGATCTCGACAATGATGTGCAAACCATATTGCGCCGACTTCAACAATCTGAATTTACCCGCATGCCGGTCTATCGTGAAGACATCAACAATATTGTCGGTATACTTCACCAGCGCGATGTGATCTCCAGCATCGATGAGCGCGGACAGGTCAAACTCGACCTGCTCATGAAAACAGTGAAAGACCCTTACTTTGTCCCCGAGAGTACGCCGCTCCACACCCAATTGTTTAACTTCCAGAAACAAAAGCATCGCCAAGGCGTTGTTGTCGACGAATACGGCGTCGTGCAGGGCATTGTGACGCTGGAAGACTTGTTGGAGGAAATCGTCGGTGAGTTTACGTCCAACCTGATCGAAGACAACAACCAAGATATCATTCCGCAGAAAGACGGCAGTCACATTCTGGACGGCACGGCGACCATTCGCGACATCAACCGCGCCACCAGCTGGGAATTGCCCACCGACGGCCCCAAAACGCTCAACGGCTTGCTACTGGAACACCTGGAATCCTTTCCCGATGGTTTGGCCTGCGTACGTTTGGGCAAATACTTTTTTGAGATCACCGAAACCAAAGACAACCTGATCAAAAGCGTGCGCGCCACGTCCCTCAAAAAGCCAAAAAAGAAAAAGAAGGATTAGCGCGGCATCACCGACCGGCGGCAGTTCTAGCTACCGAGATGTAAAGTAGTTCGTTACCGATAATGCGATATTGAGCCATTACAAAACCATAAAGAGCAGGTAGACTGGACAAACTGTTCTTTTATTGCACTAACGAGCGCTGCCACGTGACCCTCAATGGATTCCGTTAGCATTACCTATAAAATCACGCTGCCCGAGAAAATAGAGCAGTTTGATTTCCAACTCGACGCCGACAGTTTTGAGCTGCGCAATCCCGCACCTGAAAATCTTCCCGCCTGGGCCGAGCTGGACCACAAAAAATGTTCCCACTGCCCGCTCGATAGTAAAGAACACCCCTATTGCCCGGTCGCCCTGCGACTACACGACTTTGTCGATCGCTTTCACAACACCACCTCCATCGATATTGTCGAGATGGAAATCATCACTGACGAACGGCGCGTCATCCAAAAAACGGCCCTGCAGCGCGCCATTGCATCGATGCTGGAGCTGGTCTTCCCGGCCAGCGGCTGTCCCAAAACAGACCACATGCGTCCGCTTGCGCGCTTCCACTTGCCACTGGCCTCCGAGGAAGAAAATATATTTCGGGTCACGGGCATGTATCTATTAGGGCAATACTTTCGCAGCACGACTTCGCAGGGGGGGCGGATCGAGTTTCAAGGACTGATCGATCTCTACGCGGAACTGGGCGTTATGAACAAAGCGATCGCCAGCCGCCTGCAAAACGCTACTCGATCCGACTCAGTCAAAAATGCCATCACATTACTGGACATGTACTCGACGCTGGTACCCCTGCTACAGGAGGATCAGTTGGTAGAAATGCGTGGATTTTTTAAAGCCTTTTTGCCAGAAGACAACATCAGTGATGCGCCCGTAGTGACATCCAACTACCTAAAAAGCATAAAAAATGCTGCCCTTGAGCTGGTTCCGCTGGAAGAAAATAAAGCCGGTGACGCTCCCGATTGGCTAAACGGCGCCGCCGAGAGTGAGGGGGAAAAAGCCGAACCCGGGCCTGAGAAGCAAGCGCAAGCAAAGCCCGAACCTGCAGTCGATACCATCTTGAAAGATTCCACACTTGCACTCGAGCTAGTGTCTATCGAAGGACAGAAAGAACAAACATCCAGTGATAAACCAAAAAGCGGGCGCGCCTCTTTCACACTACCAGACGACTAAACACCTCGACCGCCATTCAACCGAGTTGTTCAACCGAGTTGAAAGTACTCAACCATTCGTTCGCGCGCCTCAGTCACAACCTCACGCTTTTTTTGATTGGAATATTCCGACCAGTCACTAATCTCACGTAGGGTACGGAAGCAGCCAGTACACAGGTCGGCTTCATCCAACGCGCACACTGAAACACAGGGTGATTGAACCGTATCCGTCATGGCTCCGCCTTTAAACCCTTGCGAAAACGCTGACCGTTTTCAACATAGTGAGCAGCCGAGAGTTTCAATGCCGCTTGCTCGTCGTCGGACAAGCTGCGCTTAATCTTGGCAGGAGCGCCCAGCACCATCGAACCGTCCGGAATCTCGGTTCCCTCCGTCACCAGCGCGTTAGCCCCAATAAGGCAGCCCTTACCAATTTTTGCGCCGTTGAGCACCACGGCGTTAATGCCAATCAGGCTGCCATCACCCACCGTGCAGCCGTGCAACATGGCCTTGTGGCCAACCGTTACGTCTTCGCCTATTTCTAGCGGAAAGCCGGGGTCTGCGTGCAGCACCGATCCATCCTGAATATTACTGCGCGCGCCAATGGAAATTTTCTCCGCGTCGCCGCGAATAACCACGTTATACCAGACGCTAACCAACTCGTTTAGCGTCACCGCGCCAATGACTGTTGCGTTGTGGGCGATAAACTGGTCATCGCCGATGCACTGTACCTGCAGCTCGTCAAGACTGAAAATCATACGCTCTCCTAAAGCTGTGTATCAATGGGAAGCTTGGCTCCCAAGAGTGAATTCATGGCGTCTGCCAGAATCATAGCGGTTACACCCCAAATATCATAATCACCAAACTGGAAGCGTGCCACGCGTCTGCGCACGCCCTTGTCGAGCACATTGACGACCGAAAACAATTCGCCGCTGCATAACTGCTCAACGGGGACATAAAATGCGCTATCGAGCTCACCGAGATTAATCGTAAGCGGTATATCCGCCGGTAAAATACCAAGATAAGGCGTTACCCGAATTTGGGTGCGGGTGATGCGCTGATGCAGAGTACCAAAGGATTCGAACTGCAGCGCGGGCACGCCAACCTCTTCCTCCATCTCACGCACGGCGGTGTGCAGCAAGCTGTGGTCGTCCTCGTCCTGCTTGCCACCCGGAAAGGCGATTTCGCCGGCATGTAAACTCAAATGCGGTGAGCGCTGGGTGAGTAACACTCCCGGTTTCGCCCCATTGCTAATGGCCACGACAACCGCCGCCTCGGGATACTCGCCGACTATCGTTTGGGCCTGATATTGGCTCATGCCGCGTCTAATTTGTTTGATCAGGGGCGTGTCAGACATCGATGTCCACCAGCTGAATAAGCTCAAAGGCTGGCTCTTCATAGGGGTGCGATGCTCGCAGCGCCGCCACCACCGGCTTCAGGCAGGCGGCGGCGCACAGCATTTCTATACGGTATTCAGCGACCGATTCCACTTCATCTTGTTTGCCCAAAAAAGGACGGCTACCCGCCAAGGGCCTAAACTGCCCTGTGCCAAGAGTCTGCCAAGCACAGCTGTCGTAATCGCCCAGCCGGCCGGCACCAGCGTCAAATAAAGCTGTTTTTACGGCCTCCGTGTGAGATTCAGGGACAAATACAATTAACTTGTACACGGCTCTTCACTCTGCTGGCTTTCGGACTTCTGGCTTTCGTAAAAGCGGTCCGCAAAGCTGTCCAGCTCACCGGCTTCAATGGCAGCACGGATTGCCGTCATATGGTTCTGGTAAAACCTCAAATTGTGAATGGTGTTGAGCTGCGCCCCAAGAATTTCCTTACAGCGATCCAAGTGGTGTAAATAAGCGCGGCTAAAGTTTTTGCAGGTATAACAATCGCAACTTTCATCTAGCGCAGCGGTGTTGTGTCGGTGACGTGCGTTGCGAATTTTAACGACACCGCCCGACGTAAACAGATGACCGTTGCGGGCATTACGGGTTGGCATCACGCAATCAAACATATCCACGCCCCGCCGCACTGCTTCCAGAATATCCTCCGGCTTGCCAACGCCCATCAAATAACGCGGCTTGTCCGCTGGCATCGTACTCGCCAAATGATCAAGCACATTAAGCATATCGTCTTTGGGCTCGCCCACGGACAGGCCGCCGATGGCGTAACCGTCAAAGCCAATACCCACTAGGGCATTAAGCGAGTCGGTGCGCAATGTCGGAAACATGCCGCCCTGCACAATACCGAATAGCGCAGAAGGATGATCGCCGTGCGCCGCACGACTGCGCGCAGCCCAACGCTGGGACAGTTCCATGGAATCGCGCGCCTGCTGCTCTGTAGCCGGGTACGGCGTACATTCGTCAAAAATCATGACAATGTCCGCGCCCAAGTCGTGTTGCACGCCAATGGAGGTTTCGGGGTCAAGGTAAACGGGGCTGCCATCGATCGGCGACTGGAAACGTACTCCCTCTTCGGTAATCTTTCTGAGCTTGCCCAGACTCCACACCTGAAAGCCGCCGGAATCGGTAAGAATAGGCCCCTGCCAGCCGGTAAAATCGTGCAAATCGCCGTGTGCTTTTACGACCTCTGTACCGGGGCGTAACATGAGGTGAAAGGTATTCCCGAGAATGATTTCCGCACCAATTTCATGGATATCGCGCGGCAGCATGCCCTTAACGGTACCGTAGGTACCAACAGGCATAAAAGCCGGTGTCTGCACTTTGCCTCGAGGAAAAGTTAACTCGCCACGGCGGGCCTGACCGTCCGTGCTGGCTACCGTGAACTGCATGGCACATTGGCGTGTAGGCACCGCTTAAGACTCCTGCGTTTGAGGCAACACCAGCATGGCGTCCCCATAACTAAAAAAACGATAGCGTTCGGCAATCGCTTGGGCATAGGCACCCAAAACATTATCCCGACCAGCAAAAGCGCTGACCAGCATGATCAAGGTCGATTCGGGTAAGTGAAAATTGGTCAGTAACATATCAACACTGCGAAAACGGTAGCCCGGATAAATGAAAATAGCGCTTTCACCTGCATAGGGTTGGATTTCACCGCTACTAGACGCCGTTTCCAGACTCCGCACGGAGGTTGTCCCCACCGCAAGCACTCGCGCACCTCTCGCCCGCGTTGCACGCACGGCCTCACAAACGCTTTCGCTCACCTCAAGATACTCGCTGTGCATATGGTGGTCGCGAATATCGTCAACCCGCACCGGCTGAAAGGTGCCCGCCCCCACATGCAGCGTCACAAAAGCCGAATTCACACCTTTTTCGGTCAAGGTCTGCAATAACTCTGGGGTGAAATGCAGGCCAGCCGTCGGCGCCGCCACAGCGCCGGGCTTTTCCGCGTACACCGTCTGGTAGCGCTCTTCGTCGAGCCGCTCGTCGGCGCGATCTATATAGGGCGGCAAGGGCATATGGCCAATCGCGTCGAGCAGCGGCAATATCGGCGTATCAAATGCCAGCTCGAACAATTCCCCCTGCCGCTCCTGCATCGTGCAGCAGGCTTTCGGCTCCTCGCCCGGCGCTCTCACCAACAACAGGCGGCTACCGGGCTTGGGCGACTTACTGGAACGGATATGCGCTAACGCGGTGCGCTCCCCGGTTACACGCTCGATCAGCAACTCGAGCTTGCCACCACTCTCTTTATTTCCATAGAGCCGGCCGGGAATTACGCGGGTATTGTTAAACACCATCAGGTCGCCCGGCTCGATATAGTCCAGCAAAGCGCTAAAGCCGCGATGGCTCACGTCTCCCGATTGCCCATCAAGCACCAACAGCCGGCTCTGGTCACGCTGCGCTACCGGATAGCTGGCGATCAGTTCATCAGGCAAATCAAAATAGAAATCGCTGGTTTTCATGCAATGTGGCTGCAGTCATTCATAGATTGTGGGTTGTGGGAGTCGAGACAGGCGCGCAGATTACCGGAAAACGAAACTTCCCTCCAGTTTAGCGGCGAAACCCTTTGACCCTAAACCTCAGGTTGCTATAATCGCGCGCTGTTTCATGCTGTGCCAGAGTGGTGAAATTGGTAGACACAGGGGATTCAAAATCCCCCGCCTTTAAAAGCGTGCCGGTTCGAGTCCGGCCTCTGGTACCATTCTATTCCGTCCCATGGGCTTCTCCGAGAAGCATGCGTAATGTCCTACTACGCAGACCTTAAGAGGCAGCCCGCAGGGCCAGAATAGCTCCTGCTCTGGTGAATCCGGCACTCTTGGTCATCCTCCCAAACAACCCGAGCACTTCCGCCCGAAACGCTGGGCCTACCCACTTACACACCTCGCCTAAGCTAGCGCTCACGTAGGCCGGATTAAGCCCAACGTATCCGGCGACCTCGCAGCCGCGCCCAACATTCGGCTATCCCCCGGCTAGGCAAATCTACACAGCAAAACAGCTACAAACCAGATCCGACTTTCATTCTGTAGTGGTACACTTCTCACCCGCCGCCAAGCTCCGGGCGGTTGACGTGAAATCGATAACAATTCTGGAATTTATTATGCGACATACTTTACCTGTGTCAGTCCTGCTGGCCAGCCTATTACTAAGCTCGCTTGGGCAAGCGGCTGAAAGCAGTAAATTGGAAACTGTGATTGTTTCGGCCAATCGTGTCGAACAAAGCAAGCCCGCACTCATAAGCCTCTCAGTCATATCCGGCGACACTATCGACAACTTTGCCGCTACGCATATAAGCGAATTATTGAATCGCGCACCCGGTGTCTGGATATCGCGCGGCAATGGTCAAGAGCACCTGACCGCTATCCGCTCAGGTGTACTTACTGGCGCGGGTAGCTGCGGCGCCTTTTATATGGCCGCAGACGGTATTCCGCTGCGCGCTCCCGGTTTCTGCAACGTTAACCAGCTGTTTGATGCCAACACCGAACAAGCCGCACGGATAGAAGTCATTCGCGGGCCGGGCACAGCTGTGCATGGATCCAATGCGCTCAACGGCGTGATCAATGTTATTAGCCGAGCCCCTAGCGCCGAGCCCAGCACCCGCCTCAGCCTAGAAGGCGGGCCCCACGATTATGGCCGAGCTAAAGTCGAGCACAGTCAAGGCAACGCGAGCCACCGAATCGGTGTCAGCGCAAACGGCGCGCACGATGGCGGCTACAAGGAAAATTCTGGCTTCGGCCAACAGAAAATGACACTGCGCTACGACTATTCGGGCAGCGTATGGAACAGTCAAAACGTACTGACGGCGACCAACCTAAATCAGGAAACTGCCGGATTTGTGCTGGGACAGGACGCCTATAAAAACGACCAGCTGAAAAAAACCAACCCCAACCCAGAGGCTTTTCGCGACAGCCAAAGCACACGTTTTCACAGCCGCTGGGAGCGCGATGGCAGCAATGATACCCACTTTGTGGTCACCCCTTACCTGCGCTACACAGAGATGGATTTCCTGCAACACTTCCTGCCGGGAACGCCTTTGGAAGAAAATGGCCAGAAAAGTGTCGGCGTACAGACGGCTTTTTTCAGCAATCAGGGAGCCAACACACGCCTGCACTACGGATTCGACCTCGACCTGACCGACGGCTACCTGACACAAACCCAGAAAACTCCAAGCTTCACCCGGTTTGGCACCGGCTTTCCAGGCGGCAAGCACTACGACTATCAAGTCGACTCGACCACGGCAGCATGGTTTGTTGGCGGCACCTGGGAACCCAGAGCAGAACGCGAACTGAACGCCGGTGTTCGCTACGAAATACAACGCTATGACTACGATAATCTGATGATCAACGGCAGCACCGACGAAAATGGTGCTCCTTGCAACAGCCCTTGCCGCTATACGCGCGCCCCTGATGACAAGGACAACTTTCACAACTGGTCTGGATATCTGGGCTATCGCGAATCCCTGAGTGATGCTGTCAGCGCCGTTTTGCATTTCTCACAAGGCTTTCGAGCGCCGCAGACTTCGGAACTCTACCGTTTGCAGGAAGGTCAACTAACCACCAACCTAGATTCGGAAGAAGTTCTCAACGTCGAACTCGGCTTGCGCGGCAACTGGTCAAAGGTCAGCGCAGCCGTCACCACCTACCGCCTGCAGAAAGACAACATCATTCTGCAGGACACCAATCGCCAGAACTTCAGCAACGGTAAAACCCTTCGCCGCGGACTGGAACTGGAACTGAATTGGGATATTTTAAGCACTCTGGCACTGGGTTTTCAGGGCAGCTACTCGAAAACCCAATACGACAATAATGTGCTCGGCGTCAAAGGCAATGAAGTTGACACCGCACCGCGGCAAATGGGCAGCGCCCAACTGCGCTGGCAGCCCTTTGTCAAAACTCAAACTGAACTGGAGTGGGTGCACGTCGGTGGGCATTTCCTGAACGCTACCAACACGGCGCGCTATCCAGGCCACAATTTGGTCAATCTGCGGATTACCCAAGACCTTACTCCGCAATTGTCGGCCTCGCTGCGCATCATCAATCTGAGCGACGAGGACTATGCCGAGCGCGCTGATTTTGCCTTCGGTAACTTCCGTTACTTTGTCGGTGAACCGCGCAGCGCCTATATGGGTATTAGCGCCACGTTTTAATTTACGCCCGTCGCTTGCTGGGCAAGCTCCTACGTGAATGATTCAAGCGCGCAGGAGCCAGCCCTGCTGGCGAATACCTTATGAAAGCGCGGGAATGCCGACCGCATTTTTGACTTTAGAGACGAGTTTTGTCGAGCGCTCGCGCGCTTTCTCTGCGCCTTTCTTCAACTCTGAATCGACAAATCCGGTATCGTCCAGCAAGCGCTCGTACTCGTCACGGGCAGTCGCTATTTCTGCGTTGATTAGCGCACACAATTCTTTCTTGGCCTGGCCCCAGGCAATACCGTCGGCGAATTGCTGACGCATCCACTGGGTCTGATCCTTGCTGGCAAAGGCCTTCCACAGTTGAAACACGGTAGAGTCGTCAGGGTCTTTCGGTTCGCCCGGCTCCAACAAATTGGTTTTGATCTTGTTGATCATTTTTTGGAGCTTCTTCTCGGCTAAGAACAGCGGAATAGTATTGCCGTAGCTTTTGCTCATCTTGCGGCCATCGAGGCCATTGAGAATCGCGACCTCATTATCGATGTCTGCCTCCGGCAACACAAAGGTCTCGCCATAGAGATGATTAAAACGCTGCCCGATATCGCGGGCCATCTCAATGTGTTGAATCTGATCCCGGCCCACTGGCACGCGGTGAGCATTGAAGGTAAGAATATCCGCTGCCATCAAGATCGGGTAGCTGAACAGACCCATGTTGATGCCGTAGTCTCGATCTTGAGCTTCTGACCCATTGGCCTGCACAGCGGCCTTATAGGCATGCGAACGGTTCATTAAGCCTTTTGCGGTGACGCAGGTAATGATCCACGTCAATTCGGTAATTTCCGGCACATCTGACTGCCGATAAAAGGTGCTGTTATGAGTATCCAGCCCCAGTGCCAGCCAGGTCGCGGCAATTTCGCGAGCGGATTGCCTCACCAAGGCAGGGTCCTGACATTTAATCAGGGCATGATAATCTGCAAGAAAGAAAAACGAGTCAATATCAGCCGATTGACTGGCGGCGATTGCCGGCCGAATCGCGCCGACATAATTGCCCAGATGAGGGGTGCCGGTTGTGGTGATTCCGGTAAGGACGCGTTGTTTTTCTGACACGGGGCGGCTCCGAGGGATAAATCAAGGCGCCTATGATACTGACTCCCACCGGAAAATGTTACCGGCTCAAGGCCTCAATGCTGCGCTGGTAGCTTGCCCTCAACACAGTCCATTCCAAGGTGGCAAGGTCCGGCACCAGCGGCTTAGCGCCCGCGACTGAACTCCACAGCTCAAGTGTATCCGCCACTGCAGCCGCCTCGCTCGCAAGATCTTCCGGCCTGGAACTATAGAGATAGTCAGCCGGGAAATATTCGGGATAGCAAAGCCGGCTCGGTACCAGTGGTAGACAGCCGGCCTGCACCGCCTCCATCACCGCCAGACCTTGAAAATCATGCAAGGACGTTGACAGCACAACATCCTGAGAGGCCAACAAGTGCAAGTATTCATCGCGATCGGCGACAAAGCGGTTGTGAACTAATTTTACGGTGTGCCCCCCATCATCCAAGCGCGCTACCAGATCCTGCATAGCGGCAGGGCTTCGCCGAAAACGCTGCCCCAAGAGGCTCAGTTCAATCTCAATGCCTCGTTCACAGAGTAAATCAATCGCCCGACACAAATGCCCGCTACCTTTATCGTATTCCCAGCGATGATTCCAGACGACCCGCAAACGGGTGGACTCGCTGCTCTGAAGTGCGCCGATGCTTTGCAGTGGTACCGGTAATACTTGCGATTTAGTCGTAAGCGCCGCAATCCACTGCGGGTCTGGCACATGATCGGGCAATGCATGCATTAACTCCTGAGCGCCTGCGATAAAACTGTCGCGATTATAGGCCGAGTTAAACCACAGCTCGTCAGCCGCCAGCGCCGAATACAAGTTAACCATCTGTGGTTCTACCCGGCGCTGAGGCGCCTGTTGCGACTGCGGGTAGGCAAACTGGTTTTCGTGAAAATACAGCGCCGCAGGGCATGCTGCAAGGCGCGGCACTAAACCTTTGAGGGTCGCCAGATCAACCGTGGACGTCGCGATCAGTAGATCGTAATCAGCGGCTAGGGTTTCGGATTCGGCCGCCAGCCACGACAGTGGATTACCGCGAATACGCCAATTGAAATGGCGCGGCGGCAGCGTCAATACCGTCCAATGGTAATCGGGCAGTTCTCGTAGCAGGCCTTGTAGCCAATAGTCGTGGCTGGCAGCGTGATAGGCTGAAAGCAGAAGTATTTTCTTGGGCAATGCTTGACCCTCTCCGGTCGCTATTCTAGGCTCGCCTTCATTATTTCAGGCAGAGACTTTGTATCAGGCATGAGTAACTATAAATATTTAACCCTGCAAGAAACACAGGACGTGACAACCATCACCCTCAACCGACCCGACGCGGCTAACGCTTTGACTGTGGAGATGGCCCGCGAGCTAATGCTAGCCGCCAATGCCTGTGACGAGTCTGCGAGCGTACGCGCGGTTATTCTAACGGGGGCGGGCAAATTTTTCTGCGCCGGTGGCGATGTGCAGGCCTTTGGCGATGCCGGCGACAAGGTCGGCGAACTGGCCAAAGAAATCACCGCATACCTACACGCGGCTATTTCGCGCTTTGCGCGCATGAAGGCCCCCTTAATTGTTGCGGTTAACGGCGCCGCCGCGGGTGCGGGCTTTAGCATGGCGATTTTTGGCGACTTGGTATTGGCCGCTGAATCTGCCAAATTTACCGTTGCTTACACCGGCATTGGTGCCAGTCCAGACGGGAGTGCTTCGTATTTTCTGCCCCGTATCGTCGGACTACGCCGCGCGCAAGAATTGATGCTGACCAATCGCCGTTTATCCGCTGCCGAAGCACTGGACTGGGGCTTGGTTACGCGCACAGTTCCCGACGAGAAACTGATGCCTGAAGCACAACAGCTGGCGGCGCAATTGGCCGCCGGTCCACGCCTAGCACACGGTGTCGTCAAACAGCTTTTGATCAGCACCTTTAATGAAAGCCTGGAAACTCAAATGGAGCTGGAATCTCGCGGCATCGCCTCGTCACTGAGCAATAAAGACGGTGAGGAAGGTATTGCGGCCTTTCTCGGCAAGCGCAAACCGACCTTCCGCCTGTAGCGAGTACGACGCGGCAGCTTCCGGCGCGTCGTACCTCCCCTCTTCGGGCACTTTCTTCAATAAAGAAACTCAGTGCTCAGCCAGCTGAGCCTGCTGATAGAAGTATTCTGCCACTTTAGCCAAGGCGTGGGCATCATCACTGCCCGCCAACTCCCGTATCGAGTGCATGGCAAAGGTCGGCACACCAATATCGATGGTCCGTAGCCCCAACTCAGCCGAGATGATCGGCCCAATCGTGCTGCCACAACCCATATCACTGCGAATCGCGAACTGCTGCACCGGCACTTCGCAGGCTTTACACATTTCCATAAATAGCGTGTTTGTTTCGCTGGTGCTCGCATAGCGCTGATTGGCGTTGATTTTAATCACCGGACCAGCATTTAGCATCGGCCCGTGATGTTCGTCGTGTTTATCAACGAAATTAGGGTGCACGCCATGAGCATTGTCGGCTGAAATCATGAAGGAGCGGCTAATGGCGCGCAAAAAGCTTTCGTTGTCAGCGCTAAGCCGTTGCAACACCGATTTCAGCATGGGGCCTTGTGCGCCTACCGCCGAGGTACTGCCTACCTCTTCATGATCGTTGCAGACCAATATGCAGTGCTCTTCACCGTCTGCCGCCAACACTGCCTGCAGGCCAACATAACAAGACAGCAAATTATCCAACCGGGCGCTGGCGATAAATTCATTGCGCCAACCAATGATGGCCGGCGCTTGAGTGTCATACAGGCTGAGGTCGAATTCCAGAATTTCAGCCGCGTCCTCGATACCCATCGAGACCAGATGCTCAAGCAACAGATTCTCGAGCTCATCATTCTCGCCGGCAATACTCACCAGCGGCGGCATATCGGTTTGCGGGTTCACACTGCGCGCCGTATTCGCCTCACGGTCCAGGTGAATCGCAAGGCTGGGAACAACCGCCACGGCACGTTTTAGGTCAATCAGGCAGCGACGTACCGCGCCATCAGCATCGCGATAATGCAGGCGTCCCGCCAGTGACAGATCGCGATCAAACCAAGGATTGAGCAAGGCACCACCGTAGATCTGCACGCCCCATTGCCGGTAGCCCTGGGATGAAATATCGGCTCTAGGCTTCAATTTCAGGCAGGGACTGTCAGTATGCGCGCCCCATAGTCGCCAGCCGTTTTGAGTGAGGTCTGCACGGCCCTTTATAAAAGCGACGATGCTCGACTGGTTGCGCTGGATAAAATACTTACCCCCGGCTTCCATCTGCCAAGCATCGCCTTCGTGTAATTCGCTAAAGCCATTGGCCTGCAATTGGCGGCTCATTTCCGCCACGGCGTGAAAAGGCGTTGGACTGACCTGTATGAAGTTCAGCAAACCTTTATTAAAATCATCTTTTGACAACATTTGAATAATTTCCTGCTTCGCTGATTAATTGCGCGTAGTTGATGGCTTTTCTAGGCGAGCGAGCAAACTGGAAGTGTCCCAGCGCGCGCCGCCCATAGATTCGACTTCTGCATAAAATTGATCGACAAGGGCTGTCACCGGCAAATGACTACTATTTTTACGCGCTTCCTCTAGCGCGTAGCCAAGATCTTTACGCATCCACTGCACCGCAAAACCAAAATCGTATTCACCCTGATTCATCGTGCGATGACGATTCTCCATCTGCCATGATTGCGCCGCACCCTGGGATATCACCTCGATAACGCCGAGGACATCCAGCTTAGCGTTTTTTGCAAACTGAATACCTTCGGCCAGACCTTGCACCAGTCCGGCGATACAAATCTGATTGACCATTTTGCACAATTGACCGGCGCCTACATCGCCAAGACGCTTGGCCTGTCGCGAGTAGCGGGCAATCACCGGCAGCAATATTTCACACTCGGGCTCGCTGCCACCCATCATTACCGTTAATGCGCCGTCCTGCGCGCCCTTCTGGCCCCCGGATACCGGTGCGTCGACGAAACCGCAAGCGGCCTCAACAGCCAAGGCATGCATTCGGCGGGCAAGGTCAGCCGAGGTCGTGGTGTGGTCACAAATTATCGCGCCCTGCTTGGCGTGAGCATATACGCCCTCACGACCGGTCAATACAGCCTCGACATCCTCATCCCTGCCAAGGCAGCAAAAAATCAGGTCTGCATCGCGCACAGCGTCCGCAATCGTTGGCGCCGCCACGCCCTTATAATGGCTAAGCCACTCCTGCGCCTTACCTGAGCTACGGTTATACACCGTCGTCGCGTAATGCGCGGCAAGATGCCCCGCCATAGGAAAGCCCATTACGCCGAGCCCGATAAAACAAAGCTTAGGCTCGCCATTTACACTCGCTGTCATCAATTTATCCCGCTAAATTTACTGATAGGCAACCGCAAATATCATTGCCGCCAATACGACACGGTAGACCGCAAAAGGCATTAGACCAATGCGCTCTACCCAGCGCATAAACAAGCCAATACACAGAAAAGCCGTAACGCCAGAAAGGCCTGCAGCGAGCACTAGGCTAATCCAGTCTACAGCGGAATCTGCACTGAAAAGTTCGACTGTTTTCAATAATGCCGCGCCAGCAATAACCGGCACCGACAAGAGAAAGGAAAAGCGGGACGCCTCGACCAAACTCAAACCCAAAAAGGCCGCCGCAGTAATGGTAATGCCGGAGCGTGAGGTACCGGGCATCAAAGCCAAGGCCTGTGCAAAACCAATGATCAACACCATATATAAGGTGAGATCCCGACATTCGCGAGCAGACACTGAAAAGCGCTGGGCAAAACCCAGTAGAATGCCAAATATTAACGTTGTGCTGCCCAAGACCCAAGCATTGCGTAAAGTGGCTTCAATAAAATCATTCAATATAAACCCGGCGACCACCGCTGGCACTGTTGCGACAATTACCCACCAGGCCAGACGGCCATCGTCGCTCTGCTGCCCATTTAAACTGGCGAACCAAGCGACAATCATCGCGCCAATATCACGTCGAAAATACAGTAGCACCGCCAACAGAGAACCAAAATGGACCGCCACGTCAAAGGCCAAGCCCTGATCTGGCCACCCCAGCAGAGCGGATGGCAATATCAAATGCCCCGAGCTTGAAACGGGTAGAAATTCAGTTACACCCTGAATAACCGCCAGAATCATTAGTTGTAAAAAGTCCACGCTAAGAGTTTCCTTTAATCAAAGCTTAGATGTCGGCCGCTATCTAATGGAATTGTGTAATATAGAGAAATCATTAACGCCAAGCGACATCATCACGCAAATAGACCGGTAGGGCCTCATCGGCGGCGACGGTTTGCCCCTGTTTGAACATTTGCTCACCCAAACGAGCCACTGCTGAGGCACGGGGCAGTAGTTCAATGCTATTAACCGAGCCGCTAAAACCGATTTTATCGGCATACTGCCATCCGGAACCAATTCTGCAGGCTTCAACATCGCCCCACGCCGTAGCGTCGGGTGCGCATAAACGTTCTGCCCCCGCGATGAGGGGAAAACCGTCCACTCGGGTGAACTGTGCGCAATACACTTCATTCATTCGCGCATCAACACAACACAGAATATCGAGCCCCGGAGCACACAAATCGTCGTCAAGCGCCGTCATTGCAAGCGCTTGCAGGCTCGATACCGGAGCGCAAGGAATATCAGCTGCGTAGGCCAAACCTTGTACCACCGAGGCGCACACCCGCAAGCCTGTGAACGAGCCGGGGCCGCGGCCAAAGGCAATCACATCAAGTGCTGCCAGACTGATGCCGGCCTCCACCATAACCGCATCTACCATCGGCAGAATATGTAAGGTATGCGAGCGCGGCAGTAATTCGTGGCGCTGCAGCAGCGAGCCGTCGCGCAATAAAGCGACAGAGCACGCGTCTGCGGAAGTTTCCAATGCCAACACCGTAGCCATTTCCTGTGTCCCAACCTAAAATGCAGCGGGATAATACCATAAGCTCGATCGCCAATTACCTGCTGCGAGCTGCGGCGCTCGCTTAACGTTGTACGAGCTAATTAAAATTGATGTGCCAAACGCATGAGGTGCTAGTGAGCCATTCCAACAACACCAAGCCTGAACGACGCCACTACAGCGTTGACGCCATTGTGCTCGCCGGTGGCGAGGCGCGGCGCATGGGGGGCAGGGATAAAGGCTTGATGCAGTGGCGCGACAAGGCCCTGATTGCGCATGTACTGTCACGAATTGCACCGCAGGTAGATCGAATAGCCATTAGCGCCAACCGCAGCCTAACGCGCTACCGAGAGCTTGGCTTTGAGGTGTACCAAGATATACGTTCGGGCTTTCAGGGGCCACTAGCGGGCATTGAAGCCTGCGTAACGTTTTGTCGAGCCGACTACACCTTGATTGTCAGCTGCGATATGCCACTACTGCCTGCTGACTTGACCGAACGACTCGCAAATACGCTCGATGCCTCCGCCGTCACGGCTACTTTCGTTGACGACGGCGAACGCCAGCACTACTTGTGCGCGTTGGTCAAAACACCAGAGCTGGCTACGATTTCAGCCTACCTGGATGGTAATCAGCGTAGCGTTAGAGCTTGGCTGGGCGAAATCGGGGCCAAGGAAACAAGTTTTTCCGATAACTCTTCAGCCTTTCATAATATCAATCAGCCAGACGACATAAAAGTCTAACTGGGCGTACTGACAAAAACGAAAAAGCGGCAACTGCTTTCACAGTTGCCGCGCTAGCTGGCTGCCGTCCTCACTCTAATTAAGAGCGTTTATAACTTAGGAGGCTTTGGCTTTGGCCTTGCGTGGAGCGCGCTTTTTAGCGGCTGTACGTTTCTTAGGCGCTGCCTTACGCTTAGCGGCCTTTTTAGGAGCAGCCTTTTTCTTGGCTGCTGCTTTCTTCGGTGCAGCCTTTTTCTTGGCTGCTGCTTTCTTCGGTGCAGCCTTTTTCTTGGCCGCTACCTTGGCCTTTTTGGGTGCAGCCTTTTTCTTCGCTGCAGCTTTAAGCTTTTTGGGAGCCGCTTTTTTTGCCGCAGCCTTATCGGCTGCAGCAGCCTTACTCGCAAGTTTTTTGGCCGCCTGCTTATGCTTGGCATTTAACTTACGGGTAATTGATGCCAACTTTTTCTTGTTAGCAGCAGCTCGCTTTTTACGCCAGCTTGATTGGAACGCCGCCAATGCTTTCTTAAGATCAGCGTCGGTTTTGTCGCCCAGTGACTCACCTCGCTCTGCCACCTTGTCTTTAACTGCCTGCTCAGAAGCTTTGATTTGAGCTTCAATTTGCGCTTTAGCCAATTTGAGCTTCACAGCTGCTTCAACATCACGCGATTTACGCAGTTTCGCGTTAACTCGCTTAACTGCATTGGAAGCACGCTTCGCAGCGTTCTTGTCGCCAGCCTTGCCAGACTTGGCAGCTTTGGTCTTAGCAGAGGTAGCGGCATTTCGGGCAGTAGTTACTGCTTTGCGATCTGCATCTACAGCTTTGCTTAGTTTAGTTAGAGAGGCTTCTGCTTGTTTAACGGCAGGACTACTTACTGCAACAGCTTTCCGTGCTCGTTTTTTAGCAGGTGCCTTTCTTGCTTTTGCTTTAGCTTTTGCTTTTTTTACGGCCATTTTTATTTCTCCTCAACACGCGTCGACAGAAACTGTCAAGAGCAAAGTAGCACAGAAATTAAACAACAGCCAAGAAATCGAAATGGAAATGTGTGATTTTTAAAAGATTTTGTGAGGTTTTCATTAAGAAACGATGCCATTAAGTTTCAATTTTCAATTTCGGCTGACTAATCGCACATACTTTCGCTTTCAATGTACGTGCCTGCCGACAAGTTCCGTCAACACACTCACATGCTTTTTGTTGCTGTTCAAACAAGGAATGTAGGAGAATTTTTCGCCCCCGGCTTCGTAAAAAGTCTCGGCAGCTTCGGTATCCAGTTCTTCCAATGTCTCCAGACAATCCGTTGCAAATGATGGCGCGACAATATCTAAGGATTTTATGCCGCGTTCGGCCAAAGCCTGCACCGTTTTATCCGTGTACGGCTGCAGCCATTGTGCTTTGCCAGGGCGCGACTGAAAGCTCATTTGCCACTCGACATCCTCCAGTTTTAGCGTTTGGGCAAGTAGCTTTGCGGTGCGCTGACACTGTTCTTGGTAGGGATCACCCAAATCAACGTTGCGCTGGGGAATCCCGTGGAATGACATCAATAGAAATTCACTGCGGCCCGACTCACTCCAATGTTGACGCACCGTATCAGCCAAGGCCTCGATATACCTTGGCTGGTCGTGGTAATCGCGCACCCAGCTCCAACTCGGAAGTCGCCGCTGGCCACGAAAGTAGTCTGCAACTTTATCCATGGCCGCCGCACTTGTTGTGGCCGAATATTGAGGAAACAGCGGTATAAAAAAGAGTTGCTCGACGCCTTCACTCTGAAACTTATCCAGTACTTCCGTTAGCGAGGGCTTGCCATAGGTCATCGCTAACTCAACGCCGCAATCGAATTGAGTCATTTCAAGGCGAAGTGCATCAGCCAATTGCAGGCTGAACACCCTTAAAGGTGAATCGCCGATGGTCCATAGCGGCTGATATTTCTTAGCCACCTTGGGTGATCGAAACGGGAGGATGATGAGGTAGAGAATGGGGTACCAAAGCCAGCGGCTCATTTCCACAACCCGTCGGTCGGCCAAAAATTCGCGGAGGAATCGACGCACGCCTTTGCTGTCAGGTGAGTCTGGAGTTCCAAGGTTGATCAAGATAACGGCTTTTTTCATAAACCCCCAATATTCTAATCACACATGGCCCGCGAAACCACCGCCCCAAATTATACAGGCATAAAAAAAGCGCCGTTTGGCGCTTTTTTATCGCAGACCTTCACGACAGGGCAGATAGCATCTGATCGCGGATGGCATTCACGTCGCCGACGCCTTCAATTCGACTATAGGCCGGCGCTATAGTACCTTCGAGCTGCTGATAAAAGGCAACTAGCGGTTTGGTTTGCTCATGGTATACGGCTAGGCGTTTGCGCACGGTATCTTCCTGATCGTCCTCGCGCTGCACCAGCGCTTCACCACTGACATCGTCAAAACCCGCCTGAGTGGGTGGATTGTTGTCGACGTGATACACCCTGCCAGAGGTCGGGTGGACTCGGCGCCCACTCATGCGCGACACGATCTCGTCATCTTCGACCGCAATTTCAAGCACCTTGTCAATATTTACGCCCGCTTCCAGCAAGGATTCTGCCTGGGGGATGGTTCGAGGAAAGCCGTCAAACAAAAAGCCGTTCTTGCAGTCGGCGTCCTGAATACGTTCTTTGACAAGCGCTATGATAATGTCGTCAGACACTAGGCCACCGGAGGTCATTACCTCCTTTACCTGCAATCCCAGTTCAGACTCCGCATTTACCGCGGAACGCAGCATGTCTCCCGTCGATATCTGCGGGATAGAAAAATGCTCACAAATGAACTGGGCCTGAGTGCCTTTACCCGCTCCGGGGGGCCCCAACAAAATAACGCGCATGGTTCGCTCCACAAGGTCCTACGTTACCGGGTCTGCCAGCAGTGGGGGCTGCTCACAGAGAGGCGACAAGATACACAGCTCCCTCTGTCAGTACAACCCTAAACTCGGCCCAAAGGGCTCACCTCAGGGGAGAAAAATCGTGAGCCAGCGTTCCCAATTATAATTTTTTTTTCTGATATACCTTGCGAAAATAACGATTTAACTCCTAAGATAGGAGGGAGCATTTTGCTTGTCTGACTCGGAAGGTTCTATGGATATCAAAGAGCTACTCGATCTTTGGGAAGACACTGCTAGAGTAGAGCTGACCAAAGATGTATTCGAAGTTCGCCTGCCTCTTGAAGAGGCCTCTAAGCTGAAAGCCTTGGCGGAACTCTATCCCCGCCGCAACATTGAAGAACTCATCACTGACCTGCTGTCATCGGCGCTGTCGGAAGTAGAGCGCACTCTGCCCTACATCCGCGGCAATGCGGTGGTTTCACGCGATGAACTGGGCGATCCGCTATACGAAGATGTGGGGCCAACACCCCGGTATCGCGCCTTATTCAAGAAGCATCTTACAAATTACAAGACTGTAGGCCACTAGTACTAAACCCGCAGTTTAATGCCCTAGCGGATCTGTTTGGCTTTTTCCCACAGCGCATCCAGTGCCGCTGGGCTTAGCTCGCTCAAAGATTCATACGCGGTTTTTTCCATTTGCCGGAAGCGCCTCTCAAACTTGCGATTGACGGCCCGGAGCAGGGTTTCGGCATCGAATTCAAGGTGTCTGGCCAAGTTGACCGCCGCAAACAACACATCGCCCAATTCTTCTGCCTGATGAGCCCGATCACCGCTCGCCACTGCGGCTGCGAGCTCGACACGTTCCTCGTCAAGCTTATTCAGTACGCCATCGCTACACGCCCAGTCAAAGCCGACACTAGCGGCTCGCTTTTGCAGTTTTTGTGCACGGCTGAGAGACGGCAGGGCCTGTGGAACATCATCTAGCACGCTGTGTTGAGCGTTGCCTGCACGCTCTTCAGACTTGATTTCTTCCCAGCGACGTTTGATCTCGTCCTCTGTAACTTCTCGATCTCCGCCGGGCTTTTCCAAGACGCCATCAGGAAATACATGGGGGTGACGCCGCAGCAGTTTGCGCACTATGCCATCGACCACATCGGCATAGAGAAAGTCTCCGGCCTCTTCGGCTAACTGGCTGTAAAAGATCACCTGAAAGAGCACGTCGCCCAATTCCTGGCACATCTGCTGCGTATCGCCAGACTCAATGGCGTCGACGAGCTCAAAACACTCCTCCAGCGTGTGCGGTGCGATAGTGGCGTAGGATTGCGTCAAATCCCAGGGACAGCCGTGCTCCGGATCGCGTAAGCAGCGCATGAGTTCACGTAAATCGTCGAGTGTATACATTTAGGGTTCGCTAACGCGCCGAACATTGGCCACATTGGGCAGGGCATTGAGTTTAGCAAACAAACTGGCGAGTTCCGCCAAGCCCGGCACTTCGACCCTAAGTTGCATGGAGGCAATATGGCGCTCGGTGTCGGTCGCCGTAGCCATGGAAAGAACGTTAACGTGCTCATTACTGAGCATGTGGGTTATATCCCGTAATAGCCCCTGGCGATCGTAGGCCTCGATGACGATATCGGCCGGGTACGTTTCTGTTTTGTGACCGGCCCAATTCACCTCGATGATGCGTTCGGGTTCCACCGCCTGCAAGTGAAGCAGTTTTTTACAGTCCTGACGATGTACACTGACGCCGCGGCCAACAGTGATATAACCGGAGATTGCTTCGCCGGGCAAAGGCTTGCAGCAACCGGCAATTTGGGTCATCAAGTTACCAACCCCATTAATGCTGATATCGCTACCGGCATCGCCCTTGGACGGAGCAACTGTGTGCAATACGGGCTGTTTGGCTTGCTCATTGCCGAGCAACGCGTGGGCGGACTTGATGACCTGTATGGAACTTAGATCACCCGAGCCGACCGCTGCGTACATATCGTCAACGCTATCGCAATTGACCCTGGTGGCAATAGTTCTGTAATCGACACTGGTCAGGCCAAGGCGCTTGAATTCCTTCTCCAGCAAGTAGCGTCCCGCAAGAATATTGTCCTCCTTGGCTTGCTGACGAAACCAGGTTTGAACCTTGCTGCGCGCTCGCGATGTCTTCAGATAGCCCAGATTGCTCTGCAGCCAATCTCGTCGAGGCGCGTTCTCCTTGCCAGTTAGAATCTCGACGCGTTCGCCAGTCTGCAAGGCGTAGGTCAAGGGTACGATACGTCCGTTTACCTTGGCGCCGCGACAGCGATGCCCTACTTCGGTATGAATATGGTAGGCAAAATCCAAGGGGCTCGCGCCATAGGGCAAGCTCACTACGTGGCCCTCTGGTGTAAATAGATACACTCTGTCCTGCGTATGCTGGAATTGATCCGCAACGTCGTAATTATCGCCGCTCTCTTCATGCCAATCGAGCACTTGACGCAACCAGGCTATTTTTTCCTCATAGCCGGAAGTGTTTTTGCCGGAAGCATCCGCGCCCTTATAACGCCAATGTGAGCAGACGCCGAACTCGGCCTCTTCGTGCATACTGCTCGTACGAATCTGCACTTCCAATACTTTGCCCATCGGCCCAATAACCGCCGTGTGCAGAGAGCGATAGCCGTTTTCCTTCGGATTGGCAATGTAGTCGTCAAATTCGTTGGGGATATTGCGCCACAAGCCATGGACCACCCCCAGCGCCGAGTAGCACGACTTAACATCGGGCACGAGGATGCGAACAGCACGAATGTCGTACACCTGCGAAAAACCTATGCCCTTGCGCTGCATTTTTCGCCAGATGCTATAGATATGTTTAACGCGCCCAACAATCTCAGCGTCGACACCTTCGCTTTTTAGCGCCTGGGTAAGTTGAGTCAGTGCTTCTTCAATATAGCGCAGGCGGTCGAGTCGTTTTTCATCCAGCAATTTCGCGATTTTTTTGTAGGCCAGCGGCTGCAAATAGCGAAAGGATAAATCTTCGAGTTCCCACTTAATATGGCCGATGCCCAAGCGGTGTGCCAGCGGTGCGTAGATATCAAACACTTCACGCGCGACACGATAACGTTTTTCTGGTTTATTCTTTACGGCTCGAATGGCAGACGTGCGCTCCGCCAGTTTGATCAGCGCGACGCGCACATCATCAACCAGCGCCACCAACATTTTGCGAATCGTTTCGCTTTGCGCCTCAGGCTGACCCAGTATCTGGCTATCGTGCTGCGAGGCATGCATAAGGGAAATCGCGGCCATACGCTGCACGCCGTCGACCAGCTTGCACACGATTGGCCCGAATTGTCTTTCGACCTCTGCCAGCTCAAGCCGGCCTTCACGTACCGAGCGGTAGAGGGCTGCAGCGACCAGTGCATCCTGATCCAAATGCAGGTCAGAGAGTATTTCTACCATTTCCAATGCGGTGAAGAAACTCGCCATTGGCTGGGTATTATTGTGGGAGGCGCCAGTACGACGAGCGCACTCGGCGCTTAATTCGCAGGCGCGAATCAACTCATCCGCATCAATGTCGTCCCGCGGCAGGGGTAGGCGATCAAACCACGCCTGCAAATCCACCGCGCCATCGGCAGCCAGTGGATAATCTTCTCGAACCTTAACCACAACTAATCACTTTGCCGTAGGCGCATAACAAAGACTACTTAGTGAGTGATGCATCAAATACACCCGTGGACAAATAGCGATCACCGCGATCACAAATAATGGCAACAATAATGGCGTCTTCTACAGTCTCAGACAATCGCAGGGCACCGGCGACGGCACCGCCCGAAGATACGCCGCATAGAATCCCCTCTTCTGCGGCCAATCGCCGCATGGTGACTTCCGCTGTACGCTGATCCATATCAATAATGCGATCGACGCGTTTTTCGTCATAGATGCTAGGGAGATAAGCTTTGGGCCACCGCCGTATGCCGGGGATAGCAGAGTAATCATCGGGCTGCAATCCGATAATCTCGATCGCAGGGTTACGCTCCTTCAAGTAGCGTGAAACCCCCATTATGGTACCGGTAGTACCCATTGAACTGACAAAATGTGTAATTCGGCCACCGGTTTGATCCCATATCTCTGGCCCAGTGCCCTGGTAGTGAGCTTCCGGATTATCGGCGTTGCCAAATTGATCCAGTACCGTGCCCTTACCCTCAGCTTGCATTGATAAGGCCAGATCCCGGGCACCTTCCATCCCCTGTTCCTTGCTGACTTCAACTAACTCAGCGCCGTAAGCGGCCATCGCCAGCTTACGTTCTAGACTCATATGGCTGGGCATGATCAGAACCATCCGGTAGCCCTTGATTGCTGCCGCCATGGCCAGCGCTATACCGGTGTTTCCACTAGTGGCTTCAATGAGAGTATCGCCAGGCTTTATTTGGCCTCGTAATTCAGCGCGATTAATCATGCTCAGTGCCGGCCGGTCTTTAACCGAACCTGCAGGATTATTGCCTTCAAGCTTAACCAGTATGGTATTGCTGATTTTACCCGGCAGGCGCTGCAGCCGCACCAGGGGAGTACCGCCGACAAAATGTTCTATGGTGGGGAAATCAGTCATGTGGATTGCCAGCACTCCTGGGACAGTCTGGTTATATAAAAGTGTTGGCGGCAAAAGTTGGGGCTATCCGCACGTTAGTGGAACTAGTGCAGCAGCCAAGCAATTTCAGTTGGCATTAATTAAGCATCCATTGATAATAACATTTTTGGCTTCCGAGGCACCAGCCACGCATGCGGTCTCTAGGACTTCGCCAACAGCTGCTCCTATTTGCGCTCCTGCCACTGCTGCTCGTTAGCGCAGGAACCGGCCTATCGGTGTTGTGCAACTACCATGTCGAAGTCGAGATTTTTCAGGAGCAACAGGCACTGCTCACGGCGCGTGATGCTAGCCAGATTAGCCGCGCCTGTGCTCCTAGCCAGCGACAGCGCACAACTTCAAATTTTGCTAGACAGCGCGATTGACTGCGACATCTGTGTCGAGGTTCGAGAGTAAACACTATCCCCTCATCCTGCTAGACTTAAAAATGCTTGGAATGGATGGCGCCGACGTCGCAGCGGCCATTCGCTGCAGCGCATTCAATGCTCGCAGCCATATCGTGGCACTGACGGCTCACGGTAGCCGCGACTCAGTTTCCGCGGAGCAGTTAGTGCATTTCGACGAGTTTTTGACCAAACCAGTAGCCCCGGAAACCCTACACGCTCTGCTGCAATTTTACCGCGTTAACGACGCGCAGCCATCTGACTCGCGCAGCCTAAAACCCATCCATATTGCGGACTGCTTGCGTAAGAGTAGTCAGCGCTCGGAACTCGCCTTGCAGCTTCTCAAAAAATTTCTGAGTGGGCTTCCCGAGACCACAGCGCATTGGCGTGACCCGCCAAAAGGGGCGATCTCGAACAAATTCACTCGCTGGCACAGCAATTTCAGGGCGCCTACGTCGGTGCTCCGCGGCTGGCGGACGCTATCAACGCGCTACAATCAGCTTTGCACTTGCACTTGCACGAGAATGGAAATGCTGTTTTGGGCTATCAAATTCAAGCCGTTATTTCAGAGATAGCGCATTTGATTGAATGGCGGAAAAACCACAACTTAGCACTAATGCTTGAGGATGAAGCCGCCTTTACTTAGTGAAACCCCGCTGCAAATCGTAACACTTGTTAAGCGACTACGACTCCAATATCACAAAAGCCTGTGCCAAATTGACTTCATCGGTCAGGGCGATATGGCAGCTGCTCACCGCAAGGTCTTTCGCGGTTTGAGCGGCTGCGCCAAACAGTCTTAATCGCGGAGCACCATCGCTATTATTCAGTACTTCAATTTCAGTCCAGCGTGCGCGTGCGCCAATTCCTACCCCTAAAGCCTTGGCGGTCGCCTCTTTGGCCGCAAAGCGCTTGGCGAGAAAGCTGCCCGGACGGCCGCGTTTTTCAAAAACCTCACGCTCCCCCGGCGACAAAAATCGCGCAAGAAATCGTTCACCAAATCGCTCGAATGATTTTTCGATGCGATCGATATGTATCAAATCCGTACCTATACCGACAATCATAAGGCCTTTCCGGTGAACAATTCCCGACTTTTGAGGGGCTGCGATCCCAACAAAGGCGCCAGTGCCTGTCGACAAATTCGTTTCAGAATCCGTAACTCCAGCGGCGACCACTCACCTTCGCCACTCGTGGCTCGCTGCGCCAAAGATAGCAAATCCCCACCGGGTATCATGGATTGTTCTGCGTACAGGGGTAAATTTTTTTGTTTAACAAAACCGCGCTCGGCCTCAAAACGATAGCTCTCGTCGGCGAGAATGCAATCACCATTGGAGGCATCCACATCAAACACCAGTCCATAACCCAGTTGCTCGAGCAGACCTAACTCATACACACGCAAAATCGACTCAAGCGTAGGAGAACCTGAAAGTCTTTGCAGGCTGGATTTATATAAAAGCCAAAGTTCGGGATGGGGGTCGAGTCGGTGCAATAAGCGCAGAGTCAATTCATTGAGATAAAGCGCCGCATACAGATTTCGCCCCCGCAAACCGTATGCCTTTTCGGATTCTACCGAAACCAATGTTTTGAGTTCGCCCTTGCCGCGAAAACTGACCTGTAATTCCTGAAAAGGCTGCAAGCTCGCGGCCATCTGCCGCATTCGAACGCTGCCACCGCGCACCGCCTTCGCCACCGCCGGCACTCGCCCCCCATCGGGCGTAAAAAACTCAGCGATAACGCTGCTGTCTCGAAAAGGGCGGTGATGTAATAAAAATGCAGATTGAAAGGCGTTATCCATTGCCTAGCGATCAGTCAGAATCTTTGTAGCCAAGACTACGCAACGCACGCTCGTCATCTGACCAGCCCGACTTAACCTTAACCCAGAGGTTGAGCATGACCTTGCCATCAATCAAACGTTCAATATCCTTGCGAGCTTCTTGACCGATACTTTTAAGGCGTGATCCGCCGGCGCCAATCAAAATCTTTTTCTGGCCGTCGCGTTCCACATATATCGCAGCACTGATATGCGTGACCTTACCTTCACGTTTGTATTCTTCGATTTCGACCGTCATGGAGTACGGTAACTCGTCGCCAAGCTGCCGGGTAATTTTTTCACGCACGGTTTCTGCCGCCATAAAGCGCATACTGCGATCGGTAATCTGATCTTCTTCGAACAGGTGCGGCGCTGCCGGCAGGTAACTTGCGAGAGTGTCTTCTAGCGCAGCAAGATTATCGGTGCGCAGTGCAGACACTGGCAGCACATCGGCATAGTTGTACTGGGCGGCTCGATCTGTGATGAAGGGTAGCAGTTGCGATTTATCATCCAGTTTATCAACCTTGTTAATGACGAGAATGACAGGACAACTCAGCTGCGTCATTTGTTCAAGCACCCAATCGTCTTCATCCAACCAGCGCCCGGCTTCTATCACCAACAGCACCACATCGACATCGCGCAAACTCGATGACGCCTCCCGGTTCATATAGCGGTTGATCGCGCGTTTTTGGCCGCGATGCATGCCGGGAGTATCGACAAATATTGCTTGCACAGCCTCTCGAGTTTTAATGCCCAACACACGGTGCCGTGTCGTTTGGGGCTTGCGCGAGGTGATACTGATTTTCTGGCCGAGTATATGATTAAGTAGCGTCGACTTCCCTACGTTCGGGCGACCCACTATCGCAATGTATCCGCAGCGCGTTTCAGTCATGACTCAACCTGTAATTGATTTAACATAAGTTCTGCGGCCGCCTGCTCCGCCTTTTTCCGACTCGCCGCTCGCGCGGCGACAGACTGTTTCACCAAATCCGTAGTACAACTCACGACAAAGGTCTGCTCATGAGGCATACCATCTTGTTCAACGAGCTCATAGGTCGGGAGTGCAGCGCCCTGACTTTGCAAGTATTCCTGCAAGCGAGTCTTCGGATCTTTCAGCTGGTCACCTCGAGCCAAGGCCTGTAGCCGCGACAAAAACCAACTGCGCACTAAAACGCGAGTCTGTTCAAAGCCGGCTTCGTTATAGATAGCGCCAATCAATGCCTCAACCGTATCAGCCAGGATAGATTCGCGCCGGTGGCCACCGCTTTTTAATTCACCCGCACCCAACAGCAGGTAGTCGCCAAGCGAAAACTCTTTCGCTATTTTAGCCAAGGTTGTGCCCTTGACCAGGCTTGCGCGCATGCGGCTCAACTCACCTTCGCGCGCACCGGGAAAGGCCTCGGAGAGCGCTTCTGCCACTACTAGGCTGAGCACCGCATCACCCAGGTACTCCAAACGTTCGTTATTGTCCTTGCCGGCGGAGCGATGGCGTAAAGCCCGCTCCAACAGTTCGGTATCCTTAAAGGTATAGGAAAGCTGGTCGAAAAGACGGGAATAAGAGGCTTGAATCATCAGCTCCGGGGAATCTCGTAAACCGGTCCGTCAAATTTCACAACAGCGTCAATATTATAGATCAGTGGGACGCGCACTTCGTAGCTGGCGTCCATGATGATCATGCTGGGGTCAATCGTAAATTTGATATCTTTGAGCTTGATGGTTTCAATGCGATTGATGAGAAAAGCACTCTGCATGGATTTTCTGATCTCGCTAGTTGTAATTTCACGAGACGCAGGGTCTTCTGCCGCATTCTTCACAACCTGGAGAATCGTCATATGATCAAGATAGATCGGCATCAATCGAAATGCACACAGGCCCAACAGTCCAGCGACGCCAACAATAGCTGCCGTCTGAATCATTCCAAGTCCGGTTTGTCGCGATCGCAATTGCATATCCATTCCTATAATATTGAGTGGTAGCGCATATCAAGCTTAGCGAATCGCGCCCACCCGCTCAAAGCTGGGCAGTTCACCTACAGACCGCCAATGCATCCAGATGGCAAAGGCCTTACCGACGATATTCGCCTCCGGCACCTGCCCCCAAACCCTGCTATCACTGCTGTTGTCACGGTTATCGCCCATCATAAAGTAGTGTCCGGCTTTAACGGTAGTGCGGAAATCTCCCCGATTCACTCTCAGCTCATGATGCACAAGATGATTGTGGCCATCCAGCGACTCTCTTACAACCTGCTGACGAGGACTCAGTGGGGGAATCTCCGCCAACAATGTCTGTGTCATTTCACGTCCGTTGATATACAGCTGTTTGTTTCGATATTCGATTTCATCTCCAGGCAGGCCAACGACACGCTTGATAAAATAGCGGCTGTCATTGGGCGGAAAAAACACCATGACATCGCCACGTTCCGGCTCGCCGACTTCCATCAGTTTGGTACCCAGTACAGGCAGGCGTATGCCATAACTGAATTTATTAACCAGGATATAGTCGCCTACTTCCAGACTTGGCACCATCGATGCCGAGGGAATCTGAAAGGGTTCGGCGACAAAAGAGCGCAGCACCAGAACCACCGCCAAAACCGGGAAAAAAGAGCGGGCGCTTTCCGCTATCGGCAACTGTCCCGCGTAGCGGCGCCTTAGAGATTCTACTTCGGCTTTGATGGTGTATTTGAGATAAACGGCAATATTGCCTTCAGTCACAAGAAAAGTACGGCGCTTCTCAAACCAGAATTTGTCGACAAAGGCGATTAGGCCCGCCAGACCCGTTAGCGCGACCAGTACCAGCGCAAAATCACCGTCTTTTATCAAAACCACACTGGCAAACCAGGCCATCCACAGCACGTTGATAACCATCGTCGTGGTGTTCCACCAACCCGGGACCACCTGAGTATTCAGCGAATCTGCCGTGTTTTCCTTCTTGTGGTCGGCGCACCAAGACAATGCCTCATTTAGCTGCCTGCGGCCTCGAATCTCCTGTACCGTCCAGACCAGTAATGTCAGTGCGCTAAGAAGTAGTAGTAAGTTGTTGACCATGTGACGTCCTAGTTTTTGATTTGCTGGCTGTCGACTTTAACTATCCACTTTAAGTACGGCCAAAAATGCACTCTGGGGAATTTCCACTTTACCCACCATTTTCATACGTTTTTTACCGGCTTTTTGTTTTTCAAGCAATTTTCGCTTACGACTCACATCACCGCCATAGCACTTTGCGGTGACGTTTTTACGCAGCGCTTTGACTGTTTGACGCGCGATAACGTGCCCGCCTATCGCAGCCTGAATGGCAACATCAAACATCTGACGAGGGATCAGCTCCTTCATTTTCTCCACCAGCAAGCGCCCGCGGTTCGCCGCAAAATCTTGATGCACAATCATCGCAAGCGCATCCACGCGCTCGCCATTAATCAAGACATCAAGCTTGACGAGATCTGCCTGCTCAAAACGCTCAAAACTATAGTCCAGCGACGCATAACCACGACTTACCGACTTGAGCCGGTCAAACAGGTCGAGTACCACTTCGCTCATCGGCAATTCGTAGGTCAGCGATACCTGCTGCCCTAGAAATTGCATATCTTTCTGGACGCCGCGCTTCTCGACACAAAGGCTAATAACATTGCCGAGATATTCCTGCGGTACCAGAATATTGGCACGCGCAATCGGTTCGCGCATTTCTTCAAGTTCACCCGGGTCGGGCAGCGCCGAGGGATTGTCCACCTGCCGTACTTCGCCGCGTTTAGTCTTGATCTCATAGACAACCGTAGGAGCGGTCGTGATCAGATCGATATCGTATTCCCGCTCCAGCCGTTCCTGGATGATTTCCATATGCAGGGTGCCGAGAAACCCACAGCGAAAACCAAAGCCCAGCGCGTCAGATGTTTCTGGTTCGTAGAAAAGCGACGCGTCATTGAGTGTTAGTTTGGCCAAGGCTTCCCGAAAATCTTCATAGTCGTCGGTGGATACCGTGAACATACCCGCGTAAACCTGCGGCTTAACGCGCTTAAAGCCCGGCAGTGCCCCCACGGTCGGGGTTGAGGCATGTGTAAAGGTGTCACCGACGGGCGCGCCGTGAATATCCTTGATGCCCGCTACCACATAACCAACTTCGCCAGCTCGCAAAATGCCGGTCGGTGTCAGTTTCGGGGTGAAAATGCCGACCGCATCAATACCATGCGATTTGCCGATGGTTTTGGCGATGACCTTGTCGCCCTTTTTAAGGGTGCCATTCATTACCCTAACCAAAGATACTACGCCCAGATAATTATCAAACCAGGAATCGATAATCAGGGCCTGTAAACCAGCATCCACGTCACCCTGAGGAGGCGGAACTTTCAGAATAATCTGATCGAGGATATCGTCAATTCCCATGCCGGACTTTGCGCTACAAGCAACAGCCTCGCTGGCATCAATACCGATAATTTCTTCAATTTCGAGCTTAACCCGCTCTGGATCGGCCTGCGGCAAATCCATCTTATTCAACACCGGGAGCACTTCCAGCCCCTGCTCGATAGCGGTATAGCAGTTGGCGACGGACTGTGCTTCCACGCCCTGCGCCGCATCAACCACCAACAAGGCACCTTCGCAAGCCGACAATGAGCGCGAGACTTCATAGGAAAAGTCGACGTGGCCGGGGGTATCAATGAAATTGAGCTGGTATACCTGCCCGTCTCGGGCGGTGTAATTCAGGGTCACACTCTGGGCTTTAATGGTGATACCGCGCTCGCGCTCGATATCCATGGAGTCGAGCACCTGCTCAGCCATTTCCCTTTCAGCAAGACCTCCACACACCTGAATAAAGCGGTCGGCCAGCGTCGATTTGCCGTGATCGATATGGGCAATGATGGAAAAATTTCGGATATGTTTCAGACTGCTCACACAATCCCCAGGGAAGATTTAGCTTATCGGTGAGCCGGCAGATGAGCCGGCCTCTCAAAACCGGCGATTGTATCTCATTAGACCCTGATCCGGCTATGCGCGGCTTGCAGTGAGTTCACGCCAGCCGAACTGGATTTGCCAGGGTATTTGACTGTCGGAGAACCACCCGGGGCTGCAATTTCGGATTGGAGGCGTTCATCACCGAATGCAGACGCACCAGCAAAAACCCAAACAAAAAACCGCTCAGCGCGCCTACGGCAGCCCACCCCTGCGAGCCAAACCACTCATGCGCCAGCCCCATACCGATGAGCATACTCGCCAAGGGCAGCAAATAGACGATCGCGGCAGCTTTGAGGAGTACATGATCAGGTACGGAAAACTCCACTTGATCATCAAGCTTGAAATGCGAAACCGGCGCGCCGTCGAGCAGCACGCGGATGTGGTTGCGCTTGCCGTCGCCGACCTTATTTAACATGCCCTGCCCACAGCCTTTTTGCGCCGCGCAGCTACCGCAAGTGGACTGGCGGATGGTTTCCACCCACAGCGCGCCGTCGTCGACAGCAACTATACGCCCGCTTTCAAGCATTAGGGCTTCACCATGACCGATTTGGCGACTTGTTCAGCCGTTAAGAGCGGCACCTCACCCATTACCGTTGCTACGTAATTCTGGCCGGGAATGGGGTAGGTAAATGAAACGGTCGCGCCGCGGCGCATTGACGAGGCTTCCGGCGCGCTTGCAAAACTGTCAGTCGACTCCATAAACACCGAAAACATACTCATACCGTCAGTATAGCTCAGCGCGCCACTTGCTCCGTTCTCGCCCTGCCCAGCTTCGCTTGGCTGCGCCAAGGTAAAGCCCTCAGGTATCCACGCCGGCTGCCAAGGCAACTCCGCCAGCATTTGCACGCGGGCCTTAGCACTGACGACAGCGCTGTGACTGATTTCTCGGGCATTGCCGCCCACAGCACCGCCCTGGGGGGCGCCCAGCTCGAACATCATGAATTGGAAGCGCTCAAGCACCTGACCACTCTGATCACGGGTTTCGGTTTTGAGCGGAATAGCCGTCATTGAATCTAAGGCAATACGGTAGCTCAACCTAAAAACATCGCGGGGGGTGATATTCAGAGTAATCACATCGCGTCCGGCTACCCGGCCGGGCTCGCCTATCGCCACGTCGTAATATTGCCCCAAACTGCCGTTCTGGCCCGAGCTACTTCGCAAAAGCTGCTCGGCTGGATGCACACAATGAATGCTGTGGCCATGCCGAACCAGACCGCGGTCATCGGAGTCGAGCGGGCGGAGCTCTTCAAACTCACTACCGTCGACAACTCTATGGGTAAACTTGTAGGAAGACAGGCTACCATCCACCTGATAACTAACCACACCCTGATAACTCATTTCACGGTGCGCGTGTGACATACGCTCCAGCCATTGCTGCGCATCTTCAGCCTGTGAGGTCGCGGCCACCAAGCAAAGCGCCAGCAGACGCCACATTTCTTTTTTTAACACTTATTGGGTCCCATGGCTCGACAGACGCGCGTAGGCAACCATGCCCTGTCCGCTATTCACAGCAGCGCGTTCAGTATGTTGTTGCAACAGGCGTTCAAAACGCTGCCGTGACTGCTCATCATTAACCGCTTGAAAACGCGGCGCTTCGGTACTGGCGGCGCTGGCATTAACCGTGCCGGTCGCTGACGCTGTTGGAGCACTCAGATACACGCGGCCGCCCTGCTCGGTAGTTTGCTGGGTACTAGTCAGTTGCACACCCGATGGTGAATTGCCGCCAAGGCCGAACACCACTAGCGCCGCGACACTGGCAGCGACAGCAAGGCCGCCCAAGGGCCGGCGCCAATCACGCAATACATTTTTTCGATGAGGCTGTTCGTCTACCAAAGCGGAGCGCACAGCGCTGCTGACATCCAGTTCGGCAAATGATCGCTCGTTGTGCAAGACTGCTTGTTGCCTGTGAAAGCGCGACCACACCTCGCTGAGCTCCTCACTGTCTTCACGCAGCAGACGCCGAACTTCCAGCTCACTGGCCTCACCATCCATTAGCGCCGACAACGATTCCCGAATATCCTTGCTCATGCCATTACCTCAGTGCCGCCCATTTGGGCTTTAACTTTCACATCGACTGCTTCCCTCGCCCGAAAAATGCGCGAGCGAACCGTTCCTACCGGACAATCCATCACGTCAGCGATGTCTTCATAGCTAAGACCATCAAATTCACGTAATGTTAGCGCTGTCCGTAAATCTTCCGGCAAAGCAGCAAGCGCAGTGTCGACAACCTGCTTCAATTCGTTGCCGAAGAGCACATTTTCTGGGTTGTCCGAGTCGCGCAGACCACTGGCGCCATCGTAATACTCGGCGTCAGCCACATCGACATCGACGCTGGGCGGCCGACGACTACGACTGACCAGATAATTCTTGGCGGTATTGATCGCAATTCGGTACAGCCAAGTATAAAAGGCGCTCTCGCCCCGAAAGTTAGGCAGGGCGCGGTAGGCTTTGATAAAGGCTTCTTGAGCCACATCCTGGATTTCATCACTGTCTTTTACATAGCGTGATATCAAGCCAAAAATCTTGTGCTGATACTTAAGTAGCAATAAATCATAGGCGCGCCGATCTCCGCCCTGAACGCGCTCAACCAGCTGCTTATCACTTAACTCAGCACGATCCACAATCACGCCGCTCCCGATTGTAAGGTCGTGTATAACCAAAATAGACCACTCGATACCCCATTAGTTCTCTCAGAAGCGCTCACCGACATCCTTTTCTTGAATTATTTTGCCCCAACGAAACGGAATTGGCCGAAATGAGCAATAACAGTATACTCTGCCGGAGACTAAATCACCGCAACTGGTGCCCATGCAGCTCACGTAAGGTAATCGATGAACTCCTCTGAAACTCATGATGTACTGGTAATCGGTAGCGGCGCTGCCGGGCTGACCCTAGCCTTACAACTGGCTGGGCGTTCGCGCATTGCCGTGATCTGCAAGGGCGAGCTAAACCAGGGCTCCACCTACTATGCACAGGGCGGAATTGCTGCGGTACTCGACGAGCAAGATACTGAAGACGATCACGTGACTGACACCTTGGCGGCCGGCGCGCAATTGTGCCACGACGACGCCGTGCGCTTTACCGTTGGCAACAGTCGCGCAGGTATCGAGTGGCTGGTTTCTCAAGGTGTTGAGTTCAGCCGCTATGCCGACAAGGAAGGATTCCACTTAACCCGTGAAGGCGGGCACAGCCACCGCCGTATTATTCATGCAGCCGATGCAACCGGTCGTGCCGTATCCGAGGCTCTCTCGTCGCAAGCGTTAAAAGCAGACTCAATTGACATCTTCCAGCACCATGTCGCCGTTGACCTGGTTATTCGCAATGGTTGCTGCCACGGCGCCTATGTGTTTGACCGCGACAGCGGCCATGTGCGGCTGTTTCGTGCCAAATTTGTCGTCCTCGCCTCGGGCGGAGCGAGTAAAGCCTACCTCTATACGAGCAACCCCGACGGTGCGTCTGGCGACGGTATTGCCATGGCTTGGCGCGCTGGCTGCCGAGTCGCCAATCTCGAATTCAATCAATTCCACCCAACCTGCCTGTACCACCCCAAGGCCAAGTCCTTTCTGATTACTGAGGCGATTCGCGGCGAAGGCGGCAAGCTGCTACTTCCCAACGGTGAACGTTTTATGCACCGCTACGATGAACGCGGCGAACTAGCCCCGCGCGACATCGTCGCCAGAGCTATCGACCACGAAATGAAGCGCCTCGGCAGCGACTGCGTGTATCTCGACATTAGCCATAAGCCAGCCGACTTCCTGCTTCACCACTTCCCCACCGTCAAGGCGCGCTGCCTTGAGTTGGGAATCGACATCACCCGTGATCCGATTCCCGTGGTGCCCGCAGCGCACTACACCTGCGGCGGGGTTATGGTCGACTTAAATGGCCAAACCGACATTGCCAACCTGTTTGCGATAGGCGAATCGTCCTTTACCGGCCTGCACGGTGCCAACCGCATGGCCAGTAACTCACTGCTCGAATGTATCGTCTTCGGTCGCTCAGCGGCCGAGGCCATAGCTCAACGGCTCAGTGAAGCGCACGTGGATGTCCGCATTCCCGACTGGGACGAGTCGCAGGTAACCAATTCCGACGAAGACGTTGTGATATCCCACAACTGGGACGAGTTGCGCCGCTTCATGTGGGACTACGTGGGGATAGTGCGCACCAACAAACGATTGCAGCGCGCTTTGCACCGGGTGGAATTATTACAGCAGGAAATTCGCGAGTACTACAGCAACTACAAGGTCAGCAACGATTTAATTGAACTGCGGAATCTCGCCATGGTGTCCGAACTCATCATCCGCTCGGCCATGCTGCGCAAGGAAAGCCGCGGCTTGCACTACACCCTGGACTATCCGGACACCCTAGCGGAGGCGTTGGATACCATCCTTGACCCCGGGCACAGACCGAGTAAAGCGCAGAATTTGGCGTAAGCGCCGAAAATCATCCGCCGTGCAACTATCGGGCACGATCAGCACCTTAAACCTTGTCGTTACCTTGAATTGCAAACCCACGGCGGCAGGTAAAACCCAGCAACGCGACAGCTCGGCGGGGCCTTCACCCTCAGCCGTGCGGACAAACCACCGCCCCTCTCGCCAAGCCAAGCCCCGCACGGAATAAGGGCCGCTCTGCCTGAAAAGTGACGATAACTGATAGCCGGCACTGACCAGCAGCACCAGCGCGCTGACAGCCGTCCATAGTAAGGGTAAGGGTGAAAAAAGCAGGCAGACCAGGACCGCACTGTGGCTGCTCAACAGATAAGCACAGAGCAGACGCGACGGCCTAATCTCAAGCTTTAGGTTTGCGGGAAAACGCCTTGATGTCATCAACAATCCCTGTCAATTCGGCCGAATCCGGGCTTTCCTTGCCCAGCAACCATTGAAAAATCTCAGTGTCCTCACATTCCAGCAGGGCGATATAGTGCTGCTGTTTCTCATCCGAAAGCGTTCGAAAGCTACCCTCGACGAAGGGCGTCAGCATTAAATCGAGCTCTAACATGCCACGCCGACTCGCCCAGCAGATTCGTTTAAATTCATTATCTGAAACCATTACTTTTCACTGCAACCGCGCTACTATTTGCCGCGCATTATAACGGCCCACACGGGCCCGTGCATGATATCTTCGAATTTGCCACAAAATCACCGAGTAACCATGACATCATTCTGGACCCAGTTAGAAGAACATTGTGCTACCCGCTACGAGGGTGAGCATTGCAATTTTGACCACAGCTCAAGCTCCAAAGGTATCCCTGAAGCCGAAACCTCGGTTGCGCCACTGAGCCACTACGGCTTTCTAAGGGTAAAAGGCGCCGACGCACACACATTCCTACAAGGCCAAACAAGTGCCGACTTCCGGCAAGTGAGCACGAGCGAAGCGCAACGCGGTGCCTACTGCACCCCCAAAGGCCGCATGCTCACCAGTTTCCTTGCTGCCGGTAGCGCCGACAACGACGTGCTCCTGCGGATGCGCGGCAACCTCGTTGAAAGCAGCAAGGCCGTACTGGCTAAATACGCGGTGTTTTCAAAAGCGGAGCTAAGTGATGCCAGTACCGAATTTATCGGTCTAGGCATTGCCGGCGAACAGGCTGCGGCGCTTGTCAGCCAGCAATTTGGCAGCTCACCCGCCACTTACAACGCCGTTGTCAGCAGCGAGTTGGGCCTCGCGATTCAAATCGACAGCCTCGGACAGCGTTACGAATTATGGCTGCATGCCGATCAGGCCTTTGCCTGCTGGCAACACCTACTAACGCAGGCGAAAGCGACTGGCTCACTGAGTTGGGACGAGCTTGCGATCAACGATGGCATTGCGGATGTTTGCGCCGCCACTGTGGGTGATCTGATACCGCAGATGCTTAACTACGATGCCACCGGCACAGTGAACTTCAAAAAAGGCTGTTATACCGGACAGGAGGTTGTTGCCCGGCTGCATTACCGAGGCACCGCCAAACGCCGGCTCTACCGCGGCACGGTGCAATCAGGACACGTGGTGGAGGGCGACGAAGTTTTCGCCGACGACAAAGCCCAAGCTTCGGGACTTATCGCCAACACGGCCAACGGCAAAGCGCTGATCGTACTGGCTCGCGATGCTCTGTCTGCCACCAAACTGCACACCACTTCCGGGGCGATTCTCGGCGACATACAGCCCCCCCCCTACGACCTAAAAGACTAGATTCAATCTCGGCTCTCTATTTGAAAGACCGCTAGCCTTGGGGCGGTAACGCCCAATGAATAGGCTCCACGCCGCGACTTTTCAAATAAGCATTGGCCTTTGAGAAGTGTTTACAGCCAAGAAAACCGCGGTGGGCCGATAGCGGCGAAGGATGCGGTGCTTGCAATACGCAATGTCGCTCGGTGTTGACCAGCTTGCCCTTCTTCTGAGCGTAAGCACCCCACAACATAAAAACGACGCCTTCGCGCTCGCGGTTTACGCGCTCGATGACCGCGTCAGTAAATTGCTCCCAGCCTTTACCTTGATGCGCTCCCGCCTGACCCTCCTCAACCGTCAATACACTGTTAAGCAGCAAAACGCCTTGCCCTGCCCAGCTCGTTAAACAGCCGTGCGATGGCCGCTCCAAGCCGAGATCGGAGTGCAACTCCTTGTAGATATTTACGAGCGAGGGCGGCGGCGCTAGCGGCGGCATGACTGAAAAACACAAGCCGTGCGCCTGACCGGGGCCGTGGTAGGGATCCTGTCCGAGAATAACCACCTTGACCTGATCATAAGGCGTTGAATCCAGCGCCTGAAACCAGTCCTGTGTGTGTGGATAGACTGTGGCACCCGAGGCGATGCGTCCGCGCAAAAACGTCTGCAGCGTGTGCATATAGTCTTGCTCGAACTCATCGTTAAGTGCAGAAAGCCACGAGGAGTGAAGTTTTACAGCAGCGAAATCATTGGGAACCACAATAGCACTCACGTCTAATCATTGCGGCGCTAAGCATAACAATAATGACAGAGCGCTTCAGCTCGCGCCTCAATTCGAATCAGTGTAAATCAGAACAATGGCAGCTGAATCTGAAAGGAACCGCCGAGCTCGTTGCGGCTGGCAATATTGCCGACGAACTGCAAGTGAAAACCCTGCGGCAAATGGTAGGCAACTTTCACGCCGACTGCGTCGGCGTCGCGGTCGCGCTCAATCGCAAGGTAACTCACACCAAGACCGAACCGACAGCCAACAGGAACATCCAATCCCACCCGGGTTTCCCTGCGTCCATTAATCACCCCAAACGCCGGCTGCGGGTTCAAGTCGCGATCTAGCGACACCCTACCCCAGTCAAGCGCGTAATCGAGCTGCAATTCGGCGCGGGTACGCAAATGGTAGTGTGAACCTTCCAAGCCGCGATAAGTACTTTCAAACAGATCGCGTAAGGTTAGGCCCAGCGTCCAGCGCTTCCACTCCCTGCTGACGGAAAAATCCACATTGGCTCGCGAAAATTTCCGTGTGAATTTGTTGAGGCGAAATAAATCCCTTTCCCGATGGCGCCGAATCTGAACATCTCTCTCGTATAGCCATATTTCCTGATGCTTGAGCGAAACAGATAATCGACTATCGCCCAATACGGCCAAGGGAATTACGCGATGCAAAGCGAGCTCGCCAATGCCAACACCCGACACTTCAACGTGTGAATCCAGTTCGGCTAGCTCAATAAATGCGATCACCGGCGCTAGTCGTAACTTTCTCTCGTCTCCACTATCGTAGTAAAAGGTTCCTGCAAAGCGGGTTCTGGTGTTTAAACTCAGTGAGTAGTGGTCTTCCAGCGCTGGGGCGGCCAGCACGATGGACAAGCCGGCTTGCGCTGTCGCCGAATGCCCATCCATCTGCCGCAGTAAGCCTATCAATCTGTCTTCGTCACCAGAGCGGTAACGTAGCTGCCGAACCCGTTCATCCAGCTCAAAGGAGGCATCTTTGGTTTCCAGCAAGTCATCCAGTAACGCCTCACTGTCATTGACGTAAGTAAAGCCAGCTACATTCAATGCCGTTTCAGACACAGCGGGACGCTGTGCTGAATTTCGCAGCACGCGCTTTACATCCAATCGCTCTAGCGGCTGGGACCCATAGAGATTATCGGCACCGCCTAAGATCAGACATAAAAAAGGCCAGAGCATCGCTCTAGCCATAGACGGACAATCACGATTGTACAAAAACCCCATTTAGCGAATGGCCAGTCGGCGGCTGCCGAGCACTGATAGGGGCACGAGAAGTCGGTCATAGATCGCTGGGAGCAAGCGCTGAATTTTATCGAGGAAGAAGGCATCTCTCCCAATCAAAACCCTTGGCTTGCCCTTGCAAAGCCCGCTAAATATTGTCTCGGCGGCCTTTTCCGGTGTCGTCGATGCGACCTTGGCAAACATATCCGCGGTGGCTTCCATATTGGTTTCGGCGCCATCAAGACTGTTGAAATGTTTACCATTGCGAACAATATTGGTCTTTACGCCACCTGGGTGCACAGTCACCACTTTGATAGCGGTATCGCGCAGATCCTGACGAATAGCCTCGGAATATCCGCGCACGGCAAATTTCGAGGCGTTATAGGCCGATTGCGAGGGCACTGCCATCAAGCCAAACAAACTCGATAGATTCACTATGCGTGCTGATTTACTTTTTTCCAGCAAGGGCAAAAATGCTTCAACCCCATTGACCACGCCCCAGAAATTGATATCCATTATCCATTCCAGATCCTCCCTGCGCATCGTCTGAACGCGACTGGAAAGCGACACCCCCGCATTATTGACGATGGCATCGCAGCCACCAAACTGAGTGCTTACCGTCTGCGCCCATTGTGCAACCGCCACTCGATCGCGCACATCCAAAGTGCTAACCAATAGCTTATCGCCAGCGCTGCCCGCCAGCAGTTCAAGTTCAGCTGGATTAACATCCGAGGCGGCCACGCGGGCTCCTTTCGACAAGCACAGTCGCGTTAAGGCAAGGCCTATTCCCGAGCCAGCACCGGTAATGGCAATCACCTTTTGACTAATATCGAACATCTGTGTTCCTTAAAATTTATGATTCAGGACGAGACCAACTGCGCAGATTCCGAATCGATATCCGCCGATAGCTCAATAGCTTTTGCTTGCAGTCGGCGACTGTTATAAATACTGACATCAAAATCGCGCGACTGCATACGGTACTGCCAAGAATAGCCTGGCCAGAGTGTCGTATTTTTTCCGTCAGGGGTGAGATACCAACTGTCACAACCAGACATCCAGGTTGTTTTCTGCATTTTCTGCTGAATATCTACATTGAACTCACGCTGGACGTCTTCCTTCAAATCCAGCGTCGCTACCGTGCTATTTCGAAGGTGGTCGAGATAGCTCATGATATAGCGCAGTTGCGACTCGATATAGAAAATGACCGAGATATTTCCGGGCCCGGTGTTCGGCCCCATAATGTAAAGCAGATTGGGATAAGCACTAACCGACAGGCCTAGGTAGGCTTCCGAACCACCGCGCCAATCCTCGTCCAACACACGACCACCTAAACCTTCTATTTTGAAGGGCGCGCCGGCCACCGGGACCTTAAAGCCTGTCGCCAAAACAATAGCGTCAAGTTCAGTCTTTGAGCCGTCGTGACCCACGATACCATCTGCCTCAATCCGCTCAATCCCCTGCGTCAGCACTTCAACATTAGGCTGGGTAAGCGCAGAGTAATACTCGTCTGACAAAAGAACGCGCTTACACCCCAAGGCGTAGCTTGGCGTAACTTTTTCGCGTAACACCGGATCCTTGATCATGCGTGCTATGTATCGGTGGCCCAAATTTTCCGCTATGCGGGTCATCCAATTGTTCTTGATCATGACTGGCGCCATGGATTCAAGTGTCCAATATTGAAGTAAACGATGAAGTTTTTGTAGCAAAGGAAAGCGCTCATAGCGCTGACGCCAACGCGGCGATATCCGGATATCGTGCTTTGGCATAACCCAGGGCGCCGTGCGTTGAAAAAGTTTGAGCTCGCTTACTTTGGCTTGAATACTCGGCACTACCTGAATGGCACTGGCACCGGTACCAATGACACCGACTCGTTTAGCACTCATGTCATAATCTGCATCCCACTCGGCGGTATGCATGACTTTGCCTTTGAAGGTATCCAGACCTTCGATATTTGGGTACGCGGGTACGTTCAAGCCACCCACCGCCAGCACTACGGCTCTAGCACGAACCCGCTCGCCACCGGCAATTTGCAAATCCCAAAGGCAAGCCTTTTCATCAAATACCAGTGATTCTATTTCGGCATTGAAGCGAATTTTTTTCTGCAGCTTGTGTTTATCCGTGCAGTGTTGCAAATAGTCGCGAATCTCAGCCTGACCGCCAAAGGAGCGACTCCAATGCGGGTTGGGTTCAAAGGAAAAAGAATATAGGTGCGATGGCACATCACAGGCAGCGCCCGGGTAAATATTGTCGCGCCAGACACCACCGACGTCAGCAGCCTTTTCAAAAACAACAAAATCAGAGCGCCGCGCTTGCTGCAACTTTATGGCCAAACCGATACCACCAAAACCAGCACCCACGATAGCGGTCTCTAATATTGTTGCCTCGTTCTTCTCGCTGTTCACGTACTTATTTCCTTTAGTAAGGCACGGAGTTATTGCTGTGCGCCTGCATTCATAAAAGCCTGCAAGACGATAGCTGTATCGCGTGGCTTTTCAATCATCGGTAAATGGCCAGTCTCGGGCAGTACCATGGCTTTTGCCTGTGGAATTTGTGCCAGAAAGGCGTCTACACACGTAACGCTAAGCACTTGATCACTGTCACCCCACAGCACCAGCGTCGGCGCTGTTATCGAGGGTAAACTAAGGTAAGTCCCCTCCAGTGAGCGAACAAGATCGCCAAAAATAGCGTGGTTCAAAATACCCCGATGCCGCATATCACCCGCCATCAGAAGAGCAAACACGGCACCGAGCAGATGCTTATTCGAATGAAAACACACCTGAAAAAGGCGCAGTGCTTCCCCTCGATTTTCCGCAATCAGATAGTTTTTTTCTGCCAAAATACCCGCTTCGAGCATACTCATTCGAGTTGCCGGTGCGCCCGCTGAATTCATCAGACACAAGCCCACTACTCTCTCGGGGTAGCGTGCCGCGATCATTGCGCTAATGCCTCCGCCCATGGAACTACCCGCTAGACGAAACTGGCTCACGCCGAGCTGGCTGAGCCACTCAGCGACGCGCTCGGCCTGGGTGTCTACACGGTAATCACAGTTGCTGCGGTAACTGCTATTACCGAAACCGGGAAGATCCGGCACCAGCACGCGATACGTTTTCGTTAGCAGCGGCACCAAAAAAGACCAATTTTCCTTGCTGGAGCCAAAACCGTGCAACAATACCAGCACCGGTTTATCGGCTGCACCGCAATCCCAATAGTGCAGGCTGTGACCGTCTACCTCAGACCAACGCAGTACTGCACCCGCCTGCTTAGCAATCAGCGGCTTGATCCGCCCCCACAGGCTCGCCTTTGGCGACCAGCTGCGTAAGGCCTCAGGGTCAACAATCGCCAGTGACGTCGCCGAATACAAGGTCTCAGCCTCAGCAAGCCTGGAAATCGGAAGCGGAGTATCCAATATGTCGACAGCTGACTTCACACGGTCGCTCCCTCAGCACTGTAGCCTTCGACTTCAGCAACCAGCCCATCAATTTCCGAAAGAAATTCGCTATTGTCGTGATCCCAGGGGTGAAAACCCGGCTTGAAGAATTCGAGCCAATCAGGGATTGCACGCAGCAATGCACCCCGAGGTCCCCACAGGTATACGGTTACCTGCCACCACCCTTTTAGGTTAAAGAGCTGGCCTTTCTCCCTGCGTACCATACCAATGTAAAAAGGCGTCAACATCACGAAAAAAATCATGGTCGACAGGACTAAGGCAGAACAGCGGCGAAGGTAAGCGATAGGGCGATTTTTCATGACGCTTGCGTACACATCGAAAGCCACCGCCTTGTGCTCAGTTTCTTCCAGTGCGTGCCAATGCCAAATCGCCGCATAGCGCGGTTCGGCGTCAGCCAGCCGCGATTTGTCAGACAATATCCGGTGAGCCAGTATCGCCGTCAAATGCTCCAGCGCAATGGTGCCGGCCAGCTGTGATCTCTTGGGCGTAAAGCGTCGGAAAAAATTCAGCAGCTTGAGTACAATGTTTTCGTACTTGTCGACGGGCACTCCTTTAGCCTTCAATGCGTCGTTGTACTCTTCGTGTTCACGACCGTGCATGGCCTCTTGCCCCATAAAACCGTTAACAGCCTCCTGCAATTCGGGATCGGTCACTTGGTCGCGATAGTGACGAACGCTGTCAATAAAGAAGCGTTCACCCACGGGGAAAAATATCGACATCGCATTCATAAAGTGTGAGATATGCACGCTACCGCTGTGCCAATCACCCACACGTTCTGCCGGCAAATTGAAATTCAGATTACGGCGAACAGGAATTATTGTGTTACTCATAGCTATCTCCTTGCTGTGTAACGTCGGTATTTACATACCGACGTTTGATTAAAAAGGTCGAAAATCTTGGTATTTTTCGGCTAGCACTACACTCTGGATACTCTTGAGCGTGTAATAAGGTGTATCAACCAACATCGAATTAACTAACGACGCCGACAGCGACCCGCCGGGCTCGGTATGCATTTGGTATTCGACGTGGGTATGTTGATCGTCGATGGGGGTAAAGCGAAAAAAGCCCTTCGCCTTTTCAATAAGCACGACGCCTTTTTCACTGGGAAGACGTGCCTTGTCTTGCTCTGACAAAGCTTCAGGTGCCACCGACACCAGATCTACAGTAACCACTCGATCCAACATATTCTGGCTTATTGTGGCGCGCAGTAGCAGCGCTCGGTCGGTAACTGGCCAAGGCAAGTCATTCACCATGTAAGAATAGCGCTCAAGCGGATTCAGACGGCCGATCAGCACCGGTGACTTACAGGTATGCATCCACTCTACACAGGCCGCGGTATCATCCATCAATGCCAGCGCGCGATTCAGCTCCGCGTCTATTGTAGTTTCCCCACGAAAGGCTTTTATCGATGAACCCTCGACGTCGCGTGTAAAGACTTTTACATTGTCCTTGTCTCGTTCTAATTTCCAGTCGGCTATCGCCGCTTCTGCGAATGCGGTGACGCTCGCGACACAAAGAACTAAACAGCTTAGAAAACTTATGGTCCAGCGTTTCATTTGTGGAGTCCTTTTTCGAATACGGGATGCTTACCAGCGGTAAGTCATTTGCAAGGCGACCGACCGCGGCGCTTCTGAAAATCCGCTGTGCGTGGTCGCACCAAAAATGGTGTAGGACAGTGGAGTATCGGCAGCGTAAACAATCACGGTTTCGTCCGTCAGGTTTTTGCCTATCAGCGACACTTCCCAGCTCTGGTCCAAAGCACCGATACCGAAGCGACCATTAAATTTGGTAAAACCGGGTTGCTCCACGCGTGGATCTACATTTGATGAAGGGTTGTAGTCGTCTGTGAACACAACATCCAGCGTTAAGCCAACGCCAATCGCCGACGTAAGGGGCCGTAGGTAGCCGATAATTAGGGTGCCCGACCAATCCGCCACATACTGGTTACTAAGCCCCGTGTAGTCACAGTGGACGCCGTTAGCGGAATTGGGCTGCTGACCTTGCTGGCACTGGCCATTTTCAAAATCGGTAAATTCAAAATCCAGCAGTGCGAGCGCCCCGCCAAAACTGAGATACTCGGTAGCCTGGTAGCGCCCATCAATTTCCAGACCCTGGGTGACGGCCTCCTTGGCGTTACCTACATTGAAGCCCAAGGTACCGTCAAAAATGCTGATTTGAAGGTCTTCGTAAATTGTATAGAACGCTGCGATATTTAATTCCGCTGCGCCATCAAGCAATCCGATTTTCATACCTGCCTCAAAACTGGACGCCACTTCCTCATCGTACTCAAAGGTACCGACCATAGAAATTTGATTGGGTATCAGAGCATTCGAGTTGGCCGGTGTCAGTTCCGCACTGGGCGACTGATTGGAGCGCGCGTCAAAACCGCCGGCTTTAAATCCGCGTGTAGCAGTGACATACGCCATCCCATCTAGCGAGAAATCCCATTGCATATTCAGAAGCGGGGAAAAATGGGTTTCCGAACGCTCACCTTTCAACGAATGGCGCTCCGCAGCAAAGCTGATTGCAGATACGGTATCCACTTCTCCAATGGGCAGACTGTTGCCGTTACTGTCAGCGAGATCCAGCGAGCGACTGCCCGTTTTACTTTCATAGGTATAACGCCCACCCAGTGTTACGCGAAAGGTTTCAGCAATATTGAATGTTGACTGCAAAAATATTGATGCGATGTCAGAAACACTGATGAACTCTCGCGGCGCCGTGATATTGGCGACCGCATTACCCGCATCACCAATACCAGCCGCCTCAACGGGGTCAACACCCTGACCGGGATCGTAGTCTCCCCGCCTGCCGCCGTCTTGGAAATCGGCAGCGTTCAGCAGGCCAACAACAACAGGAGAGTCTTGAATCAATTTGTCGTTGAATAGGAGGTCGGTGCGCTGTAGGTATATGCCGCCGATGTAATCGGTGTATTCGCCCACCGGCGATATCCAGCGCAATTCTTGACTGAACTGCTCGTAATCCTCAGTAAGTTCCAGCGTAAACAAAGGTGCTGCAGTGGAGTCGCAATCACACAAATCATCGTATTTGTAAGCCATATAGCCAAATATCGACTTGAACTCGTCTCCTGCTTCGCTCAGCCAAATAACGTCCAGCGTCAAATTAATCGTATCGTTGTTGCTGTAATTGCCGTTAGAGCTGCTTTTGAAATCCTGATAATTGTTTCTCACTGAGTCGTGGGTATCCACATCGACGAGGGGTGGGAAATAGGTTCTGTCAAGAATCTCGGCTTCGGTGCGGCCGGTGAATAAAACAGTATCCGAGGTGGAGGGCGTGTCGCGAATAACTTCGCCCTGCCGGCCAAGGGTATCGAAACTTCCATTTTCCAGTTTCAGCGATACTGCGGTTTCATCACTGACGTCCCACTTTACTTTGAGCCGGAAGGTCTGCTGGTCATACTGAGGTCCAAAACGATCCAGTGTCAGGTTTTCGACATAGCCGCCGTAATCTCGCAGGCGCGTGGCAAAACGCACCCCGACCTTGTCGGTCACTGGACCCGACAGCACCAGATCGAACACGCGCTCATCAAAGTTGGGCTCATAAAGGCCTGAAACCATTCCCTCAAATTCTTCAGTGGGATCCGCTGTGTGCAAGTTCACCGCGCCGGCAATACTGTTCTTGCCGTGCAGAATATTTTGCGGCCCCCGCAACACTTCGGCGCGAGACAGATCCAGGAAAGGCGCTCTGGCGAGCTGGGCGCGACCGTAATAGATACCGTCTACATACATGCCAACCGACTGCTCAAAACCCTGATTCATGCCTGAACCAATACCGCGAATAAAAATGTCGGTACTGATACCGCTTTCAGTCACCGTAAGATTCGGAACATAGGCCTGTAAATCTTCCAGCCGGTTGATGCCGGCCTCAATCATCTTGGCCCCGGAAATAGCGCTTACCGACACCGGCACATCCTGCAGGCTTTGCTCCCGGTGTTGAGCAGTCACGATGACCTCCTCCAACACGGCCCGAGCGTGGCCGTACGATGAGAAACAGAGCCCCGCCAACAACAACGGTAGAGAGAAAAATCGAGGTTGCTTATTTATTATCATCATCACAAACCTGTAATTACGAATAGGCACAAACTTATGAGCCATCCATCAATGTATCATTGATTGATGTAACATAAGCTTGTCATTAATTGATGTCAAGATAAAGCTGATCAGGGTAAAATGGCGCCTAACCGAGCTTAAAATAACGGAGAGAAAGCCATTAAGATATTGTTTTATATAAATTATATATCTTGATTCTTCGGCGCCAGATGGGCTACAAACAAACCGCCACCACTATTTTTTTACTGTATTAGCAGTATTTCCATGAACTCTTTGCAGCGAGACAGAATGAACTTTCCTGAAGAAACCATTCAAAGTATGGTCCAGTATCGCCAGCTTGCGGAGTCTGCGGCTGAGCCCACAGTGGAAGAAAAGACCGAATACACCGTCGAAGAACTCGCTCTAGCTGCAAATACCTCCGTACGCAACATTCGGGCCTATCAGGACAAGGGCCTGCTGTCCCCTCCCACCCTGCGTGGCCGCAAGGGTATTTACAACAATCAGCACCTGTCGCGCCTGCGAGTCATTGCTGACCTACTCGAGCGCGGTTACACCCTCGCCAGCATTCTCGACCTCATCTCAGGGCTGGAGCAGGGCATCGGTTTGAGTGAAATCCTTGGAATGGAATCTGCAATCAATAGCCCCTGGGGCAAAGAAGCACCGGAGATCATCTCCATGGTGGAAATGATCAAGCTGTTCGGCACCCAGCTAACTCCCAAAGCCATCAAGCTGGCCGGCGAGCTGGGTGTGGCCACGATTCAAGGCGCTCAGGTTCGTGTCAGCAGCATGAGCACCCTGAAAGTCTCCTCCGACTTGTGCGCAACAGGCATACCACTGATTGATCAGCTGGAAATCCTGCGCATGAGTCGCGGCAATATGGAAAAAGTGGCCAAGGAATTTGTACGGCTAGTGTCCGACAATGTCCTCAGGCCCTACGAGCAGCAAACACTGCCCCCGAAAGAGGAATACCCCAAAATCATCGACCTGATATGGCGTATGCGGCCGATGGCGGAGATTGTGGTGAAAGCCGAGCTGGGCCGCGCCATGGATATGGCTGCAAGCAACATACTGGCCGATCAGCTCGAAGGGATTATGAAATCGCTGGAAGCTGCTAAGCCGTCTGAGGACTAGCCAGCGGCCAACAGGCTCGGTCAGTCAGACTGAATTCCGAACATCCGATATTTACTCAAGAAATCAGAAGCTTAATGTAATCATTGCCGGCAGCGGGACTGCCGGCTGGAGCCAATACGCTTATACGATGACGGGAGGCGTTGCCGTAGCTGCATTGTCGATAAGCATCTCGGCAGCATTAACGAATTTAGATTCGTCGGATGCCAGATACACCACCAGTGAAGCGATATCTTCGGGTTCGCACATGGGGTTAGCTTCCGTCGACAGCGACTCTATTTCCTCGCGGGTAGCGGACTCCGCACCGGTGGCCACTTTAAACACCATGGGCGTTTTGACACCGTCGGGATGAATCGAGTTACAGCGAATGCCGTTGCGCTGCTCGCGACAGTAAAGCGCAACCGATTTGGTCAGTGCCGCTACGGCGCCTTTA
>JBLHMO010000003.1:0-53277 GCA_047622145.1 Paracoccaceae bacterium | reverse complement strand
GGCCCTCCAGCTTGTTGAGCCGCAGTTCAATAGCCTGCAGGTAGCGCGGGTAGTGAAGCAGCCGCTCCTGCTCCAACGTCTGGATGAAATCTTTGAACAAGAGCGCATCGAGTTGCTGGCGCACGTCGGATACCGTGTCGAACCAGTGCAGCTGCGTCAATTTTTTCAGACTGCGTTGCACCGCCGCTGCCCGAACAAGAATATTCTCGGCCAGCGACTCATAGTGTTTCAAACAATCGAATAAATCTGGATGCCCGGCCGTGAGCATCGCCTCGTACGCCTGCGCATTGCGCGGTAAGGCGCGCTGATGCAGATAGACCCTGTCGACGGCAGCCATTACTAGCGCCTCAAGCCAGTCGCGACGCTGCTGCTTCAGTGCCGCCAACTGCAGCTGTACAGCATTGGATTTCAGCAAGCGCTCGCGATGTGGCTTGAGCGTGGCTTGCTGCTGCAAAATAATAAGCCTCAACACGGCTCGCCGACTTTCCTGTTCAGCGAGCTTAGCGTTATCGAGCAAGACCAGCTCCACCACGTCGCCTTTATCGACCAATGCCGGATAGGCCTGCACCTCGGCATCGCCACGACGAATGGTTTGTGTCACCGGTAACTCGTCCAGGGCCCAACTCGACATGACTTGCAGGGGAAACTGGGCGCTACCCTCTTCCTGCAAACTGGCGCGAGCGGCATCGGCAAAACGCGCCTTCAATTGATTGAGGTGGCGACTTTCTCCCAGCAACTTACCGTGCTCGTCAAGCACTCTAATATTCATGCGGTAGTAATCGTCTAGGGATTGCGCGCTCCACAACTCTACAGGAAGTACAATTCCGCTTTTGCGGCGCAAGGCTTCGGCTAACTCCCCGACCAATGATTTGTTCACTGGCGCAAGCAAAACTAGGGCTTCGGCCACGACCGTAGGAATAGGCATGAATTTCTTGCGCCACTGCTTGGGCAGAGCCTTGACCAAGGCGACACACTTTTCGGCGAGCAAACCCGGCACCAGCCACTCAGGCAAATAATCAGGTACTCGATTGAGCAGCGGCAATGGCACTTCCAAAGTCACACCGTCGGAGGCGTGCCCCGGCTCAAAGCGATAACTCAGCGGTAAACGTAAATCTTCCCACTCCAGACAATCGGGGAACTGAGCACCGGTATCTGAGCCTGTCGATGCCGCCAACACATTAGCGCGATTCAAATTAAGCCGTTCGACGTCACTACCACTTGCCTGCTTCAGCCAACTCTCTAGATGCCGGCTACTGACAATGCCTTCAGGTATTTTCTTATCGTAGAAATCATAGAGCACATCGTCGCTGACTAGCAGGTCGCGGCGCCTGACCTTGCTTTCGAGTTCCAGTACCTCGGCAATCATTTTTTGGTTGTGATGGAAAAATACTGCGCTGCCGCGATATCGACCTTCAACCAAGGCACTGCGTATTAAAATTTCACGGCAAGCTACCGGATCAAGAGGGCCGTAGTGAACGCGCTTGCGATCCTGAATGACCAAACCGTAAAGCCGCGTTTCCTGAAAGGCCTCAACGCGACCTACTCGTTGTTGCCAGTGTGGTTCATAAAACTGGTATTTGAGAATGTCGTCGTTGATGCCTAGCAGCCATTCCGGCTCGACACGGGCAACGCAGCGTGCGTAGAGTTGCGTGGTTTCAACCATTTCGGCGGCCACCAACCACGCCGGCGATTTTTTGAATAAAGCCGATCCCGGAAAAACACGCAGCTTGCGATTTCGGGTTCCACGATACCAATTGTCCTCGTCTTTCTGCGCGACCTGACTGAGAAAGCCAGCCAAAATAGCGCGATGTACAGGCTCGTAGTCTGCCGCTTTTTTGTTCAAAGACCACTGGTTTTGTTTACACACCAGCTTCAACTGCCAGTGCAGTTCACGCCATTCTTGCACGCGGGTGAAAGACAGGAATTCACGCTGGCAAAGTTTGCGGAACTGGCTATTGGATAATTCCTGACGCTGCTCTTCAACGTAGTTCCACAAATTTACAAAGCCGAGAAAATCCGACTCTTTGTGGTAAAAATGCCGATGCTTTTCATCCGCTACCTGTTGCTTGTCGGCGGGTCGTTCGCGTGGGTCCTGGATGCTCAGTGCACTGACGATAATCAACGCTTCATTTAGGCAGGCGAGCCCCTGCGCCTCCTGCAGTATCCGCGCCATACGTGGGTCTACCGGCAATCGTACCAGCGTGCGCCCCAGGCTGGTAAGGCTGCGCTTCTGCACTGCCCCCAATTCAGCAAGGAGTTTGTAGCCGTCGTTGATGAAACCGCTATCGGGTAGGTCAATAAAGGGGAACTCGTCAATATCACCCAGACCCAAATTCAACATTTTCAGAATGACAGAAGCGAGATTGGTGCGCTGAATTTCCGGCTCGGTAAAATCTGGGCGCGTCTCAAAATCCACCTCCGAATAGAGCCGAATACAGACACCCGGCGCTACCCTACCGCAACGGCCGGCACGCTGGTTGGCGCTGGCCTTTGAAATAGGCTCTACCGGCAGCCGCTGCACCTTGCTGCGATAACTGTACCGACTTATGCGCGCGGTGCCGGTATCGATTACATAGTGAATGCCCGGCACCGTTAGCGAGGTTTCCGCGACATTAGTAGATAGGATAATCCGCCATCCTCGCCGCGATTTGTCATCGAATATCCGTTGCTGCTCGGCGCCACTTAACCGTGAGTAAAGCGGTAACACCTCAAGCCCTTTCAGTTCAGATTTACGAAGCTTGAGCGCGGCGGCACGAATCTCGCGCTCGCCACTGAGAAAAATCAGAACATCGCCATGGCGGCGACCGCCAGACTCGTGCAGCTCCCACAAAGCCTGTTCGATGGCTTCAGGCTGATCGCCTTCGGCACTCAATTCCTCTTCGGGGCGGTAGCGAACTTCCACTGGATAACTGCGACCCGTCACCTCCAACACGGGGGCAGCGGAAAAATGCTGTGAAAACCGCTCTACATCGATAGTAGCCGAGGTAATGATAACTTTTAGGTCGGGTCGCTTGGGCAGTAATATTTTCAAGTAGCCCAGCAGAAAATCGATATTGAGACTGCGTTCGTGGGCCTCGTCGATGATCAGGGTATCGTAGCGGCTCAGCATAGGGTCTGACTGAATTTCAGCCAGCAAAATTCCGTCTGTCATAAGCTTGATAAAGCTGTGTTCGGAAACTTGATCCTGAAACCGCACTTGAAAACCGACAGCCTCACCGACAACTGAATTCAACTCACTCGCTATTCGCTGGGCTACCGTGCGCGCGGCCAAACGCCGCGGCTGCGTGTGGCCAATCAAACCGCTGACGCCCCGCCCCGCCTCCAGACAGAGCTTAGGTAGCTGGGTGGTTTTCCCCGAGCCGGTTTCGCCAGCAACGATGATCAGCTGGTGAGTTAGAAAGGCTTCTTTGAGACGCGGTACTTCCCGTGAAACGGGTAGATCCGGATAGTGAATGGCAGGCAATTTGTCGCGACGCGTGGCAACGCGCTGGCGCGAGCGCGCCAGCGCTTCGTCAAAACGCGCCTGCAACTGATCGATCGACTTGCCCCTGCGAGCGCGCTTGCCAAGGTCGCGCTGCATTCGCAGTAGGCCCGGCCGGTCGCCCAGCCAGCAATCGCTTAGCGCGCTGAGTTCGTCAGTGGTGTTTTGCATATTCCGCCAATAAAAAACGCCCGGTAGGGCGTTTTTATAACTTTCCAATACCGTAAATATTAGGCGGAGTTTAACTCTTCATCGCGCAGTTCGCGACGCAAAACTTTCCCTACATTGGATTTAGGCAAATCTTCGCGTTGCTCGATATGCTTGGGCATTTTGTAGCCTGTCAGCTGCTCGCGCAAATGCGCTTTCAATGAGTCTATATTGACCGGTCCGTTCTTACCGACGATAAAGATCTTGACCGCCTCGCCCGACTTCTCGTCCGGCACGCCGATGGCCGCACACTCGATGACTTCCGGGTGGGTACAAACGACATCTTCGATCTCATTCGGGTATACGTTGAAGCCCGACACCAGAATCATATCTTTTATACGATCGACAATCTTCAAATAGCCGTCGTCCTGCACTATGGCAACATCGCCGGTGTGCAGCCAGCCGTCTTCGTCAATGATCTTTTTAGTTTCATCTTCATTTTGCCAGTAACCCAGCATCACTTGCGGGCCGCGCACACAGAGTTCGCCGCGCTCGCCAATGGGCTGCTCGCTACCGTCTTCACCAACAATTTTAATTTCAGTGTTGGGGACAGGTATGCCAATGGAGCCGAGCTGGTTGGCGCCACCGGGATTGGTTGTTACCACCGGCGAGGTTTCGGTTAGACCGTAGCCTTCATATACTTCACAGCCAGTGATTTCTTTCCAGGTATTGGCCGCCGTCGATGTCAGTGCCATACCGCCGGACAAGGTCATTTTCAAGCCAGAAAAGTCTATCGACTTAAAGTCCGGGTGGTTATAAAGCCCGACAAACAGCGTATTCAAGCCGCTCATGCCGCTGAATTTCCACTTCTTCATTTCCCCAATAAACGCGTTCATATCCCGAGGGTTAGGTATCAGCACCGCATGATTGCCCTGCAACATGACGATAAAGGCAAGGATAAAGGAATAAATGTGGTAGAGCGGCAGTGGGCCAATAAAAGTCTGCGGCCCGTCTTCAAAGCCATAGGTATCAAATACACTGCCCGCCTGCAGAATATTGGCAACTAGGTTTCGATGCGTGATCATTGCACCCTTGGATACACCCGTTGTACCCCCGGTATATTGCAGCAAGGCAACATCGTTTGGCGCCGGCTTAGCCACTGCAAGCTTCAGCTTCCGACCTTGGGCCAGCGCCTTGCGCAAGGAAATGGTATTGACTATTTCATAGTCCGGAATCATTTTTTTGATGTGGCGGGCTGCGAAATTGATGATTCGGCCTTTTACCGGAGAGTGCAGGTCAGCAACCTCGGTCATGATCACGGTTTTAACCGCCGGCGTATCGGGCAGCACCTTAGCCGCCGCCTCACCGACGTTTGCCAGCAATATCAAGGCCTTCACACCGGCGTCGTTCAATTGGTGTTTAAGTTCCCTCGGGCTGTACAAGGGATTGGTGTTCACCACCACAAAACCCGCCCGCAATACGGCAAACATGGCCACCGGATACTGAATGATATTCGGCATCTGGATGGCGACGCGATCGCCTGGCTGAAGATCTGTTTTTTGCTGCAGGTAAGCACCCAGAGCCGCTGAGTGGCGCTCAAGATCGTCGTAAGTCAGGGTATGCCCGAGGCTGGTGACGGCGTCACGACTGCCAAAGCTCTCAATACAGAAATCGAACAATTCGATCAGGTTGCGAAACTGGTCGGGATTGATGATTTCCGGCACGCCAGCGCGTGCGCGCGCTGCCGATACCGCTTGGGCAACAGATTTGGATTGATCAGTCACGTTCCTTCCTCGGTCATGGGTTACAGGCCAGCTGCGAAAACCTTGTTAACGCAGGGAGCTGTTATTAAAAACATCGTGAAAATAACCGTCTTTACCGCACCTGTCAACGCAGCTCCCGTCGGCTAAAATGCCAATACCCGCTATTAATTGTATCTATAGGAAGTAGCGTGACACCTCTGGAAAACAGCGCCTTAAAAGAAATTCAACTCGGCGACAGCGTTAACAGCGAAAAGACTTTAACTGAGCGAAACATTGTACTCTTTGCAGAGGTATCCGGCGAAGTAAACCCCGCGCATCTGGAAACAGTACGCTGAGCAAACGCTGCTTAGATAGCGCATTGCTCACGGCATTTCGACTGACGCCCATATCTCGGCGCTACCGGGCGCATCCATGCCGGGACCCTGTACAATCTAGCTCAGTCAGAACCGGTCGTTTCGAGCTCCGGTCTGCCTCGGCGACACTATCACTTTCGAATTGACCGTCAGCGACAAACGCGACACCAAGAAGATCGTGCAAATCCAGTGCACCGCAAGCAACCAGCATGGCAAAACAGTCACGACGGGCGAGGCCCAAATTATTGCCCCCACTGAGAAAATTAGACCACCAAGGCCCAGCCTACCCAAAATCACAACCGGGTAAGAATTAGCTAACATTTTTGACCCAAAGACGGATTTCTGTAATAGTTAGCACCGAAATTACCAGTCCGCCTGTGGGGACAAGCAACCCAATAAAACTAAAAAGATAAATGATATAACCTTTGGTTTTTATTGCCCTTTAGGGTACTTAGAGTCCAAAAATTATCTATGAAATCCAATTGTTTTATACGTTTGGGCAGCCTTGTGCTGCTACTTAGCAGCTTGTACAGCAGCACCGTTTTGGCACAGAGTCCCGCTCAGGCCATCGAGCGACTTCAAGCGAAACAATTACAGCTACGTGCAGACGAGGACGCTCTGCGAGGGAAATCCCAGTCGATTTCCTCTGCTATGGCCAAGACCGAGCAATCTGACATTCCCGGCAAGGCCGCCTACGACGAGGCAGTGGCAAGTTTTGAGAAAGCCAGCGAACAATACGAGAACGAGCCCAGCACCACTAACAAAAGCCGGGTCCACAACGCGGAATTCAAGCTGCATCTCGCCGAGCGTAAATACCGCTCCGGTAATGTCGAGCTACAGAAGCTGGAAGAGCAGCAGGACGACGTTGAAACCCAGTTAATTACCGTCCGTCGTTCACTCGACGACATTGATGAGCAAATTCCACAATTGCGTCAACGTACGGCGGAGCAGCGCGCGCGCCAAGGCTCAGGCCGCTACCCGAGCCCGTGAAAAGGCTGCGCAAGCGGCCAGCGCCCCATCCCCACCGGCGAAAAAAGTTCCACCGACAGCACAGGCCAACGCCGAGTCTCGCAATGCGCGCACTGATAAACTTCACGAAAAACAGATGGACGCATCCCCAAAACAAAATACTCGCAGCGCTGCCATAACGTCCGACGAACCCATAGAACTGGATCGGGATTTCGTCCTGCTGACCCAAAAGCCTCAGGTATTAACCGCCCTGGCCAATCTGTAATTACGTATCAGCGGCGACAGCCTGAAGATTCGCAGCAATAAAATCCTCAATGTTCGCAATTTTGTAGGCGGCAAAGAAACCGAGAAAAGCAGTCATCTGCTTCAAGGGTCTGGGCAACTATCAATACCGCGCCGACGCACCATTGTTTACTGGCGAAAACCGCTTGCGGGTTTCGTTCTCGCGCTGGAACGTCAACATGCCCGAGAGCTACGGCAACAGGGAATTGGTCATACTCATGGATGCCAGCGACCGCAACGCCCCCAAGATTGTCTGCTTCCCAGCAAGCCTCATCGAGGGATGAGCGCGCACAAGGCGCATTCTCGTAGGCAGCATTAATCAACAAGATGACAGGCGACCAAGCTGTCATTTTTTTTAGCCATAATTTGCGGTCTTTGCAGCTCACAAGTGGCGAACGCTAATTTACAGCGCAGCTGATAAGCGCAGCCTTGCTCAGCCGGCGGCAATAGACTGTTTGACTCAAGCGAGGCAGCTAACTCGATCTCGCCTTGACTCGCAGCGACCAAGGCTTGGGTGTAGGGGTGAGCTGGCTCCATCAGTAATTCGCGTCCGCCGACTTCAACAATACGACCGTGATACATCACCGCCGTTCTATTGGCGATATGACTAACCACCGCGAGATCATGGGCAATAAAAATCATCGCCACACCGGTCTCGGTTTGTAGTTCGCGCAGTAGATTGACCACCTGAGCCTGCACCGACACATCCAGCGCCGAAACCGGCTCATCGCAAATCACTAGCTGCGGCTCGCTAATAAACGCTCGCGCTATGCCAACCCGCTGACGCTGGCCACCCGATAGCTCATGCGGGTAGCGTTGGGCAAAACGTCTGGGCAGCCCGACTCTATCCAACCATTGCAGCGCTCTGACGGACTCGTCTCCGCGACACTTGCGCTGTAGTTTTAAGGGCTCGACTAGACAATCGATCAGTGTCATACGCGGATTCATAGCGCTGTACGAATCCTGAAAAACCATTTGTACGCGACTGGCGTGGCGGCGGAAATCACGAGTGGAAAACCGCCTTGGCAAAGTCGAACCCTCCAGCCTTATCTCGCCGGAATTACACTGCAACAAACCGGCCACCATGCTACCGAGGGTAGATTTACCCGAACCGCTTTCGCCAACCAGCCCTAGAACTTCACCAGACTGCACTGAGAGCGACACCTCAGCGACAGCTTGCACGCGCTTGCCAGCAGAGCCGAAATGACAGCTGATATTGTCCAATTCCAGCAAGGCGCTCATACGAGCTTGTTCCTCTGTGACTCATATAACCAGCACTTGGCTGCATGCTGGGCATCCAAACCGTAATCCTCGGGTTGTCGTCGGGCGCAGACATTCATCGCCCTAGCGCAACGCGGTGCAAAGGCGCAGCCTTCAATGCGTTTGGATAAATCCGGCGGCGAGCCGGGTATGGCGAGCAAAGATTCAGTTTGTTCCAACAGGTTCGGCATCGCCTGCTTCAGGGCTTGCGTATAAGGATGTGCCGGCGTGCTAAACACGGCATTCATTGTCCCGCTCTCAACGAGTGTGCCCGCGTACATAACGGACACATGATCCGCCATGCGCCGCACCACCTCGAGATCATGGGTAATGAGCAACAGACCCATGCCCTGCTCGCGACACAGCTCCTTCAGCAAAACAAGCACTTCGGCCTGCACGGTGGCATCGAGTGCCGTGGTGGGTTCGTCAGCAATCAACAGAGCCGGCTTACAGGCAATCGCCATCGCAATGACCGCGCGCTGCAACATGCCGCCCGACATTTCGAAGGGATATTGCCGAGCCTTGGCAGCGGCGTTAACGATGCCAAGCCGATCCAACAAGGCTACCGACTGCTGCATGGCATCGCTGCGCCCTGCGCCGGTATGCCAACGCAGTACCTCGGCTATCTGCTCACCAATGCGCATAGTGGGATTCATTGCTGTCATCGGATTTTGAAATATCATCGCAATCCGGCGCGCACGCAATTGGCGCCACTGTGATTCACTGTTATTGGCGAGCGACTGACCTTCGAACATAAATTGCTGCTGCGTAATCTGGGCATTGCGCGGTAACAGGCGCATAAGTGACAGCGCTGTCAGACTTTTGCCTGAACCGGACTCGCCAACTAGCGCCAGACACTGCCCCGCGTCGATATCGAGATTAACGGAACGAACCAGATGCTGGCCCGAGAGAGAGATATTCAGGTCGCGCACCCACAGCAGACTCATTGCGTGCCCCTGCGCACTTGCGCGTCCATGGCGTCGCTCAACGCATCGCCCAATACATTGAACGCGAGTACCGCGGTACTGATAGCCAATGCCGGCACAATCAATTCGTGAGGATGGGTAAGCATTGAGCGAATGCCTTCATTACACAATGACCCCCATGATGGGGTCGGCGGCACCACCCCCATGCCGATAAAGGATAATAAAGCCTCAGTAAAAATGGCCTGGGGAATGGCGAAACTGAGTGAGACCAGCAGCAGCGGCAGCACATTGGGCAAGAGGTGGCGACGAATCAAATACAGATTGCTGGCTCCGGCCATGCGCGCCGACAAGACAAAAGCGCTGCTGCGCAATTGCAAAACCTGCCCCCTGACCAGACGCGCAGCGCTGGGCCAGCTCAGCAAAATCATCGCCAACACCATCGGCAATAAACCACTCTCACCTGACTCAATGCCCATGGCCACGCGGAACAGAATCATGAAGAGCAGAAAGGGTAACGCCACCACAAAGTCGGCAATGCGCATCAGGCCATTGTCTATCCAATTACCCAGCAGTCCCGCGGCGGCACCATAAAAAGCACCGAGGGTAATAAAGAGCAGTGGTGCAGTGAGACCAACGAGCATGGAGGTGCGCGCACCGTGTATCAAGCGGCTGAGCATGTCACGACCCAATGAATCAGTTCCCAGTGGGTGCGCGGGTAAGTTAACGTGTCCCTGAGTGACTGCCAGCCCTAGCAACTGGGCTTCAAAACGGCCAATCGTCAAGGCCGGTGTCACGCTAAGGGACATGCGCTGGGCCAACTGATTACCCGAAGTGACCACCGCCGCTGTTGCTGCCATTATTGGAAGCACCGTGTATCGATAGCGCTGTTCGCGCAATTGAAGCCTATCGTCATAATAGTGCTTGTCGGTTTCCGCCAAGGGAATGCCGAGGTCAGAACCACTAGCTTGAGCACTGCGGTAAATACCGTAATGGCTGGCACCCGACATCGCAGGCCAAACCAATTTCATTGTTGTGGTTGTCGCTTCTACCACCGAGAGTGAACCCACTTTCAGTTCCGATCCGTCCCAGATCGGCTCGTCGTTGACGATGGGCGCAGTCCGCGCATAACTTGGCCCATAAGATACCTGTGACAACCACTGCCGCGCTGGATCTTGCGGCCATAGCAAGGGCCCAAGAAAAGCGGTCAGTATCAGTAGAATAACCACCACAATAGCCGCGACCGCGCGGGCATCGGCTAATAAAATCTGCCACAGCGGCGCTTGTGCTTGCAGCGACTCCAACTGCTCGGGCGGCGCCTCGGGCATTGCATCAAAATCACCGGCGTGAAAGCGCACTAGTTGTTGCCCCCGTGCAAACGTATTCTCGGGTCAATAAAACCGTAAGTGATATCAACCAAGACAACGATTAACACCAAAAAAGCCCCGTAGAAAACCGTTGTCCCCATGATAACGGTGTAGTCCAGCTGCTGTATGGCCTGCACGAAGTAACGCCCCAAACCGGGAATGGCAAATATTAACTCGACCACAAATCCACCGGTCGTAATCGCAGCGATAGTGGGCCCCAATTCGGTGACCACCGGCAACATGGCGTTGCGCAACTGATGCTTGCGAAATATCTGCCAATCACTCAGGCCCTTCGCCTTTGCCGTTAGCACGTAGTCAGACTGCATCACCGCGAGCATGGAAGAACGCATCAGTCTCGCCAGATAGGCCATAGTACCCAGCCCGAGCACCAATGCAGGCACCCAAATGTGCGAAATTCCGCCCCAGCCCGCCACTGGCAAAAGCGGCATGCCCAGCCAGTCATTGAGTTTTACAATCGCTAATTGCGCCAGCGCGGCGATCACAAAACTCGGTACCGATATGGCCAGCACCACCGCGATCATCATCGCTCGATCGGGCGAGCGATTGTGCCAGTGCGCGGCAACCGCACCACCGAGAATTCCGCCCGTTGCCGCTATGGCCAGAGCCACAATCCCCAGAATGGCAGACACCGGAAAATGTTCCCGAATGATATCGTTAACCCGACGGTTTTCCTGTGTAAAGGAAATACCGAAGTCCCCTTTGAGCATGTTGCTCAGATAAATCAGGTACTGCTCTGACACCGGCTTATCAAGGCCGTAGCGCACCAGCAAGTTTTGACGCAATTGTGGGCTGGCGGCTTTGGCCTCGTTAAACGGATCACCGGGCACCGCGTGCATGGAGAAAAATGTCGCCGTGGCGATAAACCAAATGGTCACTGCGCCATAAGCAAGTCGCTTGAGGATATAGGCAATCATGGCGCTATCCAGGCATAACGGAAGTTCGGGTCGCCCCCAAAAAGCGAACGGCGAACACCCTTTAACTGCGGGTGCTGGGTATAGAGCCCTACATTCTCGTAGGTGGGAATAATCACGACCTGCTCACTGATAATGCGCTGTAAATGATCGAAGGCCTGCAGCCGAGTGGCAATATCGGTCGACGATTGCGCCTTAGCGACCCAATCGTCATAGCGCTGGCTCTCGAAGCGACCTCGGTTGTTGTCGTTCCAAGACGCAAACAGATCACCAAAGGTAATCGGATCGTCAAAATCCGGCCCCCAGCCAGCGGCTGCAATATCAAATTCTCCTCGCCGCATCTTGGCAATACGCTGCTTGAAGGTTTGTTGATCGAGCCGTGTGTCCAGCCCAAGAGCCTGCTTGAGCACGTACTGGTAGTATTCGGCCTCGTTGACGGCACGCGCGCTGTCGCCGACAAGTAGCGTTAGCGACTTGATCTCACCCAGCTCCCGGCGGGCCTGTGCCAGATAGGCACGAGCCTTATCGAGATCGTATGCCACCACCGGCGCCGGATAGCGCTCAGAGAACTTAGCGCCATCAGCTCGCATTCCCGAGGGAAAGAGACTGTAAGCGGGTTTGATTCCCGGCAAGCCCAGTACCTTGTACACCAATAGGGAAGGTTCCAGCACGGCCTGTATGGCTCGACGCAAAGCCAAATTGTGGGTCGCCCGCTCGGGCCGGTGGTTAAACTCCAGAAAGAACAAGGTGCCAAAATCAAACAACCTTGCTTCGTAGCCTCGGCTCACCGCGTCACTCAAGGTAGCCGCATCCAAGGCGGCCAGTGCGATGCGATTGTCCTTATAAAGATTGTACTGCGCCGTGGGGTCAGAGGTAATGTAGGGCATGTTGATTTCTTGCAGCCGAATCGCCTTTTCGTTCCAGTACCGCAGATTTTTGTCCAGCCGCAGGTGGGCGCCGTGTACCCACTTCGCCAGTGTGAAAGGACCGTTGAACACCATTTTATCGACGTCAGCCGCAAAGGCGCGGCCCCAACGCTCCACCACATCTTGGCGCGCCGGATAGTAGGTCATAAAGGCTGTAAGCTTGTCGAAATATGGGCAAGGCCGCTCAAACTGCACTTCCAAGCGGTAATCACCGACGGCTTTGACGCCGAGCTCTTGAGACGGCAATTCACCGCGATTAATCGCTTCGGCATTCTTGACCGGAAACAGGATAAAAGCGTATTGGGAAGCAGCTTCGGGACTCAGTGCGCGGCGCCAAGCGTAAACGAAATTTTGAGCCCTTACCGCCCTGCCATCACTCCAGCGCGCATTGTCACGCAGCCAAAAAGTTGCGCCGTCTTCACGTATCTGCCAGTGGGTAGCGATGGCGGGGGCTAAATTGCCCTGCTCATCGTACTGGACCAGACCCTCCATCAAATGTGACAGCAAGAAGCTACTGATTTGATCAGTTGCCAGCATACTGTCGAGACTGGGGGGTTCAGTGGCAAGACTCAAAGTAATTGACTGTTGCTGCGGATCGACGGCCGCTGCGTGAGCTAACTGTATGCAGCAGACAACTCCCAGCACATGCACTAGGCACTTCAATTGCTTGATAGTAATCTTCCTTCGCTTGCCTGTGGGTGCATTGCTACAATACGCACCCCTTGTTTCACTGTTGATGCTTGTGCCCACATCTTCCTCACCGTATTTATTGCAGACCGCCAGCATCGACTGGGGAGACGATAATGTACCAAGATCGTCTCTTTACGGCGATGTTTACTATTGTCGTGAGCATGGCCTGGCAGAAACACGCTATGTATTTCTGGATCAAAATGACCTACCCGCCCGCTTTTCCACACTCAGCGACAATAAACACTTCACCATTGCTGAAACCGGGTTCGGCACGGGGCTGAATTTTCTAGCCACATGGCAATTGTGGCGCGAGGCTGTAGATCCGAGGGCAAACTGCCGACTGCACTTTGTGAGCGCAGAGAAACACCCACTGAATAAGGATGACCTGAGTCAGGCCCTAAGCCAATGGCCGGAGCTGGAGGAGTTTTCGGCGGCACTGATTGAAAACTATCCGGAATTGATCGCCGGACAGCACCGGCTGGAGTTCGACGGTGGCCGTCTTGTGCTGGATTTACTGTTCGCCGACGCCGAAGAGGGCTTTGCCTCCATACTGAGCACGCGCCACCCCCACTTTAAAACAGCCAACCCCAAAGTAGACGCCTGGTTTCTGGATGGCTTTCCACCCGGTAGCAACCCCAGTATGTGGAGCGCAGCCCTGCTCGATCACGTTGCCGCCCTAAGTAAACCGGCCTGCAGCTTCGCAACCTTTACCTCTACCGGTTTTGTGAGGCGCGGCTTGCAGGCACGGGGCTTCAGCGTGGAAAAAATAAGCGGCTTTGGCCACAAGCGAGCCATATTACGAGGCGCGCTCAGCTCAAACATAAGTAGCCATGATTCAAACAGCGACAAGCCACCTGCGACGTTTGGCGCGCAGACTTCAAAGCGGCATCAACGCGGTGTCGAAAACGCAGCGTGGTATTTGTCCAAGGCGCAGGCCCGCCCTCGCAGTGTTGTCGTGGTGGGCGCCGGTTTAGCGGGCTGTCACACCGCAGCGGCGCTAGCCAAAAGAGGACTGCAGGTTACCGTGCTCGAACAAAACACCACCATCGCCTCCGGTGCCTCTGGCAATCCCCAAGCCATTCTCTACACCAAGCTGTCCCATCAGGCGGGACAACTGAATCAGTATGCCTTGGCGAGCTTTCTCTATGCTTGCCGTCTCTACCGTGCCATGCCGAATCTACCGGGAAATCTATGTGGCGTGCTGCAGCTATTCGGCGCTGAGCAGGAAACTCAATTTAATAAATTGCGTAGGGCCTTCGCCCACCAGGACAACTGGTGTCAGTTTGTCGATGAATTTAAAGCGAGCGAGCTGGCCGGTCTGGCCATCAATAGCGCTGCGGTATATTTCCCTCAGGCAGGATGGCTTCGACCGCGCGCACTGTGTGAGCAATTACTGGAACACAAGAACATTCACCTAAAGACAAGCTGCGCACTCACAGAACTACACCATGGCTTACATGGCAGTCAAGAGCGCTGGCAGCTCCGCTGTGATAACGGCGTCGAACTGCAAGCCGATGCGGTCGTCGTGGCCAATAGCCACGATGCCGTCCATTTGCCACAGTTGGCGCAGTTGCCACTCAAAACCGTACGCGGACAATTAACGATACTGCGCGACCGCGATTTCTCGTCGACGCCCAATACCGTGATCTGCCACGAGGGCTATATCGCACCGCCGGTCGACAATATGATGATCATTGGTGCCAGCTATGACCCCAGCGCAAGCGACACCGCTCTGCGCGCAGCGGACAATGCCAGTAATCTGGAAAAGCTCAGGCAAGCCGTTCCCTCCATTTCCGTAAAGTCCGAATCGGCTGACGCCCGCGCGGCATTGCGCTGCACAAGTCCAGACTACTTGCCTCTCGCAGGCCCTGCGCCAATTCCAGAGCAGCAAAAGGAGATTTTCGCGCCCTTAGCCAAAGACGCCAAGACGAAAATTACCCGGAGTGCCGCTTATTACCCCGGACTTTATATCAACGTCGCGCATGGCTCACGCGGCCTGACATCAACACCGCTCGCTGCCGAGCTACTCGCTTCGCAACTATGCGGCGAAGTATCGCCGCTACCGCGAGAGTTGATACGCGCGCTCTCCCCGTCCCGATTTCTGATACGCTCATTGATACGCGGTCGTTAAAGCGCTGTAACACCAGCGCTGAAAAAAGCCTGCTATAACACAGACACAATTAGCCGACACGTCATAATAAGTAAGCGGGAGATCGACAGCATGAAACTCAGCGGCAACACCATTTTAATTACCGGTGGCGGCAGTGGTATCGGCCAGGCACTGGCGATCAGTCTGGCGGGCATGGGTAACACGGTAGTTGTCTGTGGTCGCAGGCAAAACAAGCTGGACGAAACCGTAGAACGCGAACCCAGAATTAAGGCTTACTGTTGCGATGTTACTGAACCGCTCGCAGTAGAGAACTTGCGCCGCAAACTCCATGCGGATGAGTATAAAATCAATGTTCTAATCAATAACGCAGCGATACTAAACTACTATAACTTTTCCAAACCAAGCGAATTCAATCTTGACGACGCGCAACAGGAAATCAACTGCAATCTGACCGCGCCTATCGGCCTCACCATGGCGCTACTGCCGCAACTGCTGGAGCATCCCCAGCCTTATATAATTAATGTCGGCTCGCCCGGCGGTCTCGTCGCCATATCGCCCAGCCCGCTTTATAGCGCAAGCAAAGCGGGGCTGCATGCCTTTACGCAGGTATTGCGACTGCATTTAAAGGGCAAGGCCAAAGTTATCGAAGTCTTCCCGCCGACGGTGGCAACCGAAATGACCACCGATTTAGCACGCAACAAAGTCACCAGCGAGCAATGTGTAACCGCCATACTGGCCGGCTTAAAGAAAGACAGCGACGAGGTCTGGGTTGGCGAAGGAAAATTGGTCCGTCTGATGGTGAACCTGCTACCGCCCAGCTGGGTATTTCGCTTGGTCAACAGCCAGCCGTCCATGCAGGTCAAATAACTGCACGTTGCCCGGCTAGCGAAACCGGCTAGTCCTGCATCTGCTGGGTAGCCGGGGCTTTTACCGCCGAAGTTTTCGCACTTTCAAAGGCGGAGTAAGGCCTGAACGGCGCCAGCATTTGCGCGCCAAAAGAGCTGGGGAAATCTGCCATGCCTTCAAGACCAACCCGCTCGACGATGCGATCACGAGGATGGTGATAGGTGCGGAACAAAAGATCCCATAGGATAAGGGTCTGTCCGTAATTATGATTTGCCTCGGCGCTTTTATTAGAGTGGTGCCAACGATGCAACGCTGCCGTGCTGAAAAAATAATTCAACAGACCAAAACGCAATTGGATATTAGCGTGCTGAAACAAACCGTGTACTGCCTCGACGATGAAGTAATAGGTCATCACATCGGCGGGCGCCCCCATAACAATCAAGGGAGTACTACCCGCCAACACAAAGAGTAATACGCCCAGAGGATGATCTCGCCCCGCATTGAGCCAGTACAAGCGCTTGGGACTGTGATGCACCATATGAAAACGCCAGAAGAAACTATTCTCATGGCAAAGCCGATGGACCCAGTACAGGGCTAACTCCGCAATCGCCAAAGCCGCCACAACCTGCAAGGCGAGGGGCAGACGCTCTGGCCAAAATGTCATGTTCGCACCTTCTGACAGAACAATGACCAGTGGCAGCAAGACGGCTATCAGGCCGATTTTGTACAATTCGCGAAAGCCATAGCTGTTGAGAAGGTTGTGAAAAATGTCCGTGCGCACATCCTGATGCGATAGCAACCAGTCCCGACGGTAGGGGAAAATGCGTTCGGCGAGGGCAACAATCACAATAGTGAGCACCGAAACCAAGCCCACAATCAAACCCGGCTCCACCTGCCTCCCCAATAAACCCCAGCAGCTAAACAGTGCGGCGAGCAGCGCCAGCGGAAACAAAGTAATTGAAACGAATGTGCGCACGAATCTTAGGCCAGATTCAACAATAACCGAACGGCCATAAACCACAACACCAAACACGACAAGGCATAAGCCATAAAACGCAACATCACCTTGTTAGCAGTACACTGGATAATGCTGTGCGCTGCACGCAGAGCCACATAAACCCAGGCACAGTTAACGAACAAGCCGTCAGCCAAGCCACTGCCGTGCGCGATAAGCCCCAGCACATAAAACAGCACCGGAATCTCAAACAAGTTTTTCAGGTTGTTGGCTGAATTGTTGACTTCCTCAGGTAGTGTTGCAGCTACCCGCTCCGGCGTGGCCAGCTCCTGAGCATCTATATTCTGCTTGGTGAGGTAGGCCAGTCGGCGCGCGTACATATAGAACCAGACCACCATCGTGAGCAGAATCATGGCCATCATTGGCAGGAAAATAGCATTATTCATAGAGCCTCCTTTTTAGAATTATTTGGCCACCGGGCCGGCGTCGGCTAGACCAATTCGGGCGCCGCGCGGACTGCTATAATGCCTTACAGCACGGTAATGGCCAATCTCTGAGTGAATCCGTATAGTGAAAGCTTCCAAAACTCCGCGGTCAAGCTGCCCCGCCACCTACCAGAACCACGCGCCGGCACCAAGACCCCAAATCTAACAGTGTAGCGAATGTCTGAACCCAAACAATCATCTCACCGATTTCTGAAAACTATCTTACCTATCGTTACCTTAGTCGCAGGCTACGCAGCCTTTCAGTGGGTGGTCAGCCACCCGACAGAATTGGTTAAGAAGGATGTGGTTGCCCACTACCCGACGATTGAGGTAATTAACGCCCACCCGCACACTACCCGGCTGGCGGTTAAGGCTCAGGGAACTGTGCGCCCTCGCAGCGAAACAACACTGAAACCGGAAGTTACTGGTCGCATTGTGTGGATGTCACCGCAACTGGTGAATGGCGGCATCTTCGCCGCCAATGAGAAATTGCTCGAAATAGATGCAACAGACTACCGAACGGCGCTCGCTTCAAGCAAAACCGCACTCGCCCGCGCCGAGGTGGAGCATGACCACGCCAGGCGGGAGTTGCGTCGTATCGAATCGCTGCGCCAACGCAACATTACCAGCGAGAACGAGCTTGATCAGGCCAAACGCAGCTTCAAGCTCGCCGAAGCCACGCTGAACGAAGCCAGCATTCAACAAGAGCAAGCCCAGACCAATATCGAGCGTACCGTTATGTACGCGCCCTTCGCCGGTAGAGTACGACGCGAGGCGGTGGATATCGGGCAATATCTGGGGCGCGGTGAAAATATCGCCACGCTATACGCCACAGATTTTTACGAAGTGCACCTGCCCATCGGCATTGAACAATTCTACTACCTCGACATTCCCCCAGGCACCCAGGGTGTATTGAACGAAGACCAGACTTTGCCCGTCACCATCACCGGCAAGATCGGCACCCGGGAGTTCACGTGGCAGGGTAAATTGCAGCGCACCGAAGGCGAGATTGACGCGGCAACCCGGCTTGTTTACGGCGTGGTAACCGTCGCCAACGAAGTTGTCCCCGGTAAAGCACCGCTATTGATTGGCATGTTCGTCAAAGCCAGCATTCAGGGCCGGGAATTTCCCAACATAGTCACCCTGCCCCGCGGCGCCCTGCGCGACAATCAGCAAATCTTAGTGGTAGACAAAGATTCCCGAATCCGCTTTCGCGACATCGACATCCTTCGAATCCAGGGTAACGACGTGCTGGTACGAGGCGGCTTGAAAGCCGGCGAACAGGTCTGTGTCTCGGCGCTAACCGTTGCTGTCGATGGAATGCGAGTAAACACCAGCCTCGTGAGCGGAGACTAAGATGCCCGCTTTAATCCGCTGGTTTGTTTACAACCCGGTTGCTGCCAACTTGCTGATGTGGGTGCTGCTCATTACCGGCACCTTTACCCTGTTCTCTGTATACCGAGAAGAGTTTCCCAATCTAAGCACCGATACTGTCAGCATCACTGTGCCCTATCTAGGCGCCTCACCTGCCGAGATTGAAGAGTCGATTTGTGTCCGCGTCGAACAGGCCATCGACGGTACACCCAACATCAAGAAGATCCTGACCACTGCACGTGAAGGTGCTTGCATCACGCGTGTCGAATTGGAGATTGGTGTCGACAAGGGCAAGGTTGTCGACGACATCAAAAGCCGTATCGACGGTATTGACTCCTTCCCCATCGACGCCGAAGTACCGCAGGTCAAGGAAGAAGACATTCTCACCCATGTTCTGCACATCATTTTGGCGGGTAACGCCGACGAGCGCAGCCTCAAAGAGCTGGCCTACGGCATGCGCGACGACATTGCCGATTTACCCGGCGTCTCGCAGGTACAGGTCAACTATGTACGACCCTACGAAATTTCCATTGGCGTTTCCGAGCATACACTGCGCCGCTACGGCCTGACTTTGGAACGGGTTGCCCAGGCCATCCGCAGGAGCTCCCTAGATTTACCCGGCGGCTCGGTCAAAACTCTTGCTGGCGAGGTGCTGTTGCGCACCAAAGCCCAAGCCTACAGCAGTCGTGATTTCGAAGAAATTATCATACTGACACGCGACGACGGCAGCGTGGTAATGCTCGGCGATATCGCCACTGTCGTCGATGGCTTTGAGGACACCAACCTCAAAGTAAGGTTCGACGGCAAACCGGCCGTGATGATTCAGGTCAAGCGGATCGGTAAGGAAGACGTCATTGATCTAGCCAAACGCGTTAAGGATTATCTGCGCCAAGCGGAAGCCGACCTGCCCGAAGGTATCGAGCTCACCCTATGGAAGGACGAATCTCAGGATTTGGTTGATCGCTTGCAAGTCCTGCGAACCAACGCCGGCTCCGGGCTACTATTGGTCGCCTTGATACTCTCGTTATTTTTAAAACCCAGTCTCGCATTTTGGGTTAGCGTCGGTATACCCGTTGCACTGGCCGGCTGCCTTATTTTTTTCCCGATTGCGCATATCGCCATCTCAACCATGTCAATTATCGCCTTTATTCTGGTGCTGGGCATTTTGGTTGATGATGCCGTCGTCGTCGCGGAGCGAATTTATGCGCACCAACTAAAAGGTCTGGGTCCCAAGGAAGCCGCTATTGCCGGCACGCAGGAAGTGTCCACACCGGTTATTTTTGGCGTACTGACCAGCATGGTAGCGTTTGTGCCATTTATTTTTATCCCTGCAGCCATGGGCGAGTGGTTTGCTGTGATTGGCATGGTGGTCATTGCCGCACTATTCTTCAGCGTTATTGAATCGCAACTCATTCTGCCCGTTCACCTGTCGCACCGAATTCTCACCAACGGTAGCGGCAAGGGCGAGTCATGGCTGCCGCGGCAGTTGCTGGCGTTTGCATCAAATGTCTACAAACCCGCCCTAGAGCTGACGCTGCGCTGGCGCTATTTCATTGTGGCGCTCGGCCTCGCCTGCCTAATGATCGCCTTCAGTCTGGTAGCCAGTGGCAGGCTGGTTGTACAGTATTTCCCCAATATTGTCGGCGAACGGTTGTACGCAACACTGACCATGCCCGCGGGTACTGAACTGGCGACCATGGAAGAAAAAGTCCAGCAACTTGAGAACGCTGCGCGTCAGTTACAGCGCGAACTTGACGAAGGTCTTCCACCTGAAGAGCCAAGCCGTATCAAGCACGTCATCTCCTCGATCGGATCACCGCTGGTTAAAGGGTCAATCGGCAGCTCTAGCCAAGCTGCCGCGCACTTTGCCGAACTGGCCATCGAAACACTCAGCCCCGACGACTACGATCTAAACCCGCATGCCATCGTCGCCCGCTGGCGAGAACTGACCGGTGCGATTCCCGGCGCCGTCGAGCTGACGTTTACCGCGTCTGCCTTTTCAATCGGCAAGGCATTGGATATACAGCTCCGGGGCAGCAATACTGAAGAATTGCGTCAAGGCGCAGTGATGCTGAAGGAAGCATTGGCCGAACTGCCCGGTGTGTTTGATATCTCCGACACCTTCCGTGCTGGCAAACTGGAAATCCAACTCTCGCTCAAACCCGAAGCCCGCACTCTCGGTTTGACCACGCAGGCCCTGGCCAATCAAGTGCGTGAAGCATTCTATGGGCGCGAAGTTCAGCGAATTCAGCGCGGTCCCGACGATGTACGCGTCATGGTCCGCTTTCCGGAAAACGAGCGGCGCTCGCTGGGCGATCTTGAAAACATGGTGATTCGCACCGAGTCCGGCGCGGAAGTACCGTTTAACAGCGTAGCCGAGCTGGCCACCGGTCGCGGCTATTCAACCATTCAGCGGGTAGACGGCATGCGCATTGTCTCGGTACAGGCAGATGTCGATCGCACCGTATCCACACCCGAAGAAGTCCTCAGCCACGTCTACGATGAAATCATCCCCAATTTATTGAAAGCCTATCCCAGCCTAGAGTTCGCATTGTCTGGCGAAGCTGAAGAGCGCGCCACCTCGTTTCAGGGCCTCATGCGCAACGCTGTTATCGCCCTGTTTGTGATGTACAGCTTGCTAGCCATTCCCTTAAAGTCCTACCTGCAACCCTTTGTCATTATGAGCGTGATTCCCTTCGGTTTGATCGGCTCACTGGCTGGCCATTACTTTCTGGGAATCGACGTCATTATCTTCTCGATCTTGGGTATGGTGGCCATGGCCGGTGTGGTTGTAAATTCCGGACTGGTGTTGGTGGACTATATCAATAGACGCCGGCTTGAAGGTGTTGACGTATTTAGTGCGGCCGTCGAGGCCGGTGTCGTGAGGTTTCGCCCGATTGTACTGACAAGCTTAACGACTTTTGTTGGCCTACTTCCGCTGATCGCCAATCACGATCTATCAACCTTTATGTTTGTGCCATTGGCGACGTCGCTGGCCTTTGGGGTGCTGCTCGCAACCTTCGTCAATCTGTTTCTGGTGCCGTCGATGTACCTCATACTAGAGGACTGGCTCAAACTGGTCAGTGCAAAAGAGCGGCAACGAATTGCGGACGAGAATCGTGTGAACGAAATTACCACCTGAGTAAACGAACGACCCGCTCAGGCTGCGTGCGCCTTGTGGGCTCGTTCGGCCGATAGCAGCGCTTGTTGCACCCAGCGAGTCATCTCGGTGCCGTCATGAAGAACTTCCGCCGGGGCATGATAATAACCTAAAAAGCAGGTCTGACCCTGCTGCTGGTAGGCGAATCGCTCCAGACCACGCGCTTCGAAAAGTGGCCGCGTTTCCATATCTGCCTTGAAGAAGAGTTGATCATTGACCGCTATAGCGAACATCAGGCTTCTCGAAAAAAAACCCGAACCACCAAACATACTGCACTGCTGAACTGGCCCAAAATCAGCCAACATATCAACCACACGATCGGAAAAAACGTGCAACATGGTCACCCCCGTGAACCCCCTTTGCTTGGCTTACATCAAATCGCAATAACGCCCAACAAACAAAGAAGCCTGTCTCAGTTTCACTATGAGTAGCAGCCCATAACGTTTGCTAAATAGCGGCCATTCACTAGACCAGCCTGAGTGACTTGCACACGTGGAGAATTCGCCACACAATCACAGGGTCAACGAGAAATTGTCCATACTGTGAAATCTATCGCTACACCCTCCATACAACTCAAACTAGCCCTTACCATCTTGTGTGGGCTGCTGAGCTCATGCGCACTGCAGGCTCGCGATTACGAAGTACTAGCCAGCTATCCGCATTACAGTCAGGGTTTTACCCAAGGGCTGGAGCTCTACAAAGGAAGGCTTTACGAGAGCAGTGGTCAGTATGGGCACTCTTTCCTGCTACACGGCAATTTGACAAGCACATCGCTAAAAACTGACTTGGCCGCTGATTTTTTTGCCGAAGGCTTAACGGTCTACCAAGATCAGCTGTATTTGCTGAGTTGGCGCAAGGGCGAAGCCTTGGTTTTCAATCCTGATACCTTGGAGGAAACCGCGAAGTTCAGCTATACCGGCGAAGGTTGGGGACTTACGCACAGCGACCATGAGCTATATATGAGCGATGGCAGCGACGAACTGCGCGTAATGGACCCGGAAACCTTTAAGGAAAAGCGTCGCATTGCCGTGCACTTGCGCGGTAAGCCGCTGAAACACCTTAATGAGCTGGAGTGGCACCGGGGACTCATTCTCGCCAACGTCTGGCAAAGCGACTGGATTGTGGCAATCGACGCCAACAGCGGCGAAGTACTGAAAACCTTTGATCTGAGCGGACTCTTTCCCCGCGCCATGCGAGGCGCAGGTAGCGACGTGCTAAATGGCATTGCCTACGACACCTCGACAGACAGTTGGCTGCTCACTGGCAAGTATTGGCCCCGTATCTATCGAATCCGCCTGCAACTCCCCCTGAGCACTAGCGCAGACGAGTCCTGATCCCGTTCGCCAGCAGCAGCGATTTCTTATAAGCTGTCGCACTCAATTCGCCCTGAAACGCATTCTCTGGAGACTATCCGCCTGATGCAAGCCGCCGTACAAAACCACCCTGCTTTCCGCCTGCTACGCAAACATTCTATCGCATCGCTCAATCTGGACATGGAGGAGTACGAGCACAAACAGACTGGCGCTATTCACTACCATTTGGCGGCCGACAATCCCGAAAATGTGTTTATGGTTGCCCTGCGCACTGTTCCTGAAGACTCCAGTGGCGTTGCCCATATTCTGGAACATACGGCCCTCTGCGGCAGCGAGCGCTACCCCGTGCGCGACCCCTTTTTTATGATGATACGGCGCTCGCTCAATACGTTTATGAACGCCTTCACCAGCTCGGACTGGACCGCCTACCCCTTTGCCAGCCAGAACCGCAAAGACTTCCAGAACCTATTGGAGGTCTACCTAGACGCGGTATTTTTCTCCCGCCTCGATCCCCTGGATTTTGCCCAGGAAGGCCATCGCCTCGAATTCGCCGAAGCCGACAATCCCAATAGCGAGCTGCAGTTCAAAGGGGTGGTTTTCAATGAAATGAAGGGCGCGATGAGTTCTGTGCCCAGCCAGCTGTGGCAGGCGGTATGCAAGCACCTTTTTCCGACCACCACCTATCACCACAACAGCGGTGGCGAGCCTGAGAACATACCCGACCTCACCTATAACGAACTAGTCGATTTTTATCGCAGTCACTATCACCCCAGTAATGCCATTTTCATGACCTTCGGCGACATTCCTGCCAGCGAACATCAAACACAGTTTGAATCACTAGCCCTTGAACGCTTTGAAGCCCTTCAGGAAAAGATTTCAGTTGGTGATGAGCAGCGCTATACCCAGCCAATTGCTGCCACTGAAGCGTATCCCTTTAATGAGGCGGACTCCAGTAACAAGCACCACGTAGTCGTCGGCTGGCTACTGGGCAGCACCACAGACCTTGAAAGCGTACTGGAAGCACAGTTACTCACCAATGTGTTGCTCGACAATAGCGCATCACCTTTACTGCAAGCGCTAGAGACCACTACCCTGGGCAACTCGCCATCGCCCCTGTGTGGCATTGAAGATTCAATGAAGGAGATGGTATTTGTCTGTGGTCTCGAAGGCTGCGAAGAGCAAAGCCTTGCCGCCGTCGAGCAACTGATCCTCGATACGATTACGGCAGTCGCTAGTGATGGCGTTGCCTTTGAGCAACTAGAAGCCATGCTCAACCAGCTGGAGCTAACGCAGCGTGAAATCTCCGGGGACAGCTATCCCTATGGCTTGCAGCTGCTGCTTACTGCATTGGGCAGCGCAACGCATCGCGGTGACCCAATCGCCGTGCTTGATATGGAACCGGCTATCGCCGCCGTCAGAAAAAAAATCGTAGCCCCGGAATACATCAAACAACTCGCTCGCCGCTTGCTGCTGGACAATCCCCACCGCCTCACCTTACATATGAAACCGGACGAGAAACTGAGCGAGCAGAAACTTACGGCAGAAAAGGCGCGCCTGCAAGCCATTCAGGCTGAGCTAAGCGACGCTCAAAAGCAGGCGATAATCGACCAAGCACTCGCCTTGAAAGAGCGCCAGCAGTCTGTAGAGGACGAAGCCATACTGCCCAAGGTGGGCCTGGAGGATATATCCAAGGGCCTGCCGGATATTCCCAGCAGCAGCTCTAAATCTGCAGCGCTGGCGACCACCTCATACAGCCGTGGAACGAACGGCTTGGTGTACCAGCAAATCGTCATGAAGATGCCGCAATTGCCAACTGAGCTGGCGAAACTTGTGCCCTACTACACCTCCATGCTGACCGAAGTCGGTTTGGGCGCTGACGACTACCTGCAAACGCAGGCGCGGCAGGCGTCCGTTTGTGGATCAATCAATGCCTTTAACAGCTTCCGTGGTGGCGCTGACAATGAACAGGACGCCACCGGTTTTGCCTTTATCAGCAGCAAGGCGCTAACGCGGTTTCACCGCGAACAATCCCAATTGATACGCGACACCCTCGCACAGGCTCGTTTTGACGAACACGGTCGCCTGCGTGAGCTGCTCGCACAGCAGCGAGCTTCGGCAGAAAATAGCATCACTGGCAACGGCCACGTACTGGCAATGCAAGCCGCCAGCAGCGGTATGAGCCCTGTCGCGCGCCTATCTCACGAATTGTCTGGCCTCGCTGGCATCAGCACCTTGAAAGCGCGCCACGACGCCAGCAAAGAAGACAAGGGCATTCGCGACTATGCAAACAGCCTCACAGAATTACATCGCCACTTTCAAGACAGTGATAAACAATTACTGGTCATTGCCGAAGAAGACGCGCTGAAGAACATTGCTGGCGCCAATGCGACAATCTGGAGCGACACTTCCACCTCGGACCAAAACCACTTTGCTTTACCCTCCCAGCGGGAATCTGTGCGCGAATGCTGGCTCACCGCAACCGAGGTCAATTTCTGTGCGAAAGCCTACGCCAGCGTGCCGATGGCGCATCCCGACGCGGCAGCGCTCACCGTGTTAGGCGGCTTTTTGCGAAACGGATTTTTACACCGCACTATTCGTGAACAGGGTGGCGCTTACGGTGGCGGGGCGTCACAGGATTCCAATATTGCAGCCTTCCGCTTTTATTCCTATCGCGATCCGCGATCTGTGGATACCTTGGACGATTTCGATCAGTCTCTGGAATGGTTGCAGTCAGCTGCGCACAATGACGAACAACTGGAACAGGCCATTCTTGGTGTGATCGGCAGTCTCGACAAACCCGGCTCACCGGCAGGTGAAGCAAAGCGGGATTTTCAAAGCCGGTTATATGGCCGCAGCAAGGCCCTGAGGGATCAATTCCGCGAGCGACTACTCAAGGTCAGCATCATCGACTTAAAGCGCGTGGCCCAGCAGTACTTACAACCAGAACAAGCCAGCATCGCCGTCATCACCAGCCAATCTGCTTTCGATCAGAACAAGGCGGCGTATGAGAAACTGTCACTGAATTTGCGCCGGGTGTAGAAGCTCGGCTAGAGATCGTCGCTAGCTTCCTCAGTCCGTTGCTTGTGCCATTGCTCGCGCCGTTCCTTGCGGTGCTGCTGCCATTGCTGACGCTGCTGCGGCGTCAGTATCTGTGCAAGAGCGGCTTTCACCTCCAGACGCTGACGCATGCCCTGCGCCGAAATGCGCCCAAACTCGGCGCTCATTTTATCGATCTGGGCGGGGGTCAGACTATCGGCATCCTGGGCATGCAATTGCTTGAACAATTTGTGTTTTTCACCCGACAGAGTCTTGCGAGCCGATTTTGATGCCTGAAACAGCTCTCCGATCGCTGACTTTTGCTCCTGACTCAACTCCAACACTTCGAGTTGTTCCATCACTTGCTCGCGGCCCTGGCCTCTGTGGTGGCCCGCGCCGCCGAAGGGTTTAGCAAAAGTGTCACTGGCGAATAGCACCAGTGCTGCCACCACCAATAGATTTCTGTGTTGCATTACGTGCTTCATAAGGACTTAATCCCAAGTTGTTGCAAATATCTACAAAATCATCCCATGCCTAGCCCCTGTAAAAATCTGTATTGCCGCCAAGCACTTAAACGTCCGCTCATGCTAAAGGTCCGAAACGCCTGCGGCTTACTTGTCAGGCGGCACCTGAGCCTGCGGGCGCCTATAACAATGGCGCTCAAATTAAAGCGTTGTCGGGCCTACTCCCCCCAATCAAGCTATGTGTTAGGCCGCGGCGGACTTAGCGGCGTCAGCGATGTAATCACCCAAGTTCTGCAACAAGGCGGCGCTAGAACCTGCCGATAGTTCAATCTCGCGCGCCACCAAGCAATAACGAAACAGCGGGTAGTCGCGATCAACACCAATACCGCCGTGACAATGCTGGGCCGCCTGGCTAACCCGATGGCAAACATCACCACACCAGATTTTAGCGACGGTAATTGCTTCCTCTGCGGATGCAGAACCGGCCGTAAGTTGAAATATCGCCTGCTGGCTTGTCAAACGAAGGCACTCCACATCCTTGAAGCAATCGGCCATACGATGGCCCACCGCCTGGAAGGTGGCCACGGCACGTCCAAACTGCTCTCGCTCGGTGGTGTAGCTCGCGGTCATTCGCATCATTTTGTCGCACAAGCCAACGGCCATGGCACACAGCGCACCCTGGTAATGCTGTTCGGCGAAAACGAGCCAGTCTTTGGCGGCCTGACCTTTCGCCAATACTGAGCCCTCGTCGATGCTCGCGGCATCAAGCGTCAGCTCGTATACCGTTTCGCCGCTGGTAACAATTTGCGGGTTGATTTTCACGCCGCCTTGCTTAGGGTCGAGCAGCACGACAAGCAGTTCACCGCCCTCATCGCGCGCAGCGAGCACGATATGACTGGCATCCGCCGCCACGGCTACGCAATGTTTACGCCCGCTAAGCTCGAACCCACCTTGAACAGAACGCGCAGCCAAAGCGGGAGCGTGCACGTTTTCATTATTGGGCTCTATTCTCGCCCAAGTGACTAGTGATTTACCGGCAATAATATCCGGCAACAAGGCCTGTTTTTGCGCCTCTGAGGCGTAGGCCTGTATCGGCAGCGCTGCGCCTACCAATACCGGCAGCAGCGGTAATTTCGCGACATTGCGCCCTGCCTCTTCCAGCAAAATACACAGGCTCTCGAAGTTGTAGCCCATGCCACCGAACTGTTCGGCAAGTGCAATACCTGTCAGGCCGGCCTCACATAATGCCTGCCACAACTCACGATCAAAATACTGGCTTTCGGATTCCAGTTTTTTCAGCCGCTCGGGCGCGCATTGGTCACCAAGAATTTGTTGCGCCAGATTGCGAATATCCTGCTGCTCTTCGCTGTAAGAAAAATCCATGCTATCGCTTCCTTTTGCTCTGTCAGTAGATGCCTTTTAATCTCGGTTGAACTCGCGAAAAGTCAGCGAGATCGCGGCATCCACAATCCGGCCATGGCAATAATGTCACGTTGAACTTCGTTGGTGCCGCCACCAAAAGTGAGAATGGAACCTGTGCGATAACGGTGCTCCAGCTTGCCTTTTATGAGTGCCCCTGGAGAATCGGCGGCGATGGTTCCCGCTTCTCCCAGAATTTCCAGCAGCAAGCGGTACAGTTCAATAAAAAACTCAGTGCCGTACACTTTCGCTACCGATGCATCGGCCATTTCCAGTGTGCCTGCAGATATTGCCCAGGCTTGTTTCCAACAAATCATCTTGAGCGCTTCAAGCCCCACATGGGCCTTGGCAAGATTCGAACGCACCCAAGACCGGTCAATAATGAGACTGCCATCGCACTCGGTACTTGCCGCCCACTGCAGAACTTCGTCATACAAACCGGCAACCATACCGTGGGTTACCAGCGACAAACGCTCGCGGTTGAGCTGGCCGGTTATCAGTTTCCAGCCGCCATTGATTTCACCAACACGATAGCTGTCGGGAATACGAACGTCCTGATAGTAAGTCGCATTGGTGCGAACGCCCAAGGTCCAGATCGGGGTGCAGGAAAAGCCGGGGGCATTCGTGGGCACCAAAAACATGGTCAGGCCTTTGTGTTTTTTACTCTCGTCTGGATCGGTGCGTGCGGCAATCCAAATATAGTCAGAAAAATTAGCCAGACTGGTCCATATTTTCTGACCGTTGATCACCCAGTCGTCACCATCGCGCACTGCGCGGGTTTTTAGGCTGGCAAGATCAGTGCCCGCCGAGGGCTCCGAATAACCAATCGCAATGGCCACTTCACCCTTGCGGATGCCGCCCACAACTTCGTCACGCACACGGTCGTTACCGTGTTCCATCAACACAGGAGCGATGGCTTCAGTGGTTAGAAAAGGGTACTGAAAGCCTGCGCGAATAACTTCTTCGGTAAAGATGTACTGTTCCATCGTGGTCCAGTTTTTACCGCCCCAAGCTTCGGGCCAGCTGACGCCAATCCAGCCATCGGCACCCATCTTCGCAAATTGTTTTCGGTGCTCCGGACCACCCCCTTCAGAATGTTCGGGAACCTTGCCCTCTGCCACCAAGGCCGGCGTCATCAATTCGTCCATATACGTACGCACTTGCGCGCGCAGCTTGGTTTGCTTCGGGCTGAGCTGGATGTCCATAGTCGCCTCTTATTGTTAGATTTTGGATGCCTGATTCTGCCAGTAGCGATCGCGCAAGGCGCGCCGATACACTTTACCTGCTTCACTGCGCGGAATAAGGTCTAAAAATTCAACACTGCGCGGTATTTTTTGTTTGGCTAAGTGCTGTTCACAATGCGCAATAAGCTCGGCAGCCAAAGCATCACTAGCGCTTACACTGTCGCTAAGCTGAACCAGCGCTTTCACTTCTTCACCCCATTCGATATTGGGTACGCCAACGCAGGCGACATCGGCCACGGCATCATGCTTGCTCAGAATGTCGTCAATTTCTTGAGGGTAGATATTGACACCGCCGCTGATAATGGTCTCGGCGCTGCGACCGGTTAAGAACAAATAGCCGTCGTCGTCGAAGTAGCCAATATCTCCCGCGGTGAAATAGCCGTCACGCTGCGCCGCTGCGGTTTTTTCAGGCGATTTAAAATACTCAAACTGACTATCAACCGGATTGACTATCCAGATCTGACCCTCTTCACCGGCAGCCATCGATGTGCCCTCGTCGTCGAGTATACGTATCTGTTCGGGCCCCGGTTTACCCACGGTACCGGGTTTGGCCAGCCATTCCTGTGGACTCACGAACGTCCCTGCGCCCTCTGTTCCAGCAAACATCTCCCAGATTATCGGGCCAAACCAATCCATCATCTGCTGCTTGGTAGAGCGCGCGCAGGGTGCTGCACCGTGTATCACAAAACGCAGAGAAGTCAGGTCGTAGTTTGCACGGATCTCGTCGCTGAGCTGCAACATGCGAGTAAACATCGTCGGCACGAAAAAACTGTGAGTGATACTGTGCTGTTGAATCAATTCCAGCGTTTGCTCCGGCTCCCAGCGGTCCATCATGACAATACCGATGCCCGCTGTAAGCGGCGTTTGCATACAAAGATTGAAGGGGCCTGCGTGATACAAGGGCCCGGTTACCAAACCGCAATCTTTGCCACTATCGGGCTCGAATTGAAAAACGGCTGTAATCAGCTGCTGCATATCAGCGGCCTTGGCGGGATCCGGCTGCTTGCGCAAGACCCCTTTTGGCTTGCCCGTAGTGCCCGAGGTGTACTGCATGACGCTACCGCGCACTGGTGCGTCGATATCACTCGTCGTCAAATCCAGACCAGATTGTGCGTAGCCGGCAAAACCGGCAATATCACCACCGATAGCGAGCTTCATACGCAGTCGCGAATTGCCCGCTATCGCCTGCTGGGCAGCTTCACCAATTCTAATATCGGCAAACAAAGCCAGTGCTTCGCAGTCATTCACAATATAGGCAATTTCTTCGGCCTTCAGGTGCCAATTAACCGGGGTCAGCCGCAAGCCTAAACGGTGCGCCGCCATCACCACTTCAATAAATTCCGGGCGATTTCCGCACAACAGCGCAACCGGGTCCCCGGCCTTCAGACCAGCGCTTCGCAACAATAGCGCCACCTGATTGGCCCGCGCATTTAACTCCCAAAAACTGCGATTGCCGTACTCAGAAACAATCGCCGGTCGCTCAGGCGCACGCGCCGCGACCGCCGCGATTTCCATTCCAGTAGGCGCCAGCAGACTGGCTGCCTGAAAAATTGTTTGCTGAGGGTTGCTGTCTTGTTCCGGCATACGTTCTCTCTGGGTTGGTTTTCAATAATTAGGAAGGAGAAGAGTGTAAAAGCTTGGGGCTCGGCAGAGGCTTAAATTTAAGTAATTGCGCGAAGCGCGCTAATCCAGCACCTCGCGAATTTGGTCAGCGCTAAAGCCCCTATATTGTAAAAAGCGTTGCCGCCGAGCTATATCCTTAATTTCGATTGCGGGCACTGTCCCGTACTTCTTGCGAACGACTCCAGCAATCACATCGAGCCAATTTATATCATTACCGTCAAAACCCTGCGCCACGTGGTCATCGGCCACGCCGCGCTGACGTAATTCCTGTCGGATTTTTAGCGGACCGCTTCCGCGCTGCGCACGGTGGCGAACAAAGGCCTCAGCAAAACGTAAGTCAGACTGCAAACCATCGCGTTGCAGTGCATCCAATATCGGCTCGAGCGCTTGCGGATCGAAGCGACCACTGAGCTTGTCAAGCAGTTCGTGGCGGCTGTGTTCACGCCTAGCCAGAAAATTCATAGCTGCAATGCGCATAGCTGTGGGGGTTAGCGTTTCGTCAGGCACTATTCTTATTCACTTTCAATAGGTTACTACGTCTCGGTATGTACTTATTTCACACAAATTGCTAAAGCGTGACAATCTGTTCCAAGACGTAGCGCTTGTGTGTGCGTCCCAAATCCCAAACTCGGAGATTCAACTCATGATTAAGCAACTTAAAGCAAAACTTGTTCACTTCACCCAAGACGAAGAAGGTGCCAGCGCTATCGAATACGGTCTTATTGCCGGCTTGATTGGTGCGCTGATTATTGTAGCGGTTACCGGTATCGGTACCGGCGTGCAAACCTTCTTCACCACGATCTGTACCAGCCTCGGCGGCTGCGCCTAGGTCCGGGCCCGAAACCGAGCGCACGTCATGGATACGGGACATCCTGTTATGGCAATCATACTCGTCGCGGTTGTATCTGCAACACTGACGCTAGTTGCCTGGCAGGATTGGCGATACCGCCGGATACCTAATCTGGCGGTATTTACTCTCCTTATATGCGCGCTCCTTCGGTGGTCTCAGTTCTCAGGAACTGAATTAGAAAGGGTACTGGAAGTTCACGGTATCAATGTCCTTCTGGCGCTAGTTATTGCAATACCTGGAGCGATGAAATCTGTCCTCGGCGCTGGCGACACCAAATTGTTAATTGTACTGGCCTTGCTGTGGCCAACCGATCAGTTTCTGCAAGCTTTCAGTATTGGTGTTCTTGCCCTGATTGCAGGCTGTTTACTCTTTGATACGACGAAAAACCAATGTGGTTCAGCGAATGAGGCAACGGGCAGTAAAGCCAGCGAAATGAACTTACCGATTATGTTTGCACTGGTTCAACGAGGCCTGCCACTCGGTACGGCGTTCGGAATTGGCGCTTTATTAACGGCCTTAGCGTGAAATTAAGGAGCCTTATAGTGAGAAACCAGATAACGCCGAAACAGCTCAGCCAACGAGGCGCTGCGGCAATCGAATTCTCGCTGGTGTTTCCTGTTTTCCTGGCGCTGATCTATTCAATCGCCACCTATTCAACTGTATTCATGCTGATTCAGGGCTTTACCTACGCCTCTGAAGATGCGCTGCGCGCTGCCATAGCGGTCGACTGTGACGGCCTGACCACTCAGGAATGCATCGATGACCGCATTACACCGGCAGTTCGCGCACAAGCGGTCAGCTCATTATCGTGGCTGCCCGCGTCAGTGAAAACTCAGGTACTAGGCGCCGCTGGCGAACTCGTCCTGGTGGACTGCACTGCCGGCACCTGCACAGTTGAAATTCGATACGACAACTATGCAAACAACCCACTGATACCGGCCATTACCCTGCCGGCAATAGGCACCATACCCCGCATTCCGCAGGATCTAGTGGGCCGTGCGAGCCTACGAGTGTAATGAAACAAGCGCACAAACTGGATTGAAACGTTTACAAGGATGAGATCATGCAAGCCCAGACCTTAAAAATACTCGCGTTTTCATTGATAGGCCTATCGGTACTACTCGCCTTCGTCGGTATTAAACTCAGCCAGGAACCCGCCGCAAACGCAGTCGCTTTGGCACCTCAGTCACCCTACAGCGTCATCGTGGCGAGCAGAGATATTGAACCCAACACCACGATCACGACGGACGATGTTCAGCTCATACCCTATCCACTTAGTACCGGCGGCACCTACACCAAAATTGAAGAGCTTCTCGGCAAGGAAGTTTTTCTGCCGGTCCCCAAAGGTGAAGTGCTTCGAACCACGCATTTCGAGATGAGTAGCGTACTGTCCGAACAGGTTAGACCCGGATTTCGAGCGATGGCTGTCAGCGTAGACGAAACGATCGGTACCGGCGGCTACCTACTACCAGGTGACAAAGTGGACGTCATATTCGCCACCCGCGCAAATCGAGAAACCAACAACCGGAGTGTTGCACGCCGAATTCTCACCGACATTACTGTTCTAGCCTTCGGGAATGTCATTCAAGGCAATGCAATTCAAGGCAAGTCAGAAAAACCCGAAGAACCCAGCGGCAAACGCAGCCGCACCGCTGTACTGGAAATACTTGAAGGCGACATCAGCGAGCTTTTACTCGCTGAAACCTCCGGCACCCTACGCCTGGCCGCCGTGGGCAACAGCGAAACAGATGCCAAAAAACTCGAAATCGAACCCGAAAAACGACAGGAAGTCCGAGCTAGCATTGCTGATCTAGTCGGTACTGCCGTCAAGCGTAGACCGCCGCCACGTGTTTATGTGTATCACGGCGACTCTGTAGAAACCGTGAGGACACAGCCATGAACCGCATCGCATCGATTAGACACAGCGCGCTGCTGATTGCACTTGCCATTACCACCTCGCTCGCTCAGTCAGCTGAAAGCACTGACCTGAAACTGATTACCGGCGAACAATATCAAATGCGCTCACCGGAGCCCGTTGTTAGAACAGCCATCGGCGATCCCACTGTACTGACCGCAAAGGTGATCAACAGCAGAGAGTTGCTGCTAACCGCAAAAGCCAACGGCAGCACCTCGTTGATGATTTGGAAAAAAGGCTACAAGAACCCTCTGCGCTACGCCGTCACCAGCACTCCGTCTCTGGGTGAAAACTCAAGCTCGATAGAACTACAAGCTATTCAAGGTGGACTCATAGTGAATGGCGCCGTCAGTTCGCTTGCGGAGCACCAGAGAGTCATCGCCTCCGCGGGGAAAAACGCTATCGACGCCACCCACTCCACTGGTGCCATTCAAGTACAGACCGATGTCCGCATTGTTGAAATCAGCCGTAACGAACTTAAATCTCTCAGCGGTGGTATCTCGATTACAGAACTACTGAGCAGTAACAGTGCAACCAGTTTGCTGCTACGCCCATTTAGCAATCTAGCCGATTCGGGAAGCCCTTCTATTTCAATATTCAAGGACGGGGCTTCGCGAAACTACAACTCGATCATCAATGCTCTGCAAACCAACGGCTACGCTTACACACTCGCAGAACCTTCCTTGGTTGCGATGTCCGGCCAAACGGCCAGCTTTTTGGCGGGTGGTGAGTTCCCCTATCCCGCGAGCAACCAAAACGGTGACATTCAAATTGAATATCGTGAGTTCGGCGTCCGCCTAAAACTGACACCGACCATCCTTGCCGATCAGAGTATTATGTTGAAAATCGCACCGGAAGTGAGCGAATTGGATTTCATTAACGGCCTACAAGCTGGCGGCGTATCTGTGCCCTCACTGCGGGTTCGACGTACCGATACTTCCGTGCAGCTGGCTTCTGGAGAAAGCTTTATCCTAAGCGGTCTGATAAGCTCACGTACTGCTAGCAGCATAGACAAATTCCCGGGGCTGGGTGATATCCCCATACTCGGCGCCTTCTTTAAATCTACCCGCTACGAGCGGGAAGACAAAGAACTGATCATGATCGTTACGCCGCATCTGGTTCGACCGATGGCGGCGCAAGTGCCACTGCCCGAACTACCCGGCGAAATCTATCGCCACCACAACCCCAGTTTCGGCGACATGCTGTTTGGCGGTTCCCAACCGGCTCACGATGGCAATACCTGGGCCTCGCCCGGTGTCGGCTTCGCAAACTAAGCGGGAATTTAATATGAATATAGTCTCACTAGATAAAGCAAACGCTGCACCCTCTGATGAGTATCAGCGCTTAAAAGCAGCCCTGCACCGCTTTGTGATTGAACGCATCGAAGACGAAGATGTGTTCTACGACGGCGATACCCAGCGCCTGTCAAAATCCATTGCGGCTTACATCAGCCAATACTGCCGTATCTATGAGTTTCCGATAGCCGACGACGAACAGGGCATTCTGGAAAAGGAGTTGCTTGATGAAATAGCCGGCTACGGTCCCCTGCAAAGCCTGCTTGAGGACCCTACCGTAAACGACATTTTGATTAACGGCCCAACGTCCATTTTTATCGAACGCAACGGCATTCTTGAAAAGACCAAATTGCGCTTTCTGGACGACAAGCACGTATTGCGTGTTATCCGTCGAATGATCTCCCCACTGGGCCGCCGTATAGACGAATCCAGCCCCTTGGTCGATGGTCGCCTACCGGATGGCAGTCGAATCAATGCGATTGTGCCCCCGCTGTCGCTCGAAGGGCCCTGCCTCTCTATTCGGAAATTCCGTCAGGAAGCATTGACCGAAGACGACCTCGTTAGTGGCGGCTCCATTTCGCAAGAAGCCATGGAATTCTTAAAAGACGCCGTTCATACCCGCCGCAATATTCTTATCAGTGGTGCCACCGGATCGGGTAAAACGACGCTACTGAATGCACTTAGCCAATTCATCACAGAAGGGCAACGCATAGTCACCATTGAGGATGCAGCCGAGCTGCAATTACAGCACGGTCACGTCGTCAGGCTGGAAACACGACCGCCAAATAACGAAGGTATTGGCGAAGTCGGTGCGCGTGAACTGCTGCGCAATGCTTTACGCATGCGCCCGGACAGGATCATTGTGGGTGAAAGCCGTGGCGGCGAAGTGCTCGATATGCTGCAGGCGATGAACACAGGTCATAGTGGTTCTATGAGCACGGTGCACGCCAACTCAGCGGAGGATGCGGTTACACGACTTGAGATGATGATCGGACTCGCAGATTTCAAAGGCTCAGATACTCTGTGTCAGAAAATGATCAGCAGCGCGCTGGACTATATTGTTCACGTCGGCCGCTGCAACGATGGTCATCGCGCAGTCCTAGAGATTGCCGAAGTAACCGGCAAGCAGTGTGAACTCGAACCGGTGTTCTGCTACGACCAAACGACGCGCACAATGAATCGTACTGGAGCCAAGAACGGGGTTCAAGTCGAACGCCGCAGTGCAGCTAATACTCCATCGCCCGATGGCAGACTCTCATGATCTTTATACTCTCCAGCATACTTATGTGCGGTGCCGCCGTGGTGCTGGTGGAGCTGAGCAAAACGATACACGCAGCGGCAAAAAAATCAAACCGAGAGGTCGAAGAGTTCGACCCACTGAAAGCCCGCCAATCACCTTGGGCTATTCCGGTCGTGATCAACTATCTAAGCCGACTGGGCCTCACCCTGCGCACTGAAGTCACAATCGCGATCATTGGCAGCGAAGCCGCAATCGCGGTGATACTTTTGTTGTTGCAGCCTTTCAAGATCGCGATGCTTGCCACTGCTATCATGCTAACGCTTACCCACCTTGTTCTGCAGACCATCGGTGGCAATCAGAAAAAGAAACTACTGCAATCTTTGCCGTCTTTTCTAAATCAGGTTGCGCGTCGCCTTTCCTCTGGCGTGTCAGTTGAACATGCGTTTACCGATTCGATGGAAAATATCGACGGTCCGCTGGAGCTTGCCATGAAACGCGTTATGCAGCGCGTCGGCTTAGGTCTTGAGCTCTATCAAGCTTTCGAACGTGAAGCCCGTGCGAACAGCCTCAAGGAACTGCTTATTATTTCTACCGCATTGCACATCAACGACCAATTTGGCGGCAGCATTCGCTCAATACTCGATGATATCGTACAAATCCTTCGCCTCGACGATCTCGGCAAGCGCGAGCTTAAAGCACAAACTGGTGAGACCCGAATCACTGCCATGGTGCTGACTCTGCTCCCCATTGCGATGATCGGATTGTTACTGAGCAAAAACCCAATGTTTCTCTCACAAATGTGGAGCGACGGCTTAGGCCAAACACTACTTGTAACCGCCGCCATTTTGCAATGCGTCGGCGCATTTTCGCTGTGGCGCATGGTAAGGGTGATATAAATGGAATCTTGGCATCTGATAATACTGGCTTGTGTCGCGATGCTCGGTGCGGTGCCTGTGCTGCTAAGGGCATCGCGGGTTGTGGACCTCTCAAAGACCGCACCAACGGCACCCCACGAAAAGCAAAAACCGGCCGCTCGCACTGCTCGTCGAAAACGAACTTTGCAGGGTATGCAATTGGAGCCCTGGAAGCAACTGCGTCGTCAGTACCGCAGCATTGACGAGATAGCTAAAAATTTACGCTACTGCGGCATTAATAGTGCGGCTGATCAAACGCGGTATCTCATCATCGCAATCGGCTCTGCAGGATTGGTCACGCTGGTCAGCTGGCTGGTGATGTTGACCGTCATGGATTCTACTATCAAGGCCTCGCTCTATAGCGTAATGACATTGATTGCCATACTCATCTTATTGAACCGGGGCCTAAAAACTCGCGCCGCGCTCAGACAAAAAGCGCTCGAAGAAGAAGCGCTCATGCTGATCCAATCTACCCGTATGCTCTGGCGCGTTGGTCTATCAATGCCTAAAACACTAGCAATATTGTGTGATGAATTACGACATCTGACGCCAAACACGGCGTCAGAATTAAGAGTTGCCGTCAAACGCATCGACGCCGGGCAGGCCCAAGACGATGCCTTGCAGGAGCTGTCGAATCACACAATCGCCGAAGGCTTTCGAGAGTATTTAATTATTCTTCGTCAGGAATCAGCGAGTGGCGGCGGTATCGACGCTGCCCTACAGGAGCTGTATGAGGTGCTACAAAGCCGCCGTAAAACGAGCCTACAAGAAAAGGTAAGCAAGACCTCCGCCAATATGTCTATTGTGATGATGCTAATGATGTTTCCATCGCTCATTATCGTCATCGGCGGCCCTGGCTATATCGCTGTATCCAAAGCACTGACTACACTCAATGGAGGTTAATGCCATGAAAAAGGCATTGTTAGTTTTGACCACACTACTGTTCGCGGCTTGCAGTTCGCAGCCACCGGTAGCCATAGCCGCCGTGACCGGAGGAGAACAGTGCTATCAAGAAGATACCAAGGAGCGCAGTGTTCGGCTCGATCTCATTCGCCAACTTGCCAGTGAAGGCCAGCATTACTCGGCACTGGCTCATTTGGAACGCGAGAAATTTGATTCCGACGGCGCGCACTTTCTGGTTGCAGAGTCTCTGCGCAGAACTGGGCAGCTAGATCTCGCTCTCACTAAATACAAACAAGTCCAGAAAGGCTGCCTGAGAGCACTGGGACATTTGGGAAGCGGCAAAATTCTCGCCGTGCAGGGTAAATTGGACAAAGCCATTCCCGAGTTAAAAATGGCTCGCGACATGCTGCCTACTGACCCCAATATCCGCAATGACTATGGGTTTTCTCTACTCGCCAACAGTGATTTTACGTCTGCACAGCAAGAGTTCGTCACCGCCATTCAACTAGACAAAACCCACGCTGTCGCCCTTCGCAACTTGGTGCTGTCGCTTATACTAAGTGGCGATACTAAGATGGCCTGGACGGTCGCAGACCATCACAAAATACCAGCGCAGGATTTTCAGGACCTGATGGGCCGGTCTGCACAGTTCCAAAAACAGCTAGACAAACAACGCGTTGTTAAATTACTGAACAATTCAGACAGCGGCATTGATCTACCCATTCTCATCCGAAAAGGAGATTCACTATGAAACAAATTCTCTCCAGCATTGCCCTCGCCACCCTGTGCCAGCTGGGATTTGCTTCACCTGACGGCGTGCGCGACACCGCTGAACTCATGCAGTCGCAACAAACCAGATCAACTGCACAATTGCTGCAATTGCAACGTTCTGGAAAACTTGCTTCACGCCAAGAACAGCACCTCCCGGGATCCGCGCAAACCAAAATTTACGAGCGCTACATCAACAGCTTTGGCCACACTATTCCTGAAACTTACATCAGCGAAGAATTTAGCGAATAATGAAATCACGTCGGTATCTGTCAGCAGGTCTAGATATAGGGCGCCAACGCGGCGCGATCGCCATTATGGCAGCGTCCATGCTAACGGCCGTACTACTGTTCACTGCACTGGCTGTTGATACTGGCCGCCTGTATCTCGAGAAACGAAATCTGCAGCAACAGGCTGACATCGCGGCGCTGGAAGCCGCGCAGCTATACTGCAGTGGCTTCGATTCGATTGCTACAGTGGAAGCGAGTATAAAGGCCGCGTTGCTCAGTAGCGGATTCGACGCCGACAACGCAGCAAACTCATTGACTGTTGGGCTCGGCACCTTGAGTTCGGTATCGAACATGCGGGTATTCAGCAGCGCTTCAGAATTCCAGTCGATTCAGGTCACCTTGACGCGCACCGTGCCGGCGGCGCTATTTGCCGGCGGTGTATTTAACGACATAACGCTTTCGGCGACATCGGTAGCTGAGCGCGATCTTATCGCCACACTATCTGCAGGAAACTCTTCTCTGAGCATGGATTCCGAGCGATCTTCCGTTCTCAATACTCTGCTTGGAGGGCTACTGGGTTCAGCCGTCAATCTGTCTGTTGCCAGCTATGAAGGTTTAATTGAAGGCACGCTGACCTTCGGCCAACTGATTACTGAATTGTCTGCGGCGGGGCTTATCGGCGCCGCCGGTGACCTCGACGACCTCAGCAATCTGGATTTGACCCTGGCGCAATTAATTACAGGCTTGAGCGACGCGCTCACGGTTAACGGTGGCACTGCCGCCGCGATTGCAGGAGTCGACGAAATACTGAATCAAGCTATTGCATCCGGCGCTAGCGGCGAGACCGTCGATCTGAACTCCATACTAACGGTTGATGATGACTACCCGAGCAATTCACAGGCCAATGACAGCACCTTCAACCCACTGCACCTGATCAACGGATCGCTGATGGAAATCAATCTTGGCGACACCGTCAACATGAGCATGAATATGGATACATCGGGGATACCACTCATCAATGAACTGTTTGGTAACACCCTATCCCAGACAGTCAGCCTGGTCATCCAAAGCGTCCCTACGATCGCAGTCGGTCGATTCGGTTACGACACCGATGGTTTACCGCGTACCGTTGCTGGCGCCGCCGCCATCGATTTGCTCACCAGTGTGCATTTAGATTTTGGCCCGGGCACGAGCGGCATACTCAATGCACTACTAGGCACATTACTCACCGTTGAGGGTGATATCACCATCGCTACTACCTCTACCGATACGGAAGCATGGCTGGATCAAATCAGCCAATGTCCTAGGCTCTTATCTCGCGATTTCGACTTTGCCGTAAAGAGTTCACCCGGCGTCGCCACCGCCGACTTACAGGGTGCAAGCGCGGCCGATCCTGCTAATCTGTCCGTTGACCTGTCGCTATTTGGTCTCGGGCTGGTGCGCACAACCGTTGGCGTTATTGGCAACCTGCCCATGGATAACGGCGCCGATGAAACCATCCCCTTCAGCGTCGATCTTTCCCAAGCCGATGCGCTGCCCACAGAGGAAGGCACCAGCTCCACCAGTATGTCCAACGCTATCGGCAACGGCATTACCACCGGCAGTAGCTCCCTATTTCCGAGCATTTCGGCCACCCTCCTCGGCAGCCCGATAACCCTGTCTACAGCCGATCAATCAACTCTAACTAATAATCTCGTGCTCGCACTGGCGCCGATTCTTGGCGGCGTAGCAGAGCTAGCCCTCGACCCTATACTGGATGCGTTGGGCATTGCCGTTGGCGAAGTACGCGTGCAGATACTTGATGTCGAAGAAGGCCGTGGCAAGCTAATGCTTTAAGGCGGCTCTCTCTTTAGGGCACCCTCGCCCGGCATAAAAAATAGGCTACTCGCTGGAATGACGTACTACCCCAATATACCGGCGGTGACAGTGTGCCTTTTCTCGACTTGCGCAAGAAATGAAAATTTCATAAAATCCGCCCGCAACGCTGTGCTTGAAAAGATAAACTAATTATTACGATTAAAATCAGGCTTTCGCTTCTCAAAAAAAGCCGCCGCTGCCTCTTCAACATCGCCGCTTAGGCCGTTCAAAATCTGATTGCGATTCTCTACCTGCATCGCCTCTTCCAGACTTCCCGCATCAAGATTCGCCCACATCGCCTGTTTGGTGGAAATCAAGCCGTAGGGGCTGAAATCGCACAACGACTCAGCCAGCGCCATCGCTTCATGCATCAATTGATCACAGGGAGCTACACGCGTAACCACACCCCACTCTTCCGCCTGTTGCGCACTCAAAATACGCGCCGTCATCATCATGTCATGGGCGCGGGCCGCGCCTATCAAGCGCGGCAAGGTGTAACTCACTCCTATGTCGCAACCGGACACACCCAGGCGAATATACTGGGTACAAAACTGCGCGTTGTCGGCGGCAATGCGTATATCACAACCCAAAACCAGCCCCAGACCGCCACCGTAGGCATGGCCGTTAACCGCAGCGATAATCGGCTGCTGTATCTTGCGCAGTTTCAGCACAAGCCCGGCCATATATTCCTGAGCTCGCATACCAGCGCGCGGGCCGGTTCCGACATCCCCCACTGCGTCCTTTATCGATTCGCTATTGGCCTGATCCATCAAGTCTAGGCCCGCACAAAAAGACTTGCCCTCCCCCGTCAACACAAGCACTCGGCACTGATGGTTTTGATCAACCGCCTCTAGCGCAGCATAAAGCTCTTTCGCCAAAGCCCAGCTCAAGGCGTTGCGTGCCTGCGGTCTATTTAGCGTAATAAGCGCTATGGCTTCGGTCGGATATTCGAGAATGACATTGTCCATAGTTCAGCCTCAAAGAACGCAGTAGCCACCGTCCGACAGGAGCGTCGAGCCGGTGGTGTAACGTGACATATCGCTTAGCAAATACATGACGGGGCCGAGTATTTCTTTGGTGTCGGCGATACGCTTTTGCAAACAAGCGTCAATTGCGCCCTGTTCCAATCCAGGGATTACCGCTGCTGAATTATCAAACAAGTCTGAATGATAACTGCCAAGCGCCAAAGAATTCACACGGATATTATCTGCGGCCCACTCTGCGGCCATCACCTTCGTGAGCGCATTAAGCCCTGCCTTAAGAGCGGCGTAGAAACCTTGATAGGCCGGTGGTTTCAAAGCGGCAACGGAGATAACGTTAATCACATTGCCACCACCGACTTTTGCCATATCGGCTGCTGCACGCGATGCGAGATACCAAGGCCCCATGAGATCGACAGCGAACATTTTTTGAAACAGCGATGGTGACAGTTCAGACAAAGGGCCAACACCGGGATTTATAGCCGCGTTGTTGATAACAATATCGATACGTCCGTAGTGGGCGCGAGTCATGGCCAACAAATTGTCGATACTCTCGGTATCACCGGTATGGGTTGCCACGGAGAGAGCGTCACCACCGTCTGCCTTAATCTGCTCACAAACGGCTTCGCAGTTTTCAAGTTTGCGGCTTGCCACCACCACACTGGCACCGGCTTTGGCCAGCCCTGTGGCCATGGCCTTACCCAAACCGCGGCTGCCGCCGGTAATAATGGCGACTTTGCCGGACAGGTCGATCGAATTCATTGCTCACTCCCTTTCAATGCTTGCTCAACACAAGCTAAGCGCTTGATCGCACAACTCTACGTGACATGAATTGTCTGAAACATTTCAATCGAGAAATATTTAGCGAGAAACACGGTACTACCCATGGCCAAGGCTATTCAGGATCAGACGAGGCCTACTGCACGCGCAAGAATTTCATAGGAACGTATCCGCGCCGAATGAGAATATATCTGTGCAGCAACCATAATTTCGTCAGCCTGAGTTTGCTCGATAAACCGTTCAAGTTTGTCTGCCACCACCCGCTCATCGCCCACTGCCGAACACACCATTATCTGCGCCAATAGCGCGCGATCAGAAGTAGACAAGTCATCGAGATAATTATCGCAAGGTGCCTGGAGCTTGCCGGGCGTACCCCGCCTAAGATTGACAAAGCCCCGCTGGACCGAACTGGCAAGGTATTCCGCCGCATCTGTCGTGTCAGCCGCGATTACATTAAAGCCCAACATCACGTAAGGCTTGTCCAGAAAGCGCGAGGGTGTAAAGCGGTGTCGATATAACTCAATGGCCTCCTGCATTTGCGCCGGCGCAAAGTGCGAGGCGAAAGCATAGGGCAGCCCCAGCGATGCCGCCAGTTGCGCGCCGAACAAACTAGAGCCCAATATCCATACCGGTACCTGCGAGCCAGCCCCCGGTGTCGCTACGATAGCTTGCCCGGGTTCTGGCTCGTCCAAGTAGCGCAGCAATTCAACAACATCGCGCGGAAACTGGTTAACATCGGCATCCAAATTACGGCGCAAAGCATTGACCGTCACCATATCGGTTCCCGGTGCTCGGCCCAAGCCAAGATCAATTCGCCCGGGATAAAGCGCTTCGAGCGTGCCAAATTGTTCCGCGATTTGTAGGGGGGCGTGATTGGGCAGCATTATTCCACCTGCACCAACCCGGATGGATGTGGTGCCAGCGGCGACATGACCGATAACCACCGCAGTGGCCGCGCTGGCGATGCCCTGGAAATTATGATGCTCTGCCAACCAGTATCGATGGTATTCCCAGCGTTCGGCGTGTTGTGCCAAATCGAGCGTGTTGTCCAGGGATTGGCGGACACTGCTGCCCTCGGTGATGGGCGACAGGTCTAGTACCGAATACTTCGTCATGTTGTTGGCAACCGCTTAGCGAGTGAGTCTGACTATTTCGAGCCGGTAGGATAAGCCAAACAAGGTGACAATTGGCCGCACTCACCTCATTAATCAGAAAAATAGGCACAGATCTAGAGTTTGCGCGCCAGCGCGGCTTTGATAATGCTCTGCAACTGTCGCCGCGCTGCGCCATCAAACACAGCCGGCACAACGCGGGTCACATTGTTTTTACCGGAAATCTGATCCACCAGTTGCAGCAGCTCCAGCTTTACCTGCTCAATCTGATTGCCGGCAAGCGATATGAGCTTACCGGTATCAGCCATGGCCTGTGGCTCACCTTCCCCGTACAACGTTGCAAGAGACTCACAGAACGCGGTAAACCGGCGAGCACCTATTGCCGACGTGATTCGTTGCCCCAGTAGTTCAATGCTTTCTGCGGTATCTGCCAGCAGGTGTAACCCGCGTGTTGCGTAAACCAGCCGCGTAATACGTCCGTCATTGCCATCATTACATCGTTCAATGTAATTAAATTCTGTTAGCTCACGCACGGTGCGGCTAATCGCTTGTGTGCTCAGCTCGTGCGTCACCGCCAATGCTGAGTTGGTACTTCCCGCCATTCCCAGACTGTGGATTACGCGCCAATGAGTCGTCGTGAGGCATTCATGCCCCTTCGACAAATTGAAACGCCAAATAGCGCCCTGAATCAATTCAGAAACTGCCGACAATACCACTGCACTTATCGTACTTTTGAGACCCGGAGGCGCAATTTTACGTCCCGCCTCTGCCACCAGCAGATCACCAACATCTGACAAAGATTTCTGCAGCCCGCGGTAAGTCTTATCACCCAGCAGCCCTTGATGCCCGCGACTTATTTCAGCCAGCAAACCCAAGCCCGCCTCGATAAGACTAGTGCCTGAACACGTCAGCTGTAGCCATCGTGAACGCCCGTCTGACGGGTCTTGAACCCTGTCGATAAACCCCGCCTGTTCAAGGCGATTAAGCAGCTTGCTGGTATAAGCTTGAGAAACAGACAATGCTTCTGCCATGCTGGAGGCGCACGGTTTGCTCACATAGAGCAAGGACAGCGGCGCTATAAGCGGTGTGCCGAGCTGAGAGTGGCCTGCCAACTCCAATTCACGCTTTACCCCCTCATCTCCACGTTGGGCTACAAGACCCAAATGCCGCACCCAATTACTGTTATAGCGCTCCCACAACTCAGCCTGATAATTCGGGTTCTGTGGTGAGGATGCGCTCATAGTAATTTCGCAGGCTTGATTAGGTAACGTTAGTTAACGTATAAACGTAACGATGGGAAACTATAAAGTAAAGCCCCCAATAACAATAATCGAGAGCTAGCCCGATGCCTCTTTTAAAACGCACGGCGCTTGTCCCCGTATTCGGCATTCTACTAGCACTTCCGGAAGCGCCTGCATTTGCCAATACCAGCTACACAGCGACCATTGAGGAGGTGTATGTGACGGCGCGCAGGCGAAAAGAGAATATCCAGGAAAGCCCTATCGCCGTTAGTGCGCTCACCGGCGATGATTTGCGTGAAGCCGGTTTGAGCCAAACCGAAGACTTGTCGACCATCGTCCCCAGCCTTCATATTCAGAAAGGTGCCAGCAACCAAATCTATATTCGCGGTATCGGCGAGCGCACCGGCTACGCGCGTGTCGACCCGACCGTTGGCATCTACTTGGACGACTTGTACCTGCCCCGCTCCGACGGCCAATTAGTGGGCCTGCTCGACCTACAAGCCGTGCAAGTTTTACGTGGCCCCCAAGGCACGCTGTTTGGCAAGAACACCACCGGCGGCGCGATTGTACTCACGCTGGCAAAACCGCACGACACCTTCGAAGGATATGCAGAAGCCACGCTAGGCAACTTCAATACCCGCAGTGCCAAAGCAATGGTCAATGGCCCGCTATCAAATACCGTGTCAGCACGCATGCTACTCAGTAGTACAAAAAACGACGGCTTTGTAAAAGACGCCTTTACTAACGAGCACTTCAATTCAATTGATCAGCTAGCCGCCATTGGGCAGTTGCGCTGGGATCTGAGCGACACCGTCAGTGTCGACATGCTCGGCTACCACGGCAAAGTGCGCGAGAACCTGCCCGGCAATAATTGCCGTATCAACAATGATGATGCTCTGTTCGTAAACGGGCTCGGGCTTATGTGGCCCGGCGATACCGATGCCACCGCACCCCATGCCTATAAGGACAACTGCGACAACAACTCACAAGCGGTACTCGGTGACCTAAAAGTCAGTCACGGCCCCAATCCGAATTACAACAAGGATTTGGACACCACACTGATCGGCACCACCGGCAATTTCGAACTTTCAGATAGCTTTCAGTTAAAAGCTGTACTTGGCTATCGGGAAGAGACCAAAGGCCCAGCGCTAAAATCTGACAATGACGGCGGCCCAGCGGATTGGTCCGAGGCCATCCAGATCGGCGACAGCGTTGGCCGCTCCTACAGCGCGGAACTGCAGGTCAATAGCAGCTGGTTCGACGATCAATTAAGTATCAGCTCAGGGCTGTTTTATATGGGCGAAACCAACAGCGAGACCTCCCTGCTCACTGCACAACTTGTCGGCATTGATGCAGCGTCGCTACTGCAGCTCGGCGCAGGTTCGAAACCGACGACGCCTTTGGTGAGCGGCTTACCGTTCGTGGGCCAATTGCTTGGCAGCCCCATGTTTATCTCAGAATTTGATCTCGACAATAAGACCCAAGCCGCTTACCTACAGGCAGTATGGGATGCGACAGATAACTGGCAATTTACCGGCGGCCTGCGCTACACCGTCGAAACCCGAGACTCTAACTTAGGCATCCGCAGTAGCGATGCGGAAGCCATCGCCAATCGCATGGTACTGAGTGGCCGCTTTGGTCCCGGCAGCGACGGATTACACCCCTACCTTGGCGCGGGCTGGATTGACGACCCAGTTCAAATCGCACATGACCTCTTTGCCGACCAGAACGGTGACGGCTTCCCCGACTACCCCATGGCCCCGGGGTACTTTCAACGCGACCAGCTTGAAGTCAGATTTACCGAACTGACCCCCATGCTGTCTGCTTCCTACCAGGTTGATACAGGCGCGCTTAGAGACACTGCGCTGGACGCACTGATGGTTTACGGCACCTGGAGCAACGGCTTCAAAGCCGGCTTTGCGGAGCCCCTACTCGCCGATGGTTTGCAAGTGATTGAGCCTGAAACGGTCGAGAATTGGGAACTGGGATTAAAGTCCGACCTGTTTAACCGGACCCTACGTATTAACGCTGCGGCCTACCACATGGTCTTTCAGAACATGCAGCTCAATACCGTAGGCACCGACACCCAAGGCAATCTCGCGGTAACGCATCAAAATGCAGGTGAATCCGTTATTGAAGGCGGCGAGCTGGAAGTGATGTGGATGCCAAGCGCCGCCGTATCCATCAGCCTGAACTATAGCAACAACAATTACCGCTTCACTGAATTTACCGAACCCGACCTCATCACACTGGCGCTAACGGGAGAAAAAGTACCCGTAGATCGAAGTGACGAGGAATTCCCTCTTTCTCCGGAAGAAAGCGCAAACCTCGGCATCCAGTACACAGCTGATCTCGCAGAGGGACAGCTAAGCTCACGCGTGAACATCAGTTACAAAAGTGACATTTACCACGGCCTGGACCGTGGCTCTTGGCTTGCGGGGCGGGAAAACAGAGACCTGGCTTTTTCAGAGCCCTATAGCCTTGTGGGGGCGCGCTTTACGTGGACTGACGGCGAGGGAAATCTAGCCATTACCGTGTACGGCAAAAACCTGCTGGATAAGCGCTATTTCTTTGGCACCTCAGTCGGCGATTCGCTCGGCACATTCAACCGACTCATTGGTGAGCCACGCACCTACGGCCTCACCGTGCGACAACAATTCTAGCAAGGAGCTTTATTATGGCCGAGATTCAAAACCCGAAGTCGGTTCCCATCGCCATTGCCCTTATTTCATTATTGGCGATTCCCTTTTCCTATGCCGTAGCCAATCTCTCAGTATTTCACGACTATCCTGCTGCGGTTCTCGGGGTCGGCATGCTGGCGCTGGTATTGCCGGCTTTCATTGCCTACGCACTGGTATTTCGCCATATGCCGGACTCGGTTCGCAAAGATCCCTTCCTGTATATTTTCACCATTTTTGCTTTTGCCTGTGTGCTAGATTTATTAATCGGCTTCACCTTGATGGGATTCACTGATGTCATGACATGGTATTTCGAATCGGGCGAACCGTATCTGAATACCGCGCACGGCATGGCCATCAATATATGGGACGGAACCGTTCACTACGCGCTGTACCTCACCATCGCCTACCAAATGGCCAGCGGTAAAAGTTATCGCCGTACCGGTCTGATCTGGGTCGGGTCAATGATGGGCTCGGGCATGGTATTTCTGATCGGCAATCTAATTGGCGTTTTTGCCAATCATGTAGAGCCTTCCTATCTGCTTAATGTACCCTTTATGCTGGTGCCTATATTTATTGCTTGGCGCATCTTTGCTCAGAATCCTGAACAGTCTTCTCGGCAACTACCAAAGGGCGCCCTGCTGAATTGGTCGCTCACCCTCGCCCTGTGTACGGTGGCGAGCTTTTCGCTGTTCCGGCTACTGGTTGCATTAAACCCCGACACCGCCATTACCGCCGGCTGGGCTGGCATTGAGCCTTACCTGCAGTCACCGATGGCCTACCCGCAATTGCAAATTGCTGTATACGCGTTCTGGATAGCGCCATTTTGCTTGGTCGCCGCACTATCGCTATGGCGAACTGCCGGGCGAGGGATTTCACATTGGGCTTGGATATTTGTTGGCGTAGTCGCTCAAGGGCAATTTGCGCATATTATCGCGGCGATGAGTGAGAAGAATGAAATTGCATATCAAATTGCGAGCGAAAGTGGCGCTGCGTTTATTGTCGCGAATCTAGCGATTGCGGGAGTTGTCGTCTGGCTAGCCGTTCATTTGGATCGGCAACGCACACAGCAGGATGTGTAGTCTGCGGAGCTTCTGCTCGGCAACTGATGTTATAGCGAGGGATTAGGGAGAGTACCAAAAAGAGTGGCCGGGGGAAGGAAGTTAGAACATCAAAGTGCGCCCTCAAAAAGCCCACCTCCGTTAAACCAAAACCCCGGCCAATGGGCCGGGGGGTTGGTTTGCCATCAGACCCCAGCCGAAGCTGAGTTCTTAGCATTCGTTAACTGATTAGATCAGTTCAACGTTAGCTGCTTGAGGACCCTTGTCGCCCTGAACTACCTCAAACTCTACACGCTGGCCTTCAGCCAGAGTTTTGAAGCCGCTGCCTTCGATAGCACTGAAATGTACGAATACATCTTTGCCGCCATCTTGCTCAAGAAAGCCGAAGCCTTTAGTTTCGTTGAACCATTTAACCTGACCGGTTGCTTTAGACATTGTTTTTTCTCCTCGGTGTTACACCGAAATTTTCAATAAAAACTGCTTTCACAGATTTGGGTGTTGATCGTAAGACTGGAAATGACTTAGAAAAAACAAGATGAAGATCTAAAACAGGCAGGTCGTTCGAAATTGCTTTACAAGTTACTTTACTGAGTCTTAGTCAGCGAGACGGATTATACGGCAAAAAACCAGTGCGTACAGGTATTTCGTAATATCAACAAAAATAACAACTTAGCTAGAATTACCCGCCCCTAACAGCAGGGTTTTCAGCTGCTCCCGATCAACAATTATTATTTGACCATAGGCGAGTTTTACGAGACCTGCCCGCTCCAAAAACTTCAGCTCTTTGCTAACACTCTGCCGCGACGTCCCCAACATTCGCCCCAACTCATCCTGCGGCAGGTGTAAATCAATGAGCACCCCCGCTTCGTGTACTTTTCCATAGTCTTCTGCCAAGGCCAGCAAACGTTTGGCCAAACGTTGCGAAAGCGGTAAGAGCATCAGATCGCTCAGCCCCTCCATCGCCATACGCAATTTGCGGCACAGAATGAGAACAAAAGGTGCATAGAGTTCGGGCTGGCGTTCGAGCAAGCCGAGAATGGCCTGCCGTGTAATGACCAAGACCTCACTATCACCAAAGGCCACCGCATCAGAGAGTCGCGGCAAGCCATCGAAAATCGATATTTCACCCAGCCAATCACCGGCCTCAAAAAAGGTGGCGGTCAGCGCCTTGCCTTCAGCCGAGGTGGAGCAAATACGGATGCGCCCACCCACGATGCCGAATAGCCCTGCGGGCTCGTCTCCACTGCAGTACAGCAGCTCACCGTCTTTGAGCTGACGGCGCTGAGTGTTGCCCGCGAGTTCGTCGAGCACAGCGGCCGGCAGTTCAGAAAACCAGGTATTGGTCTGCAGACTCTGGCGTATACTCGGCTTGGAAACGCTGCTCGGTTCAGACAACTTTCACCCCCTGACTGTCAACTGTTTGACAGTTTTCTTATTCAATTCGGCGCAGTATCGTCAGCATTCAACAATAACACCGGAGGTTGCCATGAGCATCGCAATGAGTAAAGCAGAACAAAGCCTTAAAAATCAGGTGTCTGCCGAGGAATGGGCGGCGCGCGTCGACCTTGCCGCCGCCTATCGCTTAGTCGCCATGTTTGGCTGGGACGATCTGGTGTTTACCCATATTTCCTCGCGACTACCCGGACCTGAGCATCATTTCCTGATCAACCCCTACGGTATGATGTTTGAGGAAGTCACCGCTTCATCGCTGGTTAAAATCGACACGCACGGCAACAAAGTGGTCGATTCGCCTTACGACGTAAACCCCGCAGGTTTCACCATACACAGCGCCATTCACGCCGCCCGCGAGGATGCCCACTGCGTCATGCACACCCATTCGCTAAACGGTGTTGCCGTTTCCACTCAAAAAGATGGCCTGCTACCCCTCTCGCAGCAGGCCACTCTGGTGTTGTCAAATCTCGGCTACCACGACTACGAAGGTATTGCCCTCAACGAAGATGAAAAACCACGACTGGTGAATAATTTGGGCGACAATGGCTTTCTTATGTTGCGTAATCATGGCCTGCTGACCGTCGGCCAAACACCCGCCGACGCATTTCTTAACATGTACGTCTTTGAAGCAGCCTGCATGATTCAGGTTCGCGCATTGGCAGGTGGTCGTGAATTAATCTCGGTCAATCAGGAAATCCTTGATGGCGTGCGCGAAGCTGCCATGATCGTCACAAAAGGCTTGTTCGGTGCGCTGGCGTGGCCCGGCCTGCTGCGTAAACTCGAACGTCAAAACCCCGGCTACGATCTGTAACAACGAGAACGCTCTATGCAAAAGCAGACATTGTCCATTCCCGTTGAAGGCTTTAAATCCTTTGCGGAGTTCTACCCCTTTTATCTTAGCGAGCACACCAACGCCACTTGCCGACGACTGCATGTGATCGGCACTAGCCTGGTGATCGCCATCATTGCGAGTGCTGTCGCCACCCAAAACGGGTGGCTACTAGTATTGCAACCGGTGATCGGCTACGGTTTTGCTTGGGTAGGACACTTCTTTTTCGAAAAAAACCGCCCCGCCACCTTTAAAAACCCCTTCTACAGCCTGTGGGGCGACTTCGTGATGTGGAAGGATGTCCTCACCGGCAAGGTTGATTGGTAAGTTTGGGGTCAGAGTAAAAACTATCAGTTTTAGTTTTTACTCTGACCCCAAACTATCTTCAAGCGCGAAAGCACGAATGCACGTATAGGTGACAATGTCATCAACGGTTGTGCTCGCATAGAGCCCAAAGGCGATAACCGTTTCGGCAGGAACCGCACCCGACTTTTCCTTCAATAGTAGCTCAATCATTTCAGCGGACACGTGCCGTTTATAGCGGCCAAGTGTTATGTGCGGCATAAAGCGCTTTGGCTCTAACGTCAGTCCAACCTTGACCAGCGACCGCACAATGTCCAGCTGTAAATTTTTCAACTCAGGACTGTCTTTTACGCCCAGCCAGATAAGGCCTTTTTTAAATTTACTCGCTTGCGAAAATTCCAACTGAAAGCTAGCCACGCTAATGCCCGACAAAGCCTTGAGCATCGACTCCACCGGCGCCTTGCCGATAAACTGCAATGTTAGATGAAGATTACCCGCCGCTACCGGTGTGATTCCTGCGGTGCGCGGCGGCTGTATCTTCTGAATTCGCTGCTTTAGCCGCGGCGACAAGCGAATAGCCACAAACAGTCGCGCCATGCCTGCTCCCAACCTTTATTATCAATTTGAATGGCCGTAACTGGCCTGATAATCGGTATAACCAGCTTCACCCTGTGTGTAAAGAGTTTTCATGTCGATTTTTGATAGCGGCAAATTTTCACGGAAGCGATCCGGCAGATCCGGATTGGCAATAAATGGCCTCCCAAAAGACACCGCCTGTATTTGATCGTCTAGCTCAGACTCCGCCTCCTCGCAGCTGTAGCTTTCATTCACAATCAAGGCACCGCGATAGTTGTTACGCGCCAAGCTGATATTGTCCAAGCCCAGCGCCGGCATGCGAATCACATGCAGATAAGCGAGTGCCAATGGGTCGACTTTCTGCAGCAGCGCGGAAAAGGTTTCTTGGTGATTGTCGTCCTGCAAATCATTAAAGGGGTTGCCGGGGCAGATGCGCATGCCCACCCTGTCCGCGCCATCAACCGCGCACATGGCCTCCAACACATCTAAGACAAAGCGCAGCCGATTGTCCAGTGAGCCACCGTAGCTATCTGTGCGTTTATTACTGCCGGTAGACAGGAATTGCGCCGGCAAATAGCCGCTGGTGCAATGCAATTCAACGCCATCAAATCCTGCCGCGTAGGCATTTTTAGTTGCCTGCCGATAATCCGCAATCGTTTCCGTAATATCCGCGGCGCTCATTTCCTGGGGCTCAACGAAGGGCAGCATTCCGTGTTCGGTAAACATATCGCCTGTGGCGGTAATCGCAGACGGTGCCAGAGTTCTCGCCCCCGGTGCTTTATTTTCCGGATGGGCAACCCGACCGCAATGCATAATCTGCAAAACAATCTGCCCACCCTCGGCGTGCACGGCATCGGTAATACCGCGCCAAGCAGATACCTGCTCCTGCGTATAAATTCCCGGGGTTCGACAGTAACCCTTGCCATCGGCGCTGGGCTGGGTGCCCTCGGTAATCAGCAAGCCGGCGCTGGCGCGCTGACGATAGTATTCTTTCATGGCCGCGGTAGGCACATCGCTAACGTTGTCAGCGCGCGAGCGCGTCATCGGTGCCATGACGATACGATTTTTAAGCTGCAGACGGCCGAGGCGCGTTTCAGTAAACAATTGCATTCAGAATTCTCTCTTTAACGTATGCGTATTTTAGGTGTTGGAGCGCCGCGGCGCGTCGTTT
>JBLHMO010000002.1:0-54102 GCA_047622145.1 Paracoccaceae bacterium | reverse complement strand
ACGGCGGAAAAGGCTGACGGTTGGATCGGCAACGGTACTGCCCCCGACGATGTTCCGCAACTGCTAAGCCGCTTGCACGAACTGCGCGTGGTGGCTGGTCGCAGCCACTTGCCCTTTGAAACCGTGATTGGGCTAACGCGGCCGGCGGATATTGATGCGCTTAAGCGCTTGCGCGATCTCGGTATGACGGCTGGTTGCAGCGGCCCCTTTATGTTCAGCGTAGGACCGCAGTCCTCTCTGGATGACAAGCGGCGGTTAATGGAACAATTCGCGAAAGACTATATTCGGCCCTTGCGTGAGTGAGGTGGGAGTGAGTTATGAGTGAGCAAACATGGGTAGCACTGGGCCTGCCTCCGGTCGATCAAGTGGGTTTTGTTGTTAAAGATATCGACAGGGCGATTACAGCCTATGACGCATTATTTGGTCCCTTTAGCCGCATGGAGGCACAAGTGTCCGCGGCGGAGTATCGCGGGCGAGTAGCCGACTGTGAGTTGAAGTTGGCGTTTGGGCGCAGTGGCGACCTTGAAATCGAGTTGATCCAGTGGGTGTCGGGCGAAAGTCCGCACAGAGAATTTATTGAGGCCGGTCGTGAAGGCATGCAACATTTGCGCTTTCGGGTTGATGACGCTGATGCCTGGATTGCGAAACTGGCGCCACACGGTTACTGCCCTATTTGGTACAAACGCTGGTCTGAGGATACGGTGTTTGCCTATCTTGAGCGCGACGGCGATCCCCTCCTGATAGAAATGTTACAAATGCCCTAATGTACTCTGACTCATAGGCCAAGGCGTGCGTGAATATGGCTTGTAACTTTTTCTCCGGAAGTATCGCGGTTCTCAGCGCGCCCGCCTACAATGGCCGCTCACCTTTAGACTGTGTTTCGCGGATGTTCTCGATTTGAAAGTCCTACTAGTCGCAACGCCCTCACCGCTAAGCTATGCTTTAAGGCATTGGTTTGATGTGCGTGGGCGCGTCTACCGCGAAGTTACGCCCGATCAGTTGCTTGACCTTAAGGCGGATGATTTAGCTGGGTCGCTGGTGCTGGAGGTGGCCACGTTGACCGCACTGCAGTCTGGTAATGTGCTGTCAATTGGCGGTGACGCGCGACACCATCTCGTCGAGCTTGCGGAGCGGGTGGGTTGCCCCTTTCTCTTTCTGAGTGATGGTCGTGTCTTTGACGGTAACGAAGCGCCTCTGAACCACCGCGAGACCGAAAAAACCCAGCCTGGCAGTCTAGCCGGCGGGCGCTTAAGTGCGGTTGAGCACTTATTGGAGCGTCACATTGAAAAGCACCTCGTCCTGCGCACCGGCCCAATCTTTAGCGAGCAGGGCAAAAACTTTTTCACGTCTTTATTCTCGCGGCTGGTCGCCGGTGGTGAAATTCCGCTGAATTCAAGCCTCAAAACCTGCCCGACCCATGTGCTGGATTTGGCGCGGGTGGTGTCGGCGCTGATCGATCAGATTGCCTGTGGCGCTCAGAACTGGGGCCCTTATCACTACAGTAGTTCGGGTCAGACCAGCGCCTACGAATTTACCGAGGTGATGCTGGCCTTCGCCTCCCAACACCTAAATTTGAGTAAGGTTAAAACCAGTCTCTGCGTTCTGGACTCCGGTGTGCTGATTGATCCTGCAGTACCCGTGTTACGCGTCGAAAAAATCTTGCACCATTTCGGCATAAAACAACTTCCCTGGCGGGCGCAGCTGCCCGAGCCCATTAAGCAGCTTTGCGAGCGCAAGGAAAAAGGTAAGAAAAAATGAGTGCCTCCCCCGATCTCATTCCTCTGAATGTTGCGGTATTGACCGTGTCGGATACCCGCGACGACAACAGTGACAGCTCCGGCCATTTTCTGCGCGAGGCTGCTCTAGCTGACGGGCACGCAGTGGTGGACAGGCAGATTGTCAAAGATGACATCTATCAAATGCGTTCCATGGTGTCCCAATGGATTGCCCGAGAAGACATCGACGTCGTAATTGTTACCGGGGGAACGGGATTTTCCGGGCGCGATTCCACACCTGAAGCGATGTCGGTGTTATTCGACAAAAGTATTGATGGTTTTGGTGAGTTATTTCGCCAGCTTTCCTTTGCGGAAATTGGTTCGTCGACCATTCAGTCGCGGGCGCTTGCCGGCCTAGCCAATAACACCGTTATTTTTTGCGTGCCGGGCTCAACCGGCGCCTGCAAAACCGCTTGGAATGGGATTATTCGCGAGCAGCTGACCAGCAGCCACAAGCCCTGTAATTTTGTTGGCGTGCTCAATACTCGTAAAAGCACCCGCAAAAATAACAGTGGGCCCGCCTAAGTATGGCCTTGATGCCGGTTGATCAGGCGATCTCCGAGCTGCTGGCAGATGTCACAATCTTGCCGTCGGAGCCATGCCCGCTGACAAACGCTGGCGGCCGTGTGCTGCGCCACGCTGTCATTGCCGGTGTGGATGTGCCGCCGCTGGATAACTCTGCGATGGACGGTTATGCCATGCGGCTGGCGGACGCTGCCCAGGACTGTATTCCCCTGAGTCAGCGCATCGCTGCCGGCCAAGTGGGCTCGCCTCTACTTGCGGGTACGGCGGCAAGAATTTTTACCGGCGCACCGATTCCCTTCGGCGCCGACACCGTCGTCATGCAGGAAGATTGCGAGACGGTCGACGGCGGCATTCGACTCCGTGAAATACCAGCGTTGGGGCAGCATATTCGGCCAAAGGGTCAGGATGTCGCCGATGGCAGTAGCCAGTATCAGGGTGGCGAGCGTCTAAGTGCGTCGGATGTAGGCTTGCTCGCATCCCTTGGTTTGGCTGAAATTGGCGTGTCAGCAAAGCCGCGGGTAGCGCTACTGTCAACGGGTGATGAGTTGGTCGAGCCGGGCCTGCCACTCGCGGAAGGTCAAATCTATAATTCCAATCGAGCCATGCTGAGCTCCCTGCTGGTGGCAATGGGTTGTGAGGTGCGCGACTGCGGTATTGTAGAAGATAGTGCAGACGCCACCCGACAAGCCCTGGCCGAGGCGGCTCAGCATTGTGATTTGATTATTTCAACCGGTGGCGTATCGGCGGGCGAAGAAGATCACGTCAAGGCGCAGGTGGAAGCCCTCGGGCAACTCAAACTGTGGAAGCTGGCAATCAAGCCGGGCAAGCCACTGGCCTATGGCCGTATCGGTGGCGCCGCATTTTTCGGTCTGCCGGGCAATCCCTCTTCGGGCTTTGTCACCTTTTTGATTTTAGTGCGGCCTTACCTATTGGCGATGCAGGGTGCGAGCGAAACGCGGCCGCAGGCGTGGCCAGTTGCGGCCGGCTTTGATTGGCCCAAGGCGGGCACTAGGCAGGAGTATTTGCGCGCCAAAATTGAATTGTCAGACGGTGTGATGACGGCGCAGCTCTACAACAATCAAAGCTCTGGCGTGTTGGCGTCCGCCGCTTGGGCGAATGCTTTGGTGATTTTGCCGGCGGGTAGCACAGTGTCGCGGGGTGAGAGGGTTTCGGCCTTGTTGCTGAGCGAATTGTTGGCGTGATCTACCGTTTCCAAACCGTTGGCGGTTCGATTGAAATTCTCACTACGGTAGCTGCGAGTCCTGCAGGCGAAGTAGTTTTAAGCCTTGCCGGCAAGCTCGGGGCGTGCGGTAATACCTGAATGTATTCACTTATCGATATCATCTTACTGTTGCTGGTTTTGCTTGTGGGGACTTACGCCTGGCAGGCGCAGGGCGTACGCGAATCGGCACTGCGGGCAACGCGCCGGTATTGCCAGCGCGAACAGCTGCAATTGCTGGACGATAGTGTTGCTTTGCGGTCGTTGTGGTTGAAACGCGGGCGCGATAACCGGCTGCATATTTGGCGCGGCTATCAGTTTGAGTTTACGGTGACCGGCGGTGAGCGTTATCTGGGTAAAACGATAACGCTGGGGCGGCTAATTGAATCCATTCAGGTGCCGCCGCATCGTATTCCGGAAGACGAACAAACGCTGCACTGATCAGTCGAGGCGTTCGAAGGTCAGTCCCGCATATTGCACCAGGCGCTCAATGAGTGGCTGGCCCATCGCAGTCGCCGGCGTCCAGATGCCGCCGGGCGTTGTAGTTTTGTCGGTTGCCTTGAGGCAAATAGCGGCTTGAGACAGCATTTTTGCGGTTGAGCCGTAGCCTGGATCGCGATCGCCCGTCACCTTGCAGCGTATCCGGCTGCCGTCTTTCATTTCGCCAATAAAGAGCAAGTCGTAAAAACCATTCAACTGATTTTCGGGGCTTGGGCCTTCACCCGGCTTAGGCAGCACGAAGCGCTCGAGTATCCAGCGCGTTGGCGGGATTGCGCTGCCAATCATCAGGCCGGTTATGGCGGCGCTCATGGCGGTGGCTGCTATGCGGCCTTTAAACCCGGTGCCAGTAATGACAGCTTCGTCGTAGCGAAATTGCTCACCGTAGGCTGGACCGGCTAGGGCGTTGCTGCGATGCACGACTCGCGTGTTGATGGCGGCCATGAAAAAAGGCGCTATCCAGCTATCGGTATCGCGATCAAATTCGGCGCCGCTGATATTGTGCTGGCGTGTTTTGGGTTGAAATGAGGGCGGGCAAATGGAGTAGGGGTTGGCGAGTGATTTTCGCAGCGCGGGATCTTTGCTGGCTTGCTTAATGACATTTATGAGGCTGGCCGCAGTGCCGCCACTGAGCCCGCCCTTCATAGCCTTAACGCGCATTTTAATTGTGGCGCAAAAATCGCCCTGCTGGGCATGCGCTTGCTGCTGCAGGAAGTAAACGCCAAGATCCGACGGTATCGAGTCAAAGCCGCAGCAGTGCACAATGCGCGCGCCGGTTTTTTCAGCCTGCTCCTGATAGCGCTCTGCCATTTGCTGGATCCACGGGGATTCGCCGGTTAGGTCGCAATAATCTGTTCCAGTTTCAACGCAGGCCTTTACCATGGGTTCGCCAAATAAGGCGTAGGGGCCGACCGTGGAAATAATAACGTCGCATTGGTGGCACAGTGCCTCCAGCGAGCTCGGTTCATCCGCGTTGGCGAGCAGAATGGGCAGGGTGTCGTCGGTGGCTCCCAGCGCTTGCTGGAGACTGCGCAATTTGCTTTCTGAGCGCCCCGCTGCGGCCCAGCGCAGCGACTTATCTTCGTATTCCTTACTTAGGTACTGACAAACGATTTGTCCCACAAAGCTGGTCGCGCCGAAAACAATCAGATCATAGTGCTTGTCAGTCATGGCAAAGCTCCCTGTGTTAAGGTGGTGAATCGAGTTCGAGGCGCCGACCTTAGCACGCTTGGTGAAGTCTGTTGGGGTTAGCGTTCGCGAATTGCCACTTATCCTAAAAATAGTTGCGGTGAATAAATGGGCTGGAGTTGTAGAATGACAAGAACGGTCTGCTTGCTTGGTTTAATGGTGATGAGTTCTCTTATCGGTGCGCAAGTTAACGCGCAAGAGCTGACTCTGCACATTGCTAAAAATCGTATTGGTTTTGTACAAGCTTATCTGGAAAACAGTGGCCCAAAGCCGGTGACGGTTGCCACCGCCAATCTGGTCTATGACGGTCAGGGAGATCGGGTGGACATATACCCCAAGCCTGAATACTGGCAGCGTGGGGATAAAAAGATTCTCCTAAAAGTCAGCGCACCGCGTTATGCGCCAGTGACCTTGGAGCCGGGTCAAATCACCTACCTGCAAGAGCCGAATATCCGCATTGTTGCCAAGACCGTGCAGTACCGTGTGCCTGCAGATTGGGGTGAGTTACACGGCATCTGGTCGGGAGCCGTTGAAGCCCAAGTGCACAACAAATAATATTTGGCGTTAACGATTCGTGTCTAAGGGCAGCTAGCGGCCACGTTGAGCGCCGGTGCATTCCAGCCGTCCCCATTCACATCGACGTAGATCGGATTGCTCATTGCCATGGCAACCGTGCCTCTGTCGGCGCTACTGCGTGTCGCTAGGCCGTCGCCACTGTCGGTAAAATCATTGGGAACCACCGGCCACAGCGGTTTAGATACGCCGTCGTTGCCGCGTGCGAGCACCACAATCCAGCTGTCTTTCAATAAGTTTAGATCAACGGCGGCGCTGGATTCCAGGCGCTGGTACAGCGTGCCGTCAATGCTTGTGACCGGCACGATATTGCGAGTGAAGTCTCCCAGTCCAAGGCGGGTTTGAGGCGCACAAAGGCTGTATCGCGCGGGCGTGCTCGGCTGATTGAACTCGTCCTTGTGGCGCGTTGTTGCGGTATTGATGTAAACCGCGATTTCATCGTACTCGGCCCATTCCGGCGCCTGAATATCAATGTTTAACGTCACTTTTCCGCCCACGGCGACCAAGGGTTTGGTTTTGATGCCGAAGGCGTCGCTTTGCTCCAGTCCGGCGATTTGGCCGGCAGCGTTGGCGGCTTTCACCCTCATAAACAGAGCGTTGCTGCCCGTGCTGAAACCATTGCGCACAGCATCGCCGATATCGTGGGGGGCTTGCCGCATTTTCTGGGGGCTTGGCTGCCTGTTGCTCAGTACGTTAGGGGCCGAAATATAGTTGCGCGTAGAAAGCGAAGTTTGGCGGCGGTCGTGGGTGTCGGAATTGGCGACAAAGGTTCTGAGCAGGCCACGATTGAGCAGGTTGAACCAGTCGCCCGCATTTTGGCCGAGGAATTTCTCCAGTTGATGTTCGCGGCCGTCAACGCCAATCCACAGCTCCAGCGAATCAAAATCGCGGTCAAATAAATTGTCGAGAGTCGGATTCAGGCGCTTGCTAGCAGGTGCGACCGTTGACTGCGGGTCGCTGCCGATAAAGCCGGTGTCGACTGCCAGACCGGTGGCACCAAAGAATGAATCGACGTGATTAATCTGAATGACCACCTGACGTCCTGTATGCAGCGGGTCAGCGCGCATTTCATTGAAAATTGCTGCGGGCTCACGCGAATAATTGCCTGCGCTCGGGAAATCCTGTCCACGCGGTGCTGGGCCACCCCAGTCGGTGGCGCCCTGAGAAATTTTCAGGTCGCTGCTTTGGGATATTTCGTCAGTATTGGCGGGCTCAGCTTCGATTCTTACGGGCCAGGCGTTGTAGTGCCCGTAATCGAAGGTGGTGACTTCGGCGCTGGGGGCGCTGGCAATCAGATGTCCGATTTGCATGTCGGCGATGATCGGCTCGAAATTGGCGCGGTAGCCGTGATCCGAGGGCGTGAAAAAATCCATGTCTTCTGACAGGTAGGTAATCAGGCGTTCGCGATTAGTCACTTCTGAATCTGGGCTGTTGAACGAGTGCACATGAAAATCGGCGAGCAGATGGTCGGCAGTATCGACCACCTTGACCAGTCGCGCGGTCACGGTATTGGCCGCGCCGGCTACTAAAGTAAGTGCTTGCACATGCTCTGAGTAGCGAGGGCCACGGGACACGGAGAGCTCAAAGGTGCCGGCTTGAACATCGAGCAGGCCGGTGTCGCCGATCGTTACGGCGCCTTTTCGCCGCGGGTCAGCGACGGCGAATTCCGAGAGCACGACCCCGCGCGCCAATTTGTCGGCGGCAAAATCGCCGAAAATACCGGTGTTCAGGGTGAGAACACCACCTAATACGCTTTCGTGGTTTAGTGGCTCGCCGGCGTCGGGGCTGTTGTCGGTGCCGAGCAATTGCACCTTGGCCGCAATCGGCTGATTGTTCGCATCCACCACCAATACGCGCAGCTGGGCCGCTAGTGGTGCACTGAAGTCGTGGGTCGTTACTTGGTCGGCCGCAATCGTAATGGTGGTGTTACCGGTGGTGGGCTTGCCACGACCGGGGACATTCAGCCGCAGTTCGTAATCACCGGGGGGCAGCTTGCCTTGAAAACGACCGCTGGCATCGCTGCGCATATGGTTGACGACGAGGGTGTCGGGGCCGCGAGCACCGGGAATGGCGGGATAGGGCAGCGGCAGGGCGCCCGGCGCCAGCGGCTTGAAGTCGTTGTTGCTGCCGATGACGGCTATCTCTGCGCCGCTGACCGGGCCGTTGGTGTCGGTGACAGCGCCTTGCAGTGTGCCCGTTGTAACGCCGAGCAGGCTGTACTGGGTGTCGAGTACGCTAGCCACGCTGCCGGTGCCCACCACAAACCAGCGGGTAAAACTGAATTGGCCATTGGCGGGCACGATAAACGGTGGTGGTTCGGTGATCTGATTTAGCGGCTCGGGTACGGCGGCTAACACAGTGGCGTCGGTACCGTAGACCAACACCGTCACCCCAGACACGCTGAGCGTGGATGTGCGGGGGGTGTTGTGCACAATGCCGTAACTCACGCCGCTGCCGCCCTCGTGACCGGCGTAAATAATTGAGCGGCAACTGTCGCAGGGTGCGGTGATCAGTGCCTCACCAAAGCCGTAGCCGTACTGAAACAACTCCACTTCGCCGGAGCCATTTACGTACTCGGCCAGATAGATGTTGAGGTCGCTGGCAGACTCGTTGATCAGGGTGCTGGTCATGGTGACGGCTGACTGTCCGGCGTCTAGGGTGTAGTCCGTTTTTATGGTAATGGGCAGGTCGACATCGTCGGCGCTCTGGGGAAAGCTGAAGCCCAGATCGCGAATGGCCGAGCTGCCGTTCACAAAGTCGAGTAAATCGTCGGGACCGGTGGCGCGTACGACAGCGGGAACGCACTTGCCGTCCGCACCTTCACCGCCGGCGCTGACGATGACAACGGACTCATAGTTGGGCGAGGATTCAATATTGGTGCCCAAACTGGCTTCTTCGTAATGGTCTTCAGCGGCAAGGCTGCCATCCGCCGCCTTGGGCACGGCGTCTATGATATTGCCGCCAAACTGGCCAATATTGAACCAGTTGCGGCCGCCTTTTTGGATGATGACACGCATAAGCTGGTTTTCGACCACGATATCACCCACGACCCCTCGGGCTAGGGGGCCGGGAACTAAGTCGGCCGCGCCGTTCACCACCCGTGCCAGCGCACAGTCACTGGTAACCCCGGATGCCGCTGGCGTGCTTGGTGCGGCGCTAGATCGCGAGTCTGAATTGTCGCAGGCAACCAATGTCAGCAGTGCCAGCAGTGAAGGTGCTGTCAGCCAGCGAAGGGTAGCGTGAGGCTTTGGTAACATGTCAGGTAGCCATCTAGTTATTGTTATCATTGTTGACCTCAGCATACTGTTATAGGGGCTAAACTTCTATGCCATAGGAGGGCGCATATGGGTGCATTAAAGCGGCGGGCTAGGCTGGTGGTGAGCGGACTGGGTATGTGTTTGCTCGGTGGCTGCGGCAGTGCAGATCAACCCTTGTACGATAATCGGGCGCTGGGACTAGGCTTGCAGTTGTCGGTGATGCGACCAGAAAGTAAGCTGGTGGCGCCAGTCTAAACATTGTTGCGGTCAGCGTGCCCGAGGGCGAGTCGACGGGTATGGATTTGGAGGCGATTGTGGGCGGCGAAATGCAGGGTGTGGCGCTGCTGCCCGGGGCCGCGACCCAGCGCTTGGGGGCAGGACGCCTGTCTAGTGGGATGAAAGGATACCTTGCCGTGCTGCCAACGCCGAAGGGGGCGCTCTATCAGTATCAACGCTGTTATTGGCGGCAACCCGACTACGTGCAGTTAATACTGTCGTCGCTGACGGAGTCCGATCGTGAGCTCATGGGAATTATTGAGTTACTGCGGCTGGACGCTGCAGGGGAGAATTAGGCTCGGCCCAATTTGAACATCGACTTGAGTGAAATCTACGTATTAAGACTATGAATTATAGGAGATATTTATGTCATTAGTTGTCAGTAAGCAGAGCCAGCTCGGTACCGATCGTATCGAGCGCTTTCTGCTTGAGGCCACGTTGCCCTTGCGGCTCGCAGTGAATACGCAAGAGGGCACACCGCTGGTCGCCTCGCACTGGTATTTGATCCGCGATGGAGCACTGTATTGTGCCTTGCATAAGTCGTCTTTGATGGCAGGTCATCTGGAGCGGGACGGGCGTTGCGGGTTTGAGGTTGGCAGCGATAAGATGCCTTACAGCGGTGTTCGCGGTCAGGGTCGGGCGAGCTTGGAAGCAGAGGGCGTCGAAGATCTTTTACATGAATTATTGTCCCGCTATCGCATAAAAACGGACAGTCGTCTGGCAGCGTGGTTATTGGGGCGGGTGGCCGATGAACGGGTCGTTTGCATCCAGCCTAGCTGGGTGTCCGGTTGGGATTTCAGTGAGCGTATGGCTGATGCGGTCGCCTGACTCTGGCACAATAGCGCATTGAATCTAACCGGCCGAGTTAATGCTGCAAATATCGCGAGCCGTCGCGCTACCCGAGAGTGAGGTCGAATTGACCGCAGTGCGCGCCCAAGGCGCGGGCGGGCAGAATGTGAATAAGGTTTCCAGCGCTATTCATCTGCGATTCGATATCCTTGCGTCGTCACTGCCCGATTTTTACAAGACGCGCTTGATGACGCTAAAGGATAAGCGCATTACCAGTCAGGGTGTTGTTGTGATGAAGGCGCAGCGATTTCGAACCCAGGAAAAAAACCGCGATGACGCCCAGGAGCGCCTGCGATTGTTGATTCAGAGTGTTGGTGTGGTGCAAAAGACTCGCATCCCAACGCGAGCCAGTAAATCGTCAAAGACCAGGCGCATGGATTCCAAAACCCGGCGCGGCAGTACCAAATCGCTGCGCGGCCGCGTAGGAAATGACGAGTGAGGCTGGCTGATTAACGCTCAGCGGCACGAACTTTGTTTAGCGCCGGGTCATTGGGCGGATTGAGTACGCAATAAGTACCGGCTTTGTTATAAATTTGTGGGATACAGGCATTGCAGCTGGTGCAGCCCGATTGGCGGACACTGCCGTCGCGGAATTTATTGACCAGCGCGGCATCGTGGAGCAGCACCCGGGCCATCACTACCGCCTCAAAGCCAGCGGCCATCGCCTTGTTCGCATTGTCGATGCTCTTGACGCCGCCTAAATAGCCCAACGGCATTTTAACATTGGCGCGCACCTTGCGAGAGTACTCCTCGAAATACATCTCCTTGAACTTCAAACCTTTTGGCGTGCCAGCGGCCGCCGCTTTCATCAGTAAGCGCTGCAGCGGTTGGTTTTTGAAGATCTTGGCGAATTCTTCCTGATTCATGGGGCTGCCGAACATAAACCACGTGGATTCGACATTGCGACCGCCAGAGAGTACCAGCAGATCGGCGCCTGCGGCTTCCAGTGCCTGCGCGGTGACAACGGCGTCATCGGCGGTAGCGCCGCGACGCACGCCATCGGCAACATTAATTTTGGCAATTACCGCCATATCGGTGCCGACCGCCTCTTTGACGGCACGCAGCACGCGAACGGGAAAGCGAACACGGTTTTCCGCACTGCCGCCGTATTCATCGCTGCGACGATTGCTCAGCGGTGAAATAAATTGGTTCAGCAAATAGCCGTGTCCCATATGCAGTTCTACGGCGTCAAATCCAGCTTCCCTTGCTAGCTTAGCGCCGTCGGCAAACTGTTCGATAACCAGACCCATGTCTTTTTCATTCATGGCGCGCTGCAGAACGTTGCCGTGAAACAGCCCTGCTAGGTTAAGTCCGCCGGAGGCGCTGATGGTGCGGCGGGGAATGAAAATACTGGTAACAAAGGAGCCACCGTGGGTGAGCTGCAGGGATATTTTGCCCCCTTCAGCGTGGACGGCATTGGCGATGGCTTTCAGGTCGGGCACAACTTCTGGGCGCAACCAGAGTTGATCGGGCAGGGTGCGGCCAATTTTAGCAACGGCGGCATAGGCCATCGTGGTCAGCGCAATGCCACCGGCAGCCAGATCGCGATGATGCTTGAGCAGGGCTTTGGTCGGGTAGCCGTCGCGGTACATGTTTTCGTTGGCACCGGACTTGATAAATCGGTTGCGGAGTTCAATTGGTCCAATTTTCAAGGGGCTAAATGCGCTGGGCTGCTCGGACATTGTCTCTCCACGGCAAAGCCGTTTGTTATCGTTGTGTGGCAGAACTACTGTGCAGGCTAGCACGCTGCCCGCGCAGCGTTAATGGGGCATTGAGATTATTTTTGACCGCTGCCGGCAGCTTGTCTGCGATTTACCGCCAGCGCCGTGAGGCTATCCAATATGGTCGGGACGCCGCCTAGTAGCCAGCCGCCCAGCAGGGTCATGGATAGCAGTGAACTTAAGGGTGTTGACCACGCCAATAGGGCTGCGGCCTTTTGCAGGGTGGCAATCATCAGTAGCACCATCAGCATACCCAGCAGATACCGGGCTAGGCGCAGCCACCAGGCCATTGGCTGGTCTAAACCAGGTGGGTGGATGATGGCGGCCAAACCACAGCCTAGAAAAAAGCCGATAGAACCGGTTAGCAGTGGGTCGTGTAGAAACAGTCCGGCGCAGGCCCACATGAAGGTCGTGGCAGCGAATAGCCAGCAGAGCTGAATCAGGCGGCCATGGTTGCTCAGGAAGTGCTCGAGCTCACCGCGCCAGCGATACCAGGCCCACAGGCCTGCGCTGCCCAGCAGCCAGCCGGCCATCACGTCGGTGGGGTAGTGAACGCCGAGATAAATACGCGAGTAACCCGTGAGAAAAATGAGCAATATCGCCGTGGCGGAAAACCACCGGCGCCGTATTTCAAGTGCCAGTAGCCCCCAAAATATCACGACCAGTTGAGCGTGCCCGCTAGGGAAGCTTAAGCCACGCTCGCCGGCAGACACGATATCGGGATAGGTCTCAAAGGGGCGCGGCAGGGCAAAGGCATCTTTAAGTACGCTGTTGAGGAATAGGGTTGCCGCCATTAGCAGGGCCAGCCGCAGGCCCGTGCGCTGATTTAGTGCGAACACCACCAGTGGCAGGGTCGCTAGGTAGCCGGCCCCTCCCAGCCATGTCAGGGCAATGAGCGGCAGTCGCACAATGGGTTGCTGGAACTGCTGTGCCCAGATGATGACGTCAGCCCCCCAGTTCAGTACCTCACTCATGCGTATTCCTCACTACCTTGTTTGGCCTGTTATTCTAAAGCCTTGCTGAGTAGAATCCAGACGATATCCAGTGAATCGGTGCGGCAATCATCTATCGTTCCATTACCTCGCAATCCCTGCACTACTATAGTCGCCCGCATACGCATATACCGGCGCAGCCATTATTGGGGCCGGTGGCGTGGTATGGCCGTGATTTGCGAGAGACATTGGACTGGCGGTTGCAGTTGAGCGAGGCGCAGTTGTCGGCCTTTCGGCGAGCCATTGATCGGGCTAAAGCGACGGGCAAGCAGATCGATCAACTGACTGATAAGGACTTTCCGCTTCCGGAGTTGCTAGACGATATCGCCGACTGGCGCCGGCAATTGCAGCACGGACGCGGTTTTATCCTCTTGCGCGGGGTGCCGGTAGAGGTCTGGGGTGAGCAAGATTGCGAGATTTTTTTCTGGTGCTTGGGCTGGTATCTGGGTTTGCCCGGGGCGCAGAATCGTTTTGGCGAGTTGCTGGGGCATGTGCGCGATACTGGGGCTAACCCCGGCGACCCAAACGTGCGCGAGTACCGCACCCGGGTCAATATCAGTTTTCATTGCGACGCCGCCGATGTGGTTGGGCTGATGTGCCTTAAAACGGCGAAATCTGGGGGTGCCAGTCGCATCGCCAGCTCGGTCACTATTTTCAATGAGCTGATGCGCTCTCATCCTCAGCAAGTAGGGCGTCTGTTTCAGCCGTTGTTGTTGGACGCTCACGCCGAAAGTGGTTTGGAAACTTTTCCGGTGACGCCCTGCCGATACTTCGACGGCAGATTGAGCACCTTTTACCACAGCGGCTACTTCCGCAGTGCTGCGCGCTATCAGGGCGTACCTGAGCTGAGCAGCGAAGAGATCGAATTACTCGATGCCTACGATGCGTTGGCGGCCGACCCCGATATTCATTTGGATATGGACTTGCAGCCCGGCGATATTCAGCTCTGTTCAAACCACAGCATTGTGCATGCACGTACCGACTATGAAGATCACCGAGATCCGGCCCTGCGCCGGCATCTGCTTCGCTTGTGGTTGTCGCTGCCAGAGCCTATGTCATTTTCCTATCGACGGCACAAGCTGCAAAATACGCTGCAGTTGTTAGTGTCGCTGGTCGGTTGTCGTTGGCAGCAGCGCGGTCGCGTATCCCCGTAACCACAAATTCTAATAACGCTTCTTGCTCACTTAAGGCAGTCTAGAGCCCAGCCCGCACTTGCGGGGAGTCAGGGGAGCCAGAGTCATGGGCAGCGTTAAATCAGTCCTTATGGTCGCGGGAATATTGTGTTTTGTTCTTAGTGCGTTCATTGGTGCCAAAATAATGAGCTGGTTCAGACCCGGCAGGCCACTAGCGCAGTATGTCTAGCCATTTTGCGACCGGGTTCCGGGTCGGTAGGGGTATTCCCTAATGTTGTGACGACGAGTCATTGGATACAGTCGGTACAGATAAATGGGAGGAAGTTTAAGATGTCAGATCAAGCGGTATTACTTGGCATCGCAGCATCATTGTCGAAAGTAGGCTACATATTGTTTAGCTGTCGCCGCACTGCGCTCCAGTTGTGTTTCGCCGGCCGTTGATTTGCTTCGTGTGATTAATGGATGCATATCTTCACGCCTTATCGGACATTGGCTATAGGACGAAGGAGAAAGAATTATGTCGGGATTGGATATAGTTATTTTTTTTGCGATCACTAGTATGTTTTCTGGTGCGGCCTTGTTAATCGTCAGGGGTGGTGCGCCAGATACAGTCACCAACTTTCAGTCTTCGCTTCACACACTGGGCAGCAAGCGCGCCAGCTAATCGCTTTTACCCAGTAGTCGAACTTCCCTCTGCGGAAACGCAATTACTATTCCGGCAGTTTTCAGTGCCGCAAAAATCCCATTATTAGTCTGGTATCTCAGTTCGTGAAAACGACGCGTTGGTAACCAAAATCTCACCCCGATATTCACTCCGCTATCTGCGAACTCGTCTATGCCAATTTGCGGTGCCTTGCTGGCGGTTTTTGGCATGGCATCCAGCACCCCCGTTATTACCTCAATAGCACGCTTCATGTCGCTATCGTAAGCAACGCCTACCAAAGTCTCTGCGAGTTTGCTGGCGTGAGAGTTGTGAATAATTTCGCCAATGATATGCCGGTTGGGGATGAAAATGACGACGCCGTCTTCATCTTCCAAAATGGTAAACGCGAGTTTTATTTCATCGACAACGCCGGTCACTCCTTGCACGGTAATGGTGTCGCCAACCACAAACGGTCGGGTAATGATGATGTTAAAACCCGCACTGTAATTGCTAAGCAGACCCTGTACCGCGAGGCCAGCACCCAGTGAAATGGCACCGACAGCCGCCAAGAAAGGCCCGATCGAGATGCCAATTTTGCCTAGACAGATAGTGGCCACCACAAAAATCAGTGTGACTCTGGCGATATTGGCCAGAAAGTGCGAAAGCGTTATATCCATATTGTGGCGCTGGCACAGGCGCAACACCATGGCGGAAACTCTTCCGGCAAGTAACAGCCCGATGAGGAGAACAATGAGGGCGCCGACCAGCTGAAAGCTGTAGTTCACAAAGAACTGGGTTACTTGATCGTAGATCACTTTAAATTCTTCCAGCTGGTCAAGCATGCTAAAAGCGCCCTAGAGGTTTGCACAATAATGCGTTGAGAGTGCGGGTACGTAAAGTGTCTCAAGCAACTATTTCATTGCTCGCACGGCTTCAAATAGGTCCAGTGTCACCTTGCGTGCAGCGGCGTGGTCGACGATTGGTGCTGGATAGCATTCGTTGGCGGGGGGGCTGTGAATATCGAGTTTGTCTAGGTGTGCCAATTCAGGGACAAAACGGCGGATAAAATCGCCGTCTGGGTCAAAGCGCTTGCCCTGCGTTGTTGGGTTAAAGATACGAAAATAGGGCGCGGCATCTGTGCCTGTAGAGGCTGACCACTGCCAGCCACCGTTGTTGGCAGAAAATTCCCCGTCAATCAATTGACTCATAAAATAGCGTTCGCCCCAGCGCCAATCGATGTGCAGGTCTTTGACCAAAAAGCCGGCCGTTATCATGCGTAAGCGGTTGTGCATCCAGCCGGTTTGATTGAGTTGGCGCATACCGGCATCGACAATCGGAAAGCCCGTGCGGCCTTCGCACCAAGCCTGAAAGTGCTCAGTATCGTTTCGCCACTGAATATTATCGGTCTCTGCTTTGAAGGCGCGGCCTTTAACCACCTGCGGAAAGTGGTAAGTGACGTGTTGGTAAAACTCGCGCCAGATCAACTCGTTCAACCAGATCGATTCTCCTCCGCTTTGTTCTTGCCAGTGCTCTCGTGCTTCAGCTTGCAGACGGGCAAGGCATTGACGCGGGGATAGCAGGCCAATCGCGAGTGAGGCTGAGAGTTGCGACGTGCCGTCAATGGCTGGCAGATCGCGCTGACGGTCATAGTCTTGCACGCGTTCGGCACAAAATGTTCGCAAGCGTTCGAGTGCGTCGTCTTCGTTATCGGGCCAGCCCGGGGCGGGTACGGTATCGCAAAACGTCGGCATGGGTTTGGGGCTTATCGTTTCGCCGAGAGCGTTTGGTTTTTTAAGCGGCGTGAGCTGTGATTGATGCATCACACTGCGCCAGCTTTTCGCAAAGGGTGTAAAAATGCGATACGGGAGGCCACTGCCGTTGAGTAGGGCATCCGGTGGCACAATCAAACGGTCGTGGTGCCAGTGGCAGGGTATTGTTAGTTTGTTTGAAACGTTTTTGTCGCGAGCCACTTCATTGAGCAGGTACTCGCGGTTTGCATGCAAGGCTGTGATGTCGTGTTTGCGGCAGTAGTTTTGCAAGAGCTCGGGAACGTCGCTGAACAGGTTTGCGAATTCGATATCCAGTGGCACGCCGAGCTTTGCAAGCGAGCTGGCGAGCGAGTGCAGCACCGCTGCAATTAAGCTGAGTTGCCGAGGTGATGTGTTATGCAACTGCCACTGGCCGGGGGTGGCAATGTATAGTGCTCGCAGTGGTTTTCCGGATTTGGCGGCGAGGTGTAACGCCGTATTGTCTAAACTACGTAAGTCATTGCGGAACCACACTAACTCCGACATGGCTACAGACCATAGCGCAGACGCAGATCGTCCGGATAGGGATGAAAATAGTACTGCTCCAGCAAATAGTCGACGTGATACTTTTTAGCGTAGCGCTCCAGCAGTGCCAGTGGCACTAGCAGGGGCAAAGTGCCGATTCGATATTGCTCAATTTGCGCGGCGAGGTCTTGCCGCTCTTCGCTATCGAGCTCAGTCTTAAGAAAGCCCTGCAAATGCATCAAGGTATTGCTGTGGTTGCTACGCTGTGCAGGCTTGAGCAAGGCTTGCATAAATCGCTCAATATATTCTGCTGCGGCACTGTCGATATTGGTCTTTGCATCAGCCACGATGGGGCCTAATTCCCGATAGAGGGTCTGGTGGTGTGCCAACAGCAAAAACTTATGGCGGCGGTGGAATTCCTGTAACGCGGAGGGCGTTAGTCCTGTTTGGATCAATTCCTGCCAGCGTCGGTATGCGACCACGCGCATGACGAAATTTTCCCGCAATAGCGGGTCATTCAAGCGACCATTCTCTTCTACCGGTAATAGCGGCAGTTTTTCCATTAGGCGGCCCGCAAAGGCGCCGACGCCAATTTTTCCTAGTCCGTCACCGTTAGGTTTGACGACCGGTACGCGCTCCATGCCGCAGCTAGGAGATTTTGCACAGAGGATATAGCCACTGATGCTTGGCGCTTCGCGTAGGGTCTTCTCGGCAACGTCGGCGAGTGCGTCGGTCACATCAATCGCATTGTCTTTCGAGCCCCGAACTCTTGTTTGGTCTTGTTCGTCGCGAACAAGCCGCAGGGTTGGTCGGGGTGTGCCCAGTCCTATGGCCATTTCCGGACATACCGGGTAAAACTCAAAATGCCGGCTGAGCTCCCTTACCGCAAAGGGGAAGTTTTTATGGCCGCCGTCATAGCGAACTTCCTGTCCGAGCAGGCAGCTGCTAATGCCGAGGGTAATGCTGTCTGGCTGATGCATAGCGTCTTGTCCAATGGTGTGCGGTAAAAACTAAATTCGTCCTGTCTTTGTACCACGTAGCTTAAACCCTAATTCGATGACTGTCTGCGCCGCTATTTGCCGCTGAAGCATTTACCTTGAAGAGCGCCGGTGTAATAGTGGTAAAAATTACAATAAGAGAGCGCGCATGGATAAGCCTACAATTTCAGCGCCGTACACGGTACCCCCCAGCGCGTACTACACGCTGGGCCTGTTGACACTGGTGTATTGCTTTAATTTTATTGATCGCCAGCTGCTGGCCATTTTACAAGAGTCCATCAAGGCCGACCTCGACTTGAGCGACAGCCAGCTGGGTCTGCTTACCGGCTTTGCCTTTGCCGTCTTTTACGTGATTGCAGGCATTCCCATTGCGCGCTGGGCTGACCGCTCGAATCGCCGCAATATTGTTGCTTTAGCACTGTTTGCCTGGAGCTTTATGACGGCGATTAGTGGTTTTGCACAGAATTATCTGCAGCTGCTGTTGGCCAGAGTGGGCGTGGGTGTGGGTGAGGCCGGTGGCAGTCCGCCCTCACACTCGCTTATCTCTGATATGTTCCCGCCCGAGCGCCGCGCCAGCGCATTTGGGTTTTATTCTATGGGGGTCAACTTTGGGATTTTATTTGGCTTTTTATTGGGTGGCTGGATTAATGAGTTTTTCGGCTGGCGTACGGCCTTTATGGTGGTGGGTGCGCCGGGCATTTTGCTGGCTTTGTTGGTGCGTTTTACAATCAAGGAGCCGCAGCGGGGGCAGTCTGAATCGCGCGAGGCCAGTACCGACATGGAGCCTGTTGCCAAGGTTGTGGCCTTGTTGTGGCAATTGCGCACCTTTAGGCATATGGCGGTAGCCTCAGGGCTAAGCGCGTTTACGGGTTATGCCGCCGCGAACTGGAATGCGTCTTTTATGATACGCACCCATGGCATGAGCACCGGTGAACTGGGTACCTGGCTGGCGCTGATCATGGGTGTTGGTGGTGCGGCCGGGGTGTTTGGCGGCGCCTTGCTGGCGGATAAACTGGCGGAGCGAGATATGCGCTGGCATATGTGGTTGCCGGGTTTGCTGGCTCTGGTGGCCATTCCTTTTGTGGTGTCAGTCTACCTCGTGGCGGGTGCCTATCAGGCACTGGTCATGATGGTGGTGCCGGGTGTTTTATCGAACGTGTATTTGGGGAGCACTATCGCGACCGCACATCGCCTAGTGGGGCTGCGTATGCGCGCGATGTCATCGGCGGTGCTGTTTTTTGTGCTGAATATAATTGGCTTGGGTGCGGGGCCGGCGACGATTGGCGTGGTGAGCGATTTACTGGCGCCGCAATTTGGTGGCGAGTCACTGCGAATGGCGATGTTGTTTGTGATTCCGCCCATTATGCTGTGGTCGGGATTTCACTTCTATCAGGCGGCTAAGTCGCTGCGCGCCGATATTGCGGCAGCTCCGCAGTAAAACTTCAGGTGCTTATTCACAGGCTGCTGACGGTCCAGCGCGTGCTATTGCCTTGGAAGCGGCCGTCTTGCCAGGTTGCCACGTAGTTACATTTTAAGGCCAGTCCGCCGAGCTGCAGTTGCTCGCCTACGGGGTAGCGTTGGCCCCAGGCGGTTTTGCAGGCGCTGGCAGCCGATGCTGTGCTAATCGGCACAGGGCTATGGTGGTAGCCGGGCAATAATTGCGCGCCACTGGCGTTGGGTATGTAACTCATTGCCAGATACGCAGCGACAAAGGCATTCATGGCTTCACCTGATCGGTTGTGGGTATAACAACACATTAATGCAGAAGTGTGTAAAACCCTATAAGGGGAACTCCTTATCGGTAATTACACATTACCAAAGGAAATGTAAAAAAATCATTAAACAGCAGTGCGTTAGGCGCCCTGCTGAAATACGGGCCATAGTGAGGATATGTGATGGCCGTCAAATACGGCAATATCGCCAAATTGCAGAAACACAAATTCGCTCTGGGTCGGACGCAGAAAAACAAAATCATCGCGTTTTAGTTTTACCTTGCGTGAACCGTTTAGCATTTCCTGGTTAGTTGAACGTCCGTATAAGGCGTTATTACTCAAGCCCGGTGGTGATTCCGGGTTTGCCTTCCAGTAGCCACCATACGTAAAAAAGCTACGCTCACTGTTAGGGTTAAGCAGGGGCATTAGCCCTGATAGATTTTCCAGCCCAGGAACTTCGGTGTGATCCAGTGCTTTTATCACCGGGGTGGCAATAAAGGCCGCGGGAATGTGATCTTGCAAATAGGGCCCGTCAAAGTCGCTGGGTTTAACCAGCGCCGACCCCGTGGCCAACTCATTGCAGGGGTGATTTGAGGTATACATCTGGTAGGTTGAGCTGCCACCTGCGTTTAGGGTTAAATGCTGGGGTTTAAATTCATCTCCAAGAATGTTCTGCGCGACAGAAACGCATTGCCCATAAAATTTCATGGCTTTGCCCAAAGCCTGAATGGGTCCACCGATCACTTTCGGCATTTTGGAGGCGTGGGCTTCGTAACCCATAAAGCCCGCAAATTGCAGGTTGGGGTCCTGCTTCAGACTCATGATCGCGAGGCCAACTTCGTCGCTAGCGCGAAAACCACCGCGGTGAAGGCCGACATCCAGCTCTAGAACAATCAGCATGCGCTGGTTCAATCCGGCGGCAAGTTCGCTGTACTCCTGAAGGCGCTCCTGAGAATCTATCAGCCATTGCAGCTGTGTTGCCGGATTAAACTCACGATTAGTGTGGAAACTGTAAAAGCGCTTTGCCGCAAGCACGGGCATAGGCTTGCCCATAAGCAGCTGGCTATCGGGCATCTCCTTGGCAATCAGATTCAAAAACGGCTGATGGAATACCATCACCCGATTTGTTCCGGTTTGATTTCTAACACTTTGAATAAGCGGTAGGCTGGGGAGTGATTTGCCCACGATGCGATAGGCAAATTTAGAGCCAATATGGTGCATCAGCCGGTCGGTATTCTGCTTTAGGCGCTGGGCGTCCAGAACCAGCGTGGGACGGTGCAGGCCTGCTTCGCGCAGGGCACCTTGCAGGCGTAAAAAATAGTCGCTGTGCGCGCCGCCATTATTGCTCGGGCGCAACCATGCCGCTGCCAGTAGCGCGCTGCCTATGGCGCCGCCGCGTAACAGCTTGCGGCGCGTCGGCAGATTTGCTTTTTTAGTCATGACCAAAAACCTTTTTCAGGTGGGCGTTTAGCATTATGCCTTTGGGGTCAAGCTCGCGGCGTATGTCGTTAAAGTCCTGCCAGCGCGGGTAGCGTTTGGCTAAGGTGTCTGCGCCCAGAGTGTGCAACTTGCCCCAGTGTGGGCGACCGGCGTAGGGCTGATAGATAGGCTCGATGGAGCTAAAGTAAGGTTTGTAGTCTTCTTCGAAATAGCGGTGTACTGCCAGCGACGCGCTTGGTCGGCCATAAAAGGGGCTCAGCCAAGCGTCGTCTTCGCGCACTACCCGCACCTCGATGGGGAAAAATACATCCGGATTGCGGGTTTCCACGGTCTCGATCACCTTCTTTAGGGCCTCGACGATATTCTCGCGAGGCAGGTGATACTCCATTTCGTTAAAGCGAACTGCGCGATCGGAGGGGTAAATATTCCACCACCAGTCCACATGTTCTTCTGGTTCGACCGCAGCACTCACCGCTGTGATCAGTTTTTTGCGCAACCATGGCCACCACGAGGCATAGTCGCGCAGCATTTTTAATTCGCGCACGGAGTCGTTATCGCCGTCGGGTCCTCGTGGCGAGATTTCTTCGTCGCTTAGCTCAGTGGTAATAATCAGCGCATTTTCACTATGGGGAATGTAGTACATTTCGAAGTTGCGGTGTGAATCTGCGAGTTGATCAAACTCCTCAAAAGTTTGCTGCAAGGGCTGCATCCACGTTTTGAGTTTCAGTTTGTAGGGCGCCACATTGCGCAAGGTGTACTGGGTGATCACGCCCAAGGCGCCGAGCGAAACGCGCGCCGCATCGAAAATATCGGGGTTTTCTGTGCGACTGCAATTGAGTACGTCCCCGCGTGGTGTAACCAGTCGCAGCGCCTCAACGTAGCTGTGCATCGCACCAATGTTCGCACCAGTGCCGTGGGTACCGGTGGAGAGCGCCCCCGCTATGGTCTGTTCGTCAATATCCGGCATATTGGGCAGCGCTTGCCCGAGCTTGTGCAGGGGCTCGCCGAGCTGGTTAAGCTTCACCCCGGCGCCGACTATGGCGCGCAAGTTATCGCTGGCGCTCACGGTATTGAAGTGTCGGGTCGACAGAATATTACCTTGCGTGGGTATGAGCGGGCTGAACGAATGTCCGGCCCCGACGGGTCGCATTGCCGTGGTGGCGTTTTTCAGTAGCTGGGCGAGTTCGTCCTCGGTTTTCGGGCTTAAGCGGCCCGCCGGTGTTGCCTGCTGACCGCCAGACCAGTTTTGCCAGGGAATCGCACGTGCAGCCTCCGCCTTGGGCGTAGCGGTTGCTAGGGGTGCGGCCAGTGGCGCCAGCAACAATGAGCGGTTGAATTCCCGTCTTTTCATAATTGGCCCGTCGAGTGAAGGTGATCCGTTTTTATGGTTTATCAATCAGGGTTTATCAATAGTGGTGTGGACCTGTAGCTAATTAGCCGCCCGTGCTCATGAATTCGATCAGCGCGCTAAACTGTGCTTCGTCGCAATCCATGCACATGCCCAGCGGTGGCATGCCCCGAAAGCCGTTAATTGTATGGTCAAGCAGGGTATCCATGCCCTTGTCGAGGCGAGGCTGCCAAGCGCTGGCGTTGCCGGTGCGCGGCGCGCCACCTGCGCCTGTGCCGTGACAGGAAAAACAGCTTTGGGTATAGAGCGAGGCGAGGTCAGGGTCGTCTGGCATAGACTTCTTGCTGGATGGTTTGGCTGCCACAGCGCTGCTGTTATCTGTGTCGCCCGAGCAGGCGGCAAGTAAAAAGACGGAAAAAATCGAGACTAGCAGAGTTCGCATGACGGTATCCCACAGTGACTAAGTGAATGATGTCTGGGGGCATCTTATACGAATCCTGCCATAGGCAAAACTCGGCGCTGGATATTGCACGACATTTAAGAGCCTGACTGGGCGGGCACTGTTCCCGCGGGTATACAGCAGGTATATTGGGTGAGAGCAGCTCTTCAGTCATATGGGATGCAGTATGAAAAATAATAAAACCCTGCCACTGGGCGCCACTATGCTGGTGGCCAGCCTTGCTGCCACGCCAGTATTAGCGCAGCAGCGTGTTATTGAAGAAGTGATCATTACCGCGCAGAAAACCAAACAGAGTATTCAGGATGTGCCAATTTCGGTGACGGCTATCGGCGGCGATTTTATGAAAGACGTCGGCATATCTGATCTCAAAGAGCTCTCGGTCTATGTGCCCAATGTACGCATAGATGCTAACGACCCAGGCTCGCCGCAAATTTTCATTCGCGGTTTCGGCACCAATACCTTCAATCCCAGTTTCGAAAGCTCTGTGGGCTTTGTCCAAGATGAGGTGTTTTTTGGCCGCCCCGCCTATTTTACCGAAGCCATGTTCGACATTGACCGGGTGGAAGTTCTGCGTGGTCCTCAGGGCACCCTGTTTGGCAAAAACACCGTATCGGGCGTGTTCAGCGTATACAGCCGGCCGGTGTCCCAGGAATTCTCTGCCGACCTTGAGTTGCGCGTAGGTGAGCGCGGTGAGCAACGCATAGAAGGCGGTGCTGGCGGCATGCTAAACGAATGGTTTGGGCTGCGCGTGTCGGCACTGGACTTTGAGCGCGACGGCGAGCTGGAGAACCAGTTTTTGAATCGCAACGAGGAAAATCCTGACCAAGACGCGCAGCGTATCAAGCTAAACTTTTTGCCGGGTGAGAGCACGGAGTTCGAGCTGATTGCGGTGGGGTCGGATACCCGCATCAACTACTGGCCCAAGCAGCTCGCCAATCTTGATGCCGACACCCGCGACTACCTGGACGACTTTGATCCGGCGATTGAGGACGATCCGGAAAATTTTAAAACCAGTTACAACATCGATGGCATGCTTGAGAAAGGCTCGCGCAGCTATACTGGCAAATTGAGTCACAGCTTTGGCGAGGCTGGTGCTTTGTATAATCTCGATACGGTGGTGGTGTACGGCACCAGCGACCTGTTTATAGAGCAGTATCAGGATCTCGACGTCTCACCAGCCGATATTGCCACCTTGGTAAACCGCGAAGATTATCAGCAAGACACACTGGAATGGCGTTTTACCGGCGACGCCGGCAGCCTGTTCGGCTTCGGCAGCTCGCTGCAATTTGTGGCAGGGGTGTTCTATTTTGAGTCTGACTATCAGTTAGATGCGGGTGTTGTGCTGGGCCGCGATGTTGGGAGTTGGCTGGGTACCAATGACGCCCAGCTCTTGGCGGGTGAAGATGCGCCGTTGCTACCCGCCTTGCAACTGGCCGCGATGACGACGACCAACGACCGCTATGATTTCGACTATGTGCAGAACACCGAAGCGTGGGCCCTTTTTGGTCAACTAACACTGAACTTGGGCGATAGCTGGGTCATTACCCCCGGCCTGCGAATGAACCGCGAAACTAAAAAAATCGACACCCTTGGCACAGGTAGTTGTGAGGGTAGCACCCCCTTGCCGCCGCCGAGCTGTGTCGCCAGCTTACTGCTGGGTGCGAACGACTATTCACGCAAAGACCTAGAACGTAAAGAAAGTGATGTTTCGCCCAAGTTGTCGGTGATGTACTACCTGACTGACGATGTGAATGTGTTTGTTACCTACAGCAAGGGCTTCAAAAGTGGCGGCTACAACTCTATTTCGTTCACCGGCGTCGATCTGGAATTTGAGGGCGAAAATGCCGTTACACTCGAGATCGGCACCAAGGGTAGCTATCTCGGCCAGAGCCTGAATATCAACGCCACCGCTTACCGAACCGAGTACGAGAATCTGCAGGTACTGGCGTTCAACGGCGTGTTCTTTGATGTCAGCAATGCCGCGACGGCGGTGTCACAGGGGCTTGAAGTTGACTGGCAGTGGCTCACGCCTTGGCAGCCGCTGTCGCTGTTGGGTTCCTTGGGTATTCTCGATGCCTATTACGAGGAGTACACCGGTGCGCCCGCGCCCGTGACCAAGGGGGTGGATACCAAGCAGGATTTGACTGACGAGACCATCGCCTTTGCACCGAAAAATAGCTTGATGCTCAGCCCCACACTGACTTTTCCGGTGTTTGATAATTTACTCAACCTGAGTATGGATGTGATTCATCAGGGCGAGCAATACACCGACACCGACCTCGACCCAGCCTCGCGGGTGCCAGCCAATACCAAATTGAACTTTCGGGTGGCGCTATTGGATGGCGACGAGTGGTGGACGATAACCGCGGGCATAAAAAATCTGAGCGACAAGCGCACCCAGAATCAGGTGGTCGACTCGGTATTCTTTCCCGGCACCTATTACGCCCAACAAAACTCCGGTCGACAGGCCTACGCGGCGTTGCGTTTTAACTGGTAGGGGATACTTTTCAAGGGCTTTAAAAGCAGGGTTCAGGATCGGTACGGCCTAGGCAGGTCGGTGTTGCCCCCAGCGTCATAGTTTTTTTGTTCAATTCTGCCAAGCTGTCCGTCATACGCGGTAACACCCTCTACCTCGGAGAAACCGCAATGAAAAAAACAATGGCACTGAGTACCCTTAGCTTGGCTCTCGCCGCCTGCTCATTTAATAACACTGATTCTGTCGATACGGCCAAGGCCCCCGTTGGGGAGACGGCACCGGCTGTTTTACAGGAGCCGGTACCGGCGAACATGCAGCCGCAACATCAGCCTCAGCGCCGCGAGCTCGCTGACAAATTCGCAGTACAAGAACAGCGAAGTGGCCGTCATGTCCGAATGCCCGGCGCACCGGCCGCAACAGCCTATATCGCTGCAGACCAGCAGTCCCGACCGGCCTATCAAAGTCGCGAACGCTATAACGGGACCACCGACAACCCGATCAAACGGGTGCACGATGCCCCGATGTCGACCTTCTCGATTGATGTCGATGCAGCCTCCTTCAGTCTGGCGCGACGCTTTCTAAAAGAGGGCCGAATGCCACCGGCGGATGCCATTCGCAGCGAAGAAATTATTAATGCGCTGGCGTATGAGCCGATGGCGGGGTTGTCAGAACAAAACCCCGTGGGTGTGGAAACAAGGATCATGGCAACACCCTGGAATGCCGGTTCACGGCTATTGCAGGTTCGCCTCAGCGCCTGGGAACCCGCGCAAGAAGCCCTGCCCGACAGCAACTATGTGTTCTTGATTGATGTGTCGGGCTCTATGCAGGGCGAAGACCGGCTGGGCTTATTAAAGCGTGCCTTTTCGGTGATGCTAACCCGCCTCAAACCGGGCGACACCGTGGCGCTGGTCACCTACGCGGCGGGCTACAAAACCGTGCTTGAGCCAACCCCAGCCAGCGACAAGCATAAAATTCTAGCGGCGCTGGACGCGCTAACGGCAGGTGGTTCTACCCATGCCAGCGACGGCATTCAGCGCGCCTACCGCCTTGCGCAACAGGCCTTTATCAGCGGCGGTAATAATCGCGTCATTCTCGCCACCGATGGTGACGTCAATGTCGGTCTGCAGGGCGACGACGTAGTGAAAATGGTGGAAGGCCAGCGCGACCGTGAAATTTATCTCACTGTACTCGGAGTGGGGCGGGGCAATTACATGGATGCGCAGTTGGAGCCGCTGGCTGATCATGGCGATGGCAATTACTACTATCTCGACAGTTTTCAGGAGGCGCGCCGCGTCTTAGTGAGCGGCTTGAAAGGCACGGCCTATACCGTGGCCAAAGACGTAAAATTGCAGGTGGAGTTTAATCCGGCTGTCGTAGCCGAATACCGGCTGATCGGATACAACAACCGCCAACTCGCCGATGCTGACTTTAATAACGATGCCAAAGACGCCGGTGATATCGGCGCCGGACACAGCGTTACCGCACTCTATGAAATTACTCTAGCCAATGGTAAGTATCGCTTTGTCGACGAGCCTCGCTATGGCGTCAAGCGGCCGGAGCAGACCAATAACGCTGAGCTGGCGCTGGTAAAGCTGCGCTACAAGCACGCCGCAGGTGAAGCCAGCGTGCGTCGCGATTACTTGGTGGCCAGTTCGATTTTACGCGAGCTACAAAAACCAAGTGAGGCGGTGGTGGCGGCCGCTTTTGCGAAAAAACTGCGTAAATCCCCCTATTTGGCAAACTACGGTTGGCCGTACCTGCAGAGCTTGTCGGCCAATTTAAACGCCAGTCGCGACAATCATGCGGATTTGAAAAACATGCTGGAAACAGCCGCCTTACTGGAAGCCAGTAGAGGCTGAAATGAAAAGGGCCGCCAAATGGCCAAGGCATTAAATAAAAGTGGGGATTTATCCACACACATTAGCGGTCAGTCGTTGTTTCTACATTGCTAAGGCATTTGAACAGTAGAGCCCTTCCCATTGACACATTAGAGAGTTGCTTAACTTATTGAAATTTATAAAAAACGCGATATGATCAAGGGAAAGGAATATTTGGCAGAAATAAAGGGAATTAGTCTTCGTTTGACCGACACTCGCTAATAGCGGGGTCGCCATCTCATTGAATTCCCAATAATTGTTCAATCAACGTAAAAGCCAGTTCCGTGATAAGGGGGCCAAAGTGATATATGGCCTGAGTCGTTATAATAAACTGTTAACTGTCAAAATCGTGAGAGACCATGGAAACTCTGAAAGGAACGTGCCTCTGCGGAGAGGTTGAGTACCAAATTACTAACAACCCATTGATGATTGTGGCATGCCACTGTTTGTCCTGCCAAAAATCATCCGGCGGTGGGTATACGTCGACTATGGCACTTCCTGAAGCTTCATTTACGTTAATCAACGGCAATCCAGATTGCTGGGATAAAACAGATGAAAACGGAATCCATCATAGACGTTATTTCTGTGGTACTTGCGCGTGCCGCCTCCATTACACCAGCGCAGATATGCCTAGGGTCGTCAAACTGAAAACCGGAACACTTGAGAACTCAAACCATATCATTCCAGACGCACATTTCTATGTGAGCCGCAAACCGGCTTGGTTTTCTCTGCCGGCTAGCGCTGTACAGTTTGAGACAGTCCCTAAATCACAAGAGGAGCTATTCAGTGCTATCGAGGCATCGAAGTAGCAATACAGTTAACAAGGCGGTGTTGTCGCAGCGCAAAAAGCGCGCTGCTGGGACGCCTTCGCTGACGCTCCGGCGCCCCAAACCGCGGCGTTAAGTTTCAGTAGCGAGTCAAAGCCAAGATGATCGATCATGTATCTATTGAAGTGGCAGAGCTAAAGGAAGCGAGCGAATTTTACGAGCGGGTACTAGCCACAATCGGATTTAAAAAGCTGATTGAAAAGCCGAGAACATCCGGGTTTGGCAAAAAATATCCCGAGTTTTGGCTAAATCACAGACCGAACAAAGGCCAAGCACCGGAAGATACAGGTTTTCATGTCTGCCTAAGAGCGTCGAGCATAGAGGCAGTTAATATGTTTCACAAAACCGCAATTGAAAACGGTGCAAAAAGCGGCGGCGACCCCGGATTCCGCCCTGAGTACCATGAGTCATATTATGCAGCATTCATAAAAGATAAAGATCAAAACCATATTGAGGTAGTCACCTTTGTCAGTGTCTGAGAGTATGAAACTTAACAAGTGGCGGCAATACGCACCCTGCGGGTGCCGGACATTAAAAAGCTGCGCCTTTTGCTGCCGTTGCGCCGTGCGTTAAGTTTTCATATGGATATTCTGCCGGCCTCATTAAGTGATGTAGAAGAAGTCATTTCATGGATTGCTACTGAAGAGGAGTGCCGCATCTGGGCGGGCCCAGCCGTCACGTTTCCGATTAACAAGGTCAGTCTGCTGGAGCAAATAACTTTCAATCCGGAAAACTCCTTTTCCTACAAGTCCTATATGGGCCTGTTGGCCTTTGGGCAAATCATGCAGAAAGACGATGGACGCTCCCATCTCGCTAGAATCATCACCAACCCTACTTGCCGGGGTCAGGGATTGGCTCGGAAAATTTGTAATCATCTGGTCGACTATGCCTTTGAGCTTGGTAGAGGTAAGGTAAGTCTCAATGTCTACAGGGAAAATTCTCATGCGCTTAGGCTGTATGAAAGCTTGGGATTCAAGGAACAAGCTGAGAAGTCAGATGATACCAATATATTTATGCTCAAAACTTAACAAGGCGGTGTTGCCGCAGCGCAAAAAGCGCGCTGCTGGGACGCCTCCGCTGACGCTCCGGCACCCCAAACCGCGGCGTTATACGTCTAAAAGCGTCGGATCACGATGCCACAAATAGATTTTGACGCAGTCTTGGCTCCGGCGTTCATTTGTGTGAATCGTGCGTGCATTTTTATGGGGTTCGGAACCAATGCGGCTCGAGACCCAAACTTTAAAACGTATCAGCTCCCAGAGCTTCCGCAATTCCAAGTGGTCCCAGCAGAATTGCCCGACGAAACATTAGCCGAGTTCAAAGATGAGTTTGGAATTTGGGTAGTCGGAAATGGTCTTCGGGAGCTTGTCGAAGCGTGGGAGCTGGTGTTGGACGGATTTCACGCGGTTATTCTTCAATCCGAATTTTGGGCTGCGTCAAAATCGTCATCTCCAAATCCAGAACAGTACACAAAGCGCGAACTACAATTTACAAAATTAGGAATTTCCAAAAAGTTTGATCTTCTTGAGAAAAAATTCGAGATCCATTTTCCTTTCCGTATAGAGCTCGAGTCTTTGAAAAAGGCTAGGAACTGTTTGACCCATAGATTCGGCAACGTAACGGAACATGATCTAAACGAAGTCGGCTGTCTGGCGATATCGTGGAGGGCGCTCGAGTTATTTGGCCGGCATAAAGATGGCTCAGAGTTTCTCCCAAATATTGAAGGCCCCTACCCAATAGACTTTCCAGTTGATTCGCCTTTCATGATGCGGCCTGGGGTGCGTAGAAAACGCGTCTCATTGGGTGAGAAAATTCATTTCGAACCCCGAGAAATCAAGGAATTGTGCTACACATACCTTGTGGCTGTGCAACAGGCTAAAGAAGCATTTGTGAAGTACATCGAGGGAATTGGTGGCGTAGTCAACTATAACGATCCATCGGATAGCAATGTTTCCTAGAGCGCCAGAAACGACGTATAACAAATCATTGCAGCGGACATTTGACCCGCCACCCATTTTTGCTGTCGCAAAAACAGGCGTCGCCTCAAATGCCGCTGAATTCAGGCGTTATAACTCAAGGATAGACCGTGTACATACCCAAACATTTTGAAGTGACCGATAAAGCAGAAATCTTTGCTTTTGTTGAGGCTAATGCCTTCGGCCAGCTTATTTCAACCGTTGGTGGCAAGCTGTTTTCTACCCATATGCCGTTTCTACTGTCACATGAAAAAACTAAAATAATTGGGCATTTGGCCTTGCAGAACCCTCAGCACGCCGATTTAGACGGTCAGGAAATTCTCATTACTCTGCAGGGGCCTCACGATTATATTTCGCCGTCTTGGTACACCTCCCCTGGCGTTCCAACGTGGAATTACCAAGCTGTACATATATATGGTCAAGCCAGTGTGTTTTCGTCCAGTGAAAGAATACAGTCTGTGGTCGATACTCTTACTCAAAAATACGAGTCAACTCTTCCACGGCCGTGGAAGCCTGAATATAAAGCGGCCATGTTACGTGCCATCGTCGGCGTAGAAATTAAAATCAGTGAAATCCAATGTAAGTATAAACTTAGCCAAAATCGTTCTACTCAAGATCGAGTACAGGTAGTAGCTAATCTAAATGAAATTTCCTCACATGACTTGGCTTCGAGTATAGAGCGTAATGAGTTATAACAATCACATCAAAAATCGCTCCACTTAGTTCCGCTGGGCGCATCTACGGTGCGCCTTTTATGTTGGCTTTAAGGTCATAGATAAAACTACGACTTTCATCGGATTACGTATTTTTGACCGTCCGCTTATTACCAGATCAGGACATGCGTTATGAAAGGCTGTTGCGTCACAATAGCGGTCAGTCGCTGTTTTGGCCCTTGAGCAGTAGAGTCATCATCATTAAGACATTGGCAAGTTACTTAGCTCATTGAAATTAGTGATAAACGCTATATGATCAGGCGAAAGGAATTATTAATAAAAATGGAACTATTAAAATGAGTGAATCAGAGTTTTTAGAGGCAATAAACCTACATGCTGCAAATGCTATATCCGTGGGGGCAATAATCTGGGCCTTAGGATGTGGATATATCGTAGTAGCATATGTTGCTGGGGCAAAGCTCTCAAAGATCCAAACAATAATAGTCAGCATTTCATATGTTATCGTAATTATTACCTGGGGAACTATAGGCCTCATTCATGTTGATTCCTGTGTCAATCTTGTTGCAGCTCATCCAAGTTATATTCATTCTGTATTGTGGTTGTTACCCTTAAATGCTGGATGGGTTGCTGGATATTCAGTCGGAGTCATAGTTAGCTTATATTTTATGTATGACGTTCGCTCAAAAGTTGGTAAATCCAACACATAACAAGCACATCAATTGTGACGCGCTAACGCTCGTCTTTTGTTGCGGCGTTGAGGCTGTATAGAAACCTACAACCTTCGTCGGATTGCGTGTTTTTGACCGTCCGCTTTTTACCAGAAGGCGACGGCCACCGCACCTTGCATGTGATCTCTCCAGATTTCTGGGGAGCTATAGAAAAACCCTACAATGCTTTAAGTCTCTCATTGCAGGGCGATTTCCAGGGCTTAAAAATCAGTTTTCCCACTTTTGTTTAATGCCTTGCCAAATGGCAGCCCTTTTTTGGTGGTCGGGTGGGCTTAGCCTTCCAGCTGAGCCGTCACCATTTCGTAGGCATCTGCGTACTCATTGAGCATGCGCGTCATCACGCCGCGAGTAGACTCGACGGTGTTGATTTGGCCAACCACTTGGCCAACCGGGTTGAAGGCAACTTTTTGGGTGCCGGCAACGCCGGCATATTTAGCCGTTCGGCGCATACCGTCGCCCGATACCAAGCCCTGCAGCGGCATACCCAGCGGTTTGGGGTTCTCTGGGTCTTCCCACGCTTCAGTCCACTCGTTTTTCAGCATGCGGCAGGGTTTGCCGGTCCACGAACGTGAGCGCACGGTGTCTTCGCTGCTAGCATTGAGCAGTGATTCTTTTTGTGCGGGTTCAGCGTGGGCTTCTTCTACGGTCAGCCACAGTGAGCCTGTCCAGACGCCTGCGCAACCCAGAGCCATCGCAGCTAGCATTTGCTGGCCGGTACCGACGCCACCAGCGGCCAGTACGGGTATGCCATCAGCCGCGGCAACGGCCTGCGGCCAAAATACGATAGAACCAACGTCGCCGGTATGACCACCACCTTCGCCGCCCTGAGCCACGATGAAGTCGAGACCCGCCTCAACGTGGGAGCGAACTTGTTTAACCTTGCCGCACAGGGCGCCAACCAAGCGGCCACTGTCTTGAATCAATTTCACTTTGTCTGGTGGCGGGGTGCCCAGTGCATTGGCGATCATGACGCATTTTTTGCGCGTCAGCGCTTCCATCAGCAAGGGTGTGGCGGTGGCTTCGGTCCAGCCGAGCAGGCCCATACTGGTGGTGCCATCTTCCCATGCGGGGACGCCGGCGTCGGCCAGCAGCTTCTGAGCAAAGGCGACGTGCTCTGGAGGCACCATGCTGTTGAGTTGAGCTTCGAGCTCGTCGGGCGAGGTGTCGCCCATGCCTTCATATTTTTGCGGGATAACAATGTCCACACCGTAGGGCTTGTCGCCAATATGCTCGTCGATCCAGTCCAGTTCTTCTTTCAACTGTTCGGCGCTGAAGCCGACTGCGCCCAGTACCCCAATGCCGCCGGCCTTGCTGACGGCCACAACCACATCGCGGCAGTGGGTGAAGGCGAAGATCGGGTGTTCTATACCCAGTTTGTCGCAGAGTTCGGAACGCATAATGCTTGTCTCCCAGTAGGTCTAAACAGATTTTTCGAGCTTGGCAGCAGTATTGCCGAGATGTCTCCGGCCCACAATGGCGGCTTTTGCCATATTTCAGTGATTATTTTGATCAGCTAGAGTCGAATGGCCTTTTGTCTGTTTTCTATTCGATTTACTATGAGCGACTGCCGTTAACGATAGGCGTATATCAGGTTTATTTGATGATAGAAGAACTGGATCACAAGGAAATCCGCGCCCGCCTAACAGAGTTACGCATTTTGCACCGAGAAATCGATCAGAAAATACTCGATATTCAGGGCAATCCCTTTGCGAACCAGTTGCAACTGCGCCGCCTCAAGAAAGAAAAACTCTACGTCAAAGACTGTGTTCAGCGCCTGCGCGCACGCATTATTCCCGACCTGAACGCCTGACCCGCCTATGCTGATTGATTTGTCCACACTGTCACCCAACCGCATTTATTTCACCATGATCCAGACCCTGATCCCGCGCCCCGTGGCTTGGGTGATCTCGGACAATGGCGACGATAGCTGCAATCTGGCGCCCTTTTCCTATTTCACGGGTGTCTGTAGCGATCCGCCCTTGATCATGCTGTCTATTGGCAAGAAGCCAGATGGCGAGATTAAGGATACGCGCCGCAATATTCTTGAGCGAAAACACTTTGTTGTCCATATTGCCCACCGCGAGTTGGCCGAGCAAGTAACCCGCAGCAGTGCCTCGCTGGCCCACGGCGACTCGGAGTTGACCCGCAGCGGCCTGGCGACTGCTGACTTTGGCGAGTTCCCCTTGCCGCGCCTACGCGACTGTCGTGTGGCCTACGCCTGCGAACTTTACGACCAGCACGAAATTGGCCCACAGGCCGTTATCTATGGGCGCGTGCAACAGATCTACCTCAGCGACGAGATTGCAACGCAAGAGGACGGTCGGCTCCGAGTGGATGCGCAGGCGCTGGATCCTGTCGCGCGGCTGGGTGGAGAGGAATACGGCCTGCTGGGTGACATTATCAGCGTGCCGAGACCGCGCTAACCGAGCTCCCCGGTTTTTTTGCTCTGATTTTTATACTGCGCGGCATCCCATCACGCGCGGATGTATGACCATGCCCCCAGCTAGACCTTGAGGCGCTCACTCAGCCCATTCCGGCGGTTGCCCACCCGCACAATCGCTTTGTCGGACAAGGAGTGAGCCGAGGTGGCTACCCAGCGGCACTTATCCTGCCGTAAAGATGCGGTTTCGGATGCGCCAGCCGGATGCTGAGCGCACCAGCTCGTCGCGATAGCGTCCTGCGGCGATCAGCGTTTTGGTATCGAAATCGATGATCTGTATATAGGCGTTGCAGATGGCTTCGCTACCGCGGCCATCCACATACAGGTTGCTGATGACATGGCGGACATTGGGGACCGCGGCGACGGTCTGCCGGAAAAATTCACTTAAGTCTTCAATGCCGCTGATATTGACCTCGGGCTCGTCGGCTTGAAAGCGACAGTCGTCGGTCCAGATATCGCGCATCAGTGGAATGTTGTGGTAGTCCAGGGCGTGTGTGTAACGCGCGATCAATTCGTGAATGTCCAGTTTGTCGGCAGTAGAGAAGCTCATAGTGTGGCAATTCCGTCAGTGCGGGCGTTCAAAAGGGTGAACCGAGAATGCGTAAAATTCAATCTTTGTGGCGCACCGAAGGCGGCTCCCCATCATGACGCAGGAGTGCGCTTGCAGGCTGTATTGTCGCTTGCTGGCGGTGATCCAGTGGCATGTTAGAGTTCGGCTTTGATAAATGCGCGGCTGCCGATTCTGCCTGCCAGCCTTGCCCCCACATCTAAGGCGCGCATTTGCCAGCCGTATTTTTTGACCAGCTGACGATGGGCCTCGGCTTGGCCGGCTTCGTCGCTAATAAGTTCGGCTGTTGCTGGGACAAAATCGCCCAGTGATTTTCCGCTCACCGTGCAGGGTGCGACGCGGGCATCGCTGAAATTGCGCAGCCGTTTCACCTTGCCCGCATCGCCGGTAGAGAACAGGTAGAGGGTGTTGCCCCGCTTGGCAAACCATACGGGGGTGTCCACGAAGTCGCCGTTCTTCTTCAGTGTTCCGAGCAGTAAATAGCGGTGTTTGTCGAGATTGCTCATGATGAAAGGATACCACTGGATTTGGAGCGACGAGGTTAGCATGGCGCCCAAAAAAAATCCCCCGCACGAGGCGGGGGAGAAACTTTGCTATGGGTGGGGCTGATACTTTGGTGCTGCGTTAAACCAGCAGCGCAACGCAGTAGATCAGACCGGAGACCAGAATGGAGATTACGCTGACCTGTGCGGTGCCTTCGGCAATGTCGGCGGCGCTGATGTTGGCTTGTGCGTGATTCATGGTGTTGCTCCTAATTAAATAATGTTTCAACGAGGACAATTCTACGGTTTCGGTCGGTTTTTTCGCTTACAGCGCTTAGTGCTAAAGGTTGCTGCTGGAGGCTTTTTTAACAAAATGTTTATACGAATAATAAAATTAAAAGCCTTGATAAACAGTTGGATACTCGCTATCTGTAGTGCTTGTTAGCTACGGTTAATCGTTTGGTAATGATGTCTGAGGGGTTAAATCGCTGTAATGATGCCTCGATTTCGCCTGCGCGATGAAGTGGCGGAGTTTTTTTGTGGGAGCAGTGAGGGACTATGACAATCAAGACGACAGAGTTTTCAGCAACATCCACCACCAGTGACGTGCTGACCGGCATTGATCTGAAGGGGCAGCGGGTGGTCGTTACCGGCGCCACGTCTGGTATTGGCTTGGAAGCAGCCCGCAGTCTGGCGCAAGCCGGCGCAGCAGTGACGATTACAGCACGCAGCCAGGCTAAGGCCGATGAGGCGCTGGCTGGCCTACGTGCAGCCGTTTCCGGTGCTGAGTTCGACTCAGTGTTGCTGGAGTTGAGCGATTTGAACCAGGTGCGAGTGGCGGCGGCTGAGCTGTTGTCGACACATGACCGCATTGATATCTTGATCAATAACGCCGGCATTATGGCCTGCCCACTGGAGCGCACCGCGCAAGGTTGCGAACTCCAATTCGGCACCAATCATATTGGCCATTTTTTATGGACCTGTTTGCTGGTGTCCGCACTGAAGAAGGCGCCGGCAGCGCGCGTAGTTAATTTGAGTTCGGCGGGACACAAATATTCGGAGGTCAATTTTGACGACCCGCATTTTGAGCAGCGGCCCTATGACAAGTGGGTCTCCTACGGTCAGGCAAAAACGGCAAATATGCTGTTCTCGGTAGGGCTTGCCAAGCGCGGCATTGTGTCTAATGCGGTTCACCCTGGTGCGATTGTGACGAATCTGGGGCGACATATGACGAAGGATGATTATGCTCAATTTAGTTCGCAGGCCAGCGAGTCGCGCTTTGTGTACAAGTCGGTAGAGCAGGGCGCAGCGACCAGTGTATGGGCGGCGACTTCGCCAGCGCTGGTGGGTAAAGGCGGGCTGTACCTTGAGGATTGCCAGGTTGGTAGGCCTGCGGTGGATGAGGCGCCAACGTTCGGCTATATGGACTACGGACTGGACGAGGTCGCCGCCGAGCAACTTTGGCAGCTGTCCGAGAACATTGTGGGCGAGTCCTTTACGCTGGCTTGATGCGCAGTGTGCGGGTGTCGGTCACAGGCTCTCGTTCGCCGAGTGTGGGCGGCACTCTTAAACCGACAAAACTCTCCAACACTGTGGTGTCGTGCGCAGGGAAGTGGTGGCCGAAGCTGCGCTGCAGTTAGTCAATCTCCTCGGCCTGGCGTTCAGCCTTGATTAATTCTGCCAGGCAAAAGGCCTTTGTACTGAGATCCATAGCCGATTTCACCACGGCGCGAGTGAACATGCGGTCGTCAGCTTGCTGGATTTGCTCGACGTGCCTGAGCCCCCAGCTTTTTTTCAAACAGCATGACTTGATAGCCGGCAGCGGCGGCAGCTTGAGCCACGCCGGCGCCTTGTATACCACAGCCAATGACCGCGACTTCGGTTTCGAGCATTGTTATTTTTCTACCAACAACATGAGTGGTTCCAGCATTTCGCCGATGCAATAGGTTTCTACTTTACTGGCGCCGCGCGCCAGCCATTCCTGCGCGAGGGAGGCAGTGCCAATTTCGTAGACCACGCAGGGCAGGGGCAGTGAATCCAGTCTTTCGCCATCGGGCACCCGCGCAGAATCAAGAAACAGGCATTCGGCCCTGGCCGGAAACACTGAGCGCTCGCGCGCATCTTCCCACTGGCAGAGTACCGGGCCGACGCGCCACTCGAGGGCCGCAGCCTCGTGGAGTATGGCGTAGTCAAAGCTGATGAGTACCGTGCGGGAGCGGACCGAATGCAGTGCCTGTGCGAGCACGGCCAATGTTTGTGCGCGGCTGAAATGCTCAAGAATATCTTGTTTGATTTCAACGTAAAGCGTGACGGCGGGGTGCTTCTGAATCAGGTCGCCTAACTCGCTCAGCCTGCTGATATAAGTGTCGCTCGCATGGCTGCCCAGGCGTTGCGCTGACGATACTGTGTATTGGGACAGTGCCGCCAGCTCCACGCTGTAGATGTCGCGATCGACGCTGCACATCCGGCTTAGGTTGCGGTCGTGAAAAACAACGGCTTCGCTATCGCGGGTAAACTGAATGTCGATTTCAATATGGAGGGCACCGGCGGCGATGGCGGCCGCCACGGCTACGTAGGTATTTTCAGGGTAGCGATTGCGCCAGCCTCGGTGGGCGACCAGCTGCCCGGCACTGAGTGCTGGGCTCATGCGTGCTTGGCGAGTGTGTTGCGCAAGGCGCTGACGACCTGATCGACCGTGTAGGGGAACAGCTCGTAGTCGGGCAATACGTAAGGGGCAATTTCAGCAAATATTTGGCTTTCTTTTGCATCGAGGTGCTCCAGCATGGATGACACCTCGGCGCCGGCATCGGCGCTGCGGCTGCGTGCAAAGCCCAGAACCAGTGCACCGATCAGCTGGTGTGCGACCCACTGCGAGGCATTGGCCAACGCCTGTCCGCGCAAACCTTCACGCATTAGGATGCTAATGAGCGGCGCGTGCACCCGTAGCCAGCTGGGCGGAATTCGGTCGGCCTGAGGCAGTAGCGCAACTATCTGCGGATAGGCCGACAAATGCATATAGCAGCGGTTAAGCCATTCACGAACCTGTGTTTCCCAGTCACTCGACACGTCGAGGTGCAGCTGGAGCTGGCCCATCACCCGCTCGGCGATGCCGTCCATCAAATCGTCGCGGTGCTGCACATGCGTGTACAGGCTCATAGGGGCAGTATTGAGCGCTTTGGCAACGCCGGTCATGGTGATTTTCTGACCGGGCGAGCGCTGAATCATCTTCAGGGCGCAGCTCAATATCTGGTCTCGCGACAATTTGGCGGGACGTCCGCGACTGCGTTCAGAGCTGGCTTTAGGCATTTTTTTCTTTACTAACCTTATTTAGCGTATACATTACGGTATATTCAAGTAGGCGCGTGCTGCCCTGCTGGGCGAGTTGTTTGGTCGGGCACTGTTTAGCCAGTTCTTTATCGATAATACCTTGAACCAAGGCGCTAATTTACCATGACTTTTGATGCTAACAACGGTTTACCCCCTGCCACAGCCTACCATCGTACGCCATTGCGGATTATCAATGGTTTTTTGCGTTTAGCCAATGCTTTGGGTGTGGCTCGCACCCACTTTTCGCCGGAAAAATTGATGGCAAAAGCGAGTCGAGAAACTGGCCTGTCCGACTTTGGCGACGATCGCTTTCTGGAGCCCTTCCGTATGCTGTGCGAGGGTTTGAATAGAGAGGCTCGGCTGAATCCCACCGGAAAATTGCTGACCCGACTGTCGATTATGCGTTTGTTGCGCCACCGCCTGTTGGCGGAGGACCTGTTTGCGCAGCATCCTGAGATACTGAAACGGGAGATCAAGGCGCCTGTTGTCGTTGTCGGTTTGGCTCGTTCAGGCACCACGCGACTGCACCGTCTGCTGGCAGCAGACCAGCGCTTCCTCCACCTTAAAGCGTGGGAGTCGGTTAACCCGGTGCCATTGCCTGCATCTTTTGGCGCAGGGCGCGACCCGCGGATAAAATCCATCGAAGACGGCTTGAAAGCCGTGCTTTATATGGGCCCACAAATCGCCTCGGTGCACCCGCTGGGTGCGCATGAGGTCGAGGAAGAAGTTGGTTTAATCCAGCACGCTTTTTCCAGCCAGTTATTTGAAGTGCAGGCCTACTTGCCGAGTTTTTCTGCGTATTTGGTGGCTAACGATCAAGGTTATGCCTACGAGTATATGGCTAGGTTAATGAAGCTAATCAGTTGGTGGCGCCAAGATGATGTGGCGAAACCGTGGGTATTAAAAACGCCCCAGCATATGCAGGATCTGGATGCCTTGATGCATGTGTTTCCAGACGCACGCCTGGTTTGTACCCACCGCGATCCGATCAAAGCCGTTGGCTCTGCCTGCTCCATGGCTTGGAACGCCATCGTGCGTGACACCGATAGCGTTGATCCCCATTGGATCGGCCGCGAATGGCTGGCAAAAACCGACGCTATGTTGCGAAAAACCATAAAAGTACGTGAGACCATGGTGCCTGCCCAGCAGCAGATTGATGTCTTATACCAGAATATCAGCAGCGACTGGCGCAGCGAGATAGAGCGGATCTATCAGTTCTTGGGTTTGCCATTAACGCAGGGCGCTGTGGCCGCCATGCAAACCTGGCTGGACAATAATTCGCAGCACAAGCACGGTGCGCACAAGTATCAGTTGTCGGATTTTGGTTTATCGAAAGACGAGGTCGAAGAAAAGCTAAGTTATTACCGGGAACGGTTTGCGATTCCCCTTGAAATACGTAGCCCGCACCAAGCGTAAGTGCCCGCAAGCCTACGGATTATAAGGGCCTACGAGGCCAATTTAAAAAACATTCGGTGGCGCGCGGTATCGATGGTGTCGATGCACACGCACACATCCTGATCCAATTGAAAGTTGGCGCCGTCGTTATATAAGCGCAGGGCAACGGGATCAAAGCTGAGTTTGCCCTCTATGCTGCGTACATCCAAAAACCCTTCCATGCCGATTTCATCAAGGCGCACAGTAAAGCCGCCACCGGAAACCTGCACAATATGCGCGGCAAATGTCTCGTCTTTGTGCGCTTGCATATAGTGACACTTGAGCATTTGCTCGGTTTGATAAGTCGCCTGCCGGTTGCGTTGCATCAGCGCTTGCTGTTCTTCGGCCCACTCGCTGGTAAGGGCGGGTAGCGGCTGGGCATTTAGCTTGGCGTGCAGGCAGCGCTGCACGATAAAATCCATGCTTTTGCGCAGCGGCGAGGTACAGTTTGTGTAGCACGAAAAGCCCAGCCCGTGGTGCGGCTTGGCGGTAATGCTCCACTCGCCACGCTCGAGCATACGACTGATGATACTGCGCAGCGGGCGTTCGCCGGCTCGGGTAGCCAGTGTGTGCTGCAACTCAATGTAGGACTTTAATTCGGTAACCGCTGTTTCCTGCAGGTCGGGCGCGTATTCCGTTAACAAGGCTTTAACGGTCGCAACGCGATCCTCGCGTACACCGCGATGGGTCATAAACAGGGCGTTGTCGTCGCGCAGAAATTCCGCTGCGCAGCGGTTGGTAATAAGCATGCATTCTTCAACGAGCCGATGGGCGTCATTGCGGTCGATTTTGCGCACCGACTCAATTTTGCCCTGCTCATTCAGAATCAGTCGATAGTCGGGCCGGTCATCCATCACCAGATGCTTTTCGCGGCGGCGGCTGAGCAGGGTATCCAGCACCTGTTTCAGAGGGCCTAGTGCTGGGTGCACCAGCTGATGATCGCCACGCAAGTGCGCGGCAACTTCGGAGTAGTTCAACTTGGCTGCAGATTTAACGCTGGCCTGAAAGAATTCAAAGCGGCTGATCTGGCCCTGGGAATCCATGTCAATGTCACAGACAATGGCCGGGCGGACTTGCTCGGGCAGCAGCGAACAGCGATCTTGGGTCAGAATCTCCGGCAGCATTGGCAGCACTCGCCCGGGCATATACACCGAGCTATTGCGCGCTAGCGCGGCCTTCTCAATCGGGCTGCCGGCGGCAATCAGGGCGCCGGGGTCGGCAATAGCAACCATCAGCCGCCAGCCGCTATTGGTGCACTCAGCGTAGAGGGCGTCATCGAGATCGCGTGACTCCGGCGAATCGATGGTAACGAAGGGAGTGGTCGTGAGATCGCGACGCTTATCGGCATATTGGTCTTCGACAATGCCGACCAGATCGTGGTCTGGCCATTCGCTGCTAAGGCCGAATTTGCAAATAGACAGCGCCGCTTCAAGGCCGGGCTGATCGGCAGCGCCGATATGACGAACAATCTCGACCAACGATTTACCGTCATTGATAGGGTGGCGTTTTACGCGGCACTGAATGTAGTCGCCGGGATTCGCTTTCTTTCGCTCGGACGGCGGAATAAACAAGAGGCGATTGAAATAGAGTATATCGGGCTCTATAAAGTGGCCCTTACCGCGCACAACATACTGGCCAATAAAGGTGTCGAGCGGGCTGTCAACCAGCTTTTCGATTTCGCCGGCGACCTTGCCGTCGTGCTGAATTTTGATGGCTATCTTGACTCGATCGCCAGGGAATACTTTCTGCATTTCCGGCGGTGGCAGAAAGATATCGCGTTTGTCTTCCAGCCGCACAAAGCCGAAACGGCCCTGACTGCCTCTGACTACGCCCTCGACACGCTCAATAGAATCGTGAATTTCCTTTTTGAGTAGCTTGAGTTGTTGCAGGGAATCCTGATTGAACATGAGTGCGGCAAGACCTGAAATGCTGTTGCAAGAGGGGTGATAGCCTAGCCGATATCACCGGCGAAGTCAGGTGGAATTTGGCATGATGCCAAATTCACCTGATTACGGCTACTGCGGTTTAGAAGCCTTCAACCTTGTGGATTTGCTTCCATATCAGCCCCGGTGCCAGCCTGCGTATAAGCGCACCAATGCTTGAGTCTCGGTTCGGAAAGACCCAGAATTTTCCTTTTTCGAGGTCGCGATCAATGGCGTCGAGAACATCCTGGGGGTCGAGTAGGCTGCCCTGGTCTAGCATTTTCGGCCAAGCGGTCGCGCGACCTTGGTCCAGCAAGGGGGTGTTGGTGGTGGGCGGGCAGACACAGGCGAAGCGCACGCCGCTGTTGATATTCTCGTGGTATAGCGTCTCGGTAAAGAAGGCGACCGCCGCCTTGGTGGCTGAGTAGCCGCCGGTTAGCATAGTAGGCAAAATGCCCGCCATAGAGGCGAAACTGATGAAGTCGCCCTTGCCGCGGGCGATCATGCTCGGCAATACCGCTTTGGTGATATGAACTAGGCCACCGTAATTTATGGCCATCATCTTATGCATGACGGCGGCGTCCTGCTCCAGCAATTTGCCAAAGGGCATAATGGCCGCGCAATTGTAGAGCCGGTCTATCGGGCCGAGCTTGCGTACCACTTCGGCAACCGCTGCGCTCACCGCTTCAGCGTCGGTAATGTCGACCACCCAGTGGTGAATGCCGGTGTAGCCGGTAGCCGTTTCAGCCAAACCCTCTGGATTGACATCAAAAATCGCGACATCTTTTCCTGCAGCGGCCAGATTGCGTGCCGCCAAACGACCCATGCCACTGCCGCCACCGGTAATTAGTGCTACTTTGCCGTCGAGCGCCATTCAAATCCCCTCCGCATTGTTTTTTATAGTTTATTTCGCCACATTTCTTTAATAAGGCCGCATTAAAGTGTAAGTGCCATGACGTTGTGCTGACAAGAACAATTGACACGGCGGCCTCGGGCTTTTAATAATCGAACTCTGTTTGTCATGGATTAACCATTTGCTGTTAGTTCCAGTTCCATCGGGTACCCTTACCCCTCGCTACTTCAGTTCAGTTCTGTGTCCCCCCCCGTTTGCACCCAGTAAAGTGCCGCCCTGCGCTGTGCCCAAAGGTGCCTCAATGAGAGCGTCTAATGGAAAAACTGTTTGTACTAGACACCAATGTGCTACTCCACGATCCGATGGCCGTGAATGCCTTTCAGGAACATCGCATCATCATTCCCATGACCGTGTTGGAAGAACTCGACACAATCAAAGACCGGCGCGATAAAGATGTAAGCCGTGAGGCGCGCATCGCCATACAAGCCATCGACAAAATCATGTTTAACGCTACGCCTGCGCAGATTCAGGCGGGGGTGGAAATACCGTCCATTGCGGAGGAGGGCAAACGCGGCACCCTAGCTATTTTCGCCGATCAAATGATCAAGCACGACAGCGATGCGCCCTATCTGGACGGCTCGGTTCACCAAACCAACGACAACCGCATTATTAACGTCGCCATGCACCTACAAGAAACTCGGCCCGACGCCCGGGTATGTTTGGTGACCAAAGACATTAATATGCGTTTGAAGGCCAAAGGCTCCGGTCTGTTGAATGTCGAAGACTACCGGCGCGACCGTGTGCTTGAAGATATCGACTATATGGCCAAAGGCTATGAGTACCTCAGTGGTGATTTCTGGCAGGGCATCGAGCAGGTGGATAGTCATCGCGAGGGTGCGCTTACGGTGCACACTATTGATCGGGCGCGCCATCCTAATGCCCATATCAACCAGTTTCTGCTCGATGAAAAAGACTTTGTCGGCTACATTCGCAAGGTGACGGAAGACAGGCTGGAAATTCTCGACCTCGGCCGTGAGCAGCTCATGCACCAGCGCATCTGGGGCCTAAAGCCGCGCAATATGGAGCAGGCCATGGCCTTCTTCCTAGTGCAGCAAGAGCACATCGATATGACGGTGCTCACCGGGCCGGCGGGTTCGGGCAAAACCCTGATCGCACTCGCTTATGGGCTGCATGCGGTATTGGAAGAGCGCCGCTACGATAAAATCATCGTCGCCAGGAACACCCCGCCAATCGCCGAAGACATTGGCTTTCTGCCCGGTACTGAAGAAGAAAAAATGGCGCCTTGGCTGGCCGCTTTTGACGACAACCTTGAAGTGCTGCACGGCAATGACGAGTCCCCGTTCAGCAGTATTGAATATGTCAAAGACAAGGCCAATATCCAGTTCAAGTCACTGAATTTTATGCGCGGTCGCTCCTTCAACAACGCCTATATCGTTATCGACGAAGCTCAGGGTTTGACCCAGTTTCAATTGAAATCGATTATTACCCGTGTCGGCGGCAACTCGAAAATTGTGGTGTTGGGCAATCTTGCGCAGATCGACAATAAATATATCTCGCCACTGACGTCCGGCTTGACCTATCTGGTCGAAAAGAGCAAGTACTTCCCGCATGCCGGCATCATGCACATTAATGGCATAGAGCGTTCACGCCTTGCTGCCTTTGCCGAAGAAAATTTATGATGCGCAGCAGTACAATTCTTGCGAAACTTGCGGGTCGGGGCATAAAGGCGCTTAGGCGCGCAAGCTTAGCAACATCGAGAAAAATCTGGCGCTCGAATAGCGTATCTTGCGCAGCTGACACCACCTCAATAGTCCTAGTAATTGCCACAGACAAGGCCCGCAATGACAAACGAATCACCCCAGCTAGAAATCTGTAATCTGTCGATGGATCACTATTCAGAAATCAAAAAACTGATGGATATGATCTACCACGACATTGGCGGGTCGTGGGAAAAAGCAACCATTGCCAAACTGATCAAGGACTTTCCTGAGGGGCAAATCGGCATTGTTGACAATGGCCAGTTGGCTGGCATGGCGCTCACCGTACAGGTGGATTACGAGAAATTCAGCAACCCGCATACCTACGATGACTTGATAAGCCAGCGTAACTTTATACTAAACAAATCCGATGGCGATGCCCTGTATGGGCTGGATGTATTGATTCATCCGGATTACCGCGGCTACCGGCTTGGACGGCGTCTGTACGACGCCCGCAAGGAGCTGTGTCGGCAATACAATTTGCGGGCAATACTCGCCGGCGGGCGCATTCCCAACTACCACAATCACTCCGACGAAATGTCGCCGACGGAGTACATCGAAAAGATCGACCAGAAACAAATCTACGATCCGATATTAACCTTTCAGTTGTCCAACGATTTTCAAGTTAAGCGGCTGCTGAAAAAATATCTGCCCGAAGACGAGCGCTCCATGGGCTATGCCACTCTGCTGGAATGGAGCAATATACTGTTTGAGCCGGAAGAGCCGGTACTCAGAACGCGTCGCACCACGGTGCGTGTGGGCGCAGTGCAGTGGCAGATGCGACCGGTCAAATCGGCGGAAGAGTTGCTATCTCAGGTTGAATACTTTGTCGATACCGTATCGGACTACCAAAGTGACTTTGTGGTCTTCCCCGAATTCTTCAACGCTCCGTTGATGGGCTTGGCCGACGAAGAGCGGCAGGTAGATGCCATTCGCTTTCTGGCCAAATATACCGAGCTGTTTCGCGACAAAATGTCGCACATGGCGCTGTCCTACAATACCAATATCATTACCGGCTCGATGCCCTTGCTCGAAGATGATAAGATTTATAACGTCTCTTATCTCTGTCGACGCGACGGCAGCATCGGCGAGCAGCGTAAGCTTCACATCACCCCGCACGAAAAATATGACTGGGTTATGGTCGGCGGCGACACTCTCAATATATTTGAAACTGACGCGGGCAGGGTGGCTATTCTGATCTGCTATGACTGCGAATTTCCGGAATTGTCGCGACTGCTGGCAGAGAACGGTGTCGAGATACTCTTTGTGCCGTTCTGGACAGACACCAAGAACGGCTATCTGCGTGTTCGGCATTGCGCGCAGGCGCGCGCCATTGAGAACGAATGCTATGTTGTTATAGCCGGCAGTGTAGGTAATCTGCCGCAGGTGGACAGTTTGGATGTGCAATACGCCCAATCCGCCGTGTTGTCACCCTCCGACTTTGCCTTCCCCCACGATGCTGTACTTAACGAAGCAACACCGAACACGGAAATGCTCTTGTTTTCGGATCTGGATCTCGACAAGCTGAAAATACTGCACAACGAAGGCACCGTAACCAACCTGAAAGACCGGCGTACCGACTTGTACAATTTACAGTTGTCGTCGGGTAAAAAGGTGGTAGTCGATACGCCGCGCTAGTAGGCGCGCAATCCCGAAAGCGCTCAAAGCAGGCGGCGCGCAAATCTACTCAGCGCGCTTCTTGTGAACGAGTTGAGTAGCACCCAGCAAGAGTCTATAGTCTAGCGATATACAATAATCGCCGGTGGTAAAGTATCGACCCCCCGGTTTCTGAGAGGTATGGAATGGCATTTCAGGTGCGGCGTCGTCGCGGTTGCAGGGCGCTCTATGTGTTGGTACTTGCCGTTGTTAGTCTGTCAGCTAGTGCCCTAAGCCATGCCGCTGCGCTCGACCAGCAGCGCGCTCTATTTCGCAAGGCGGTTGTGGATGCCAGAGATGGCCGGCTTGACGAAGCCAGAGACGCGATGATGGCGCTCGAAGATTACGCCCTCGTACCTTACTTGGATTTGGAGCTCTTCAAAGCTCAAATTTATGATTTAAGCGCCACCACGGCAGATTCCTACCTGGGCCGTCATCAAAATACAGCTGTTGGCTTGTTTATGCACAGGGCATGGCTGAGCAAACTGCAGCAGAACCGGGAGTGGGAAGAATTTCTCGCGTTTACTAAGGGCGTGGCACCTCGCGGGATGCGCTGTGAATACATTGCCGCGCTGCGCTCGACTGGCCGCCACGCCGAGGCAGACGCAGAAACCCAGTCGCTGTGGTTAACCGGAAATTCGCTACCTGATCGTTGCGACACTGTTTTGGCCAACTGGCTGCCCCGGCTTGCGCCTGCCGACAACGAGGACCTGCATAAGCGCCGCGCGAGTCTGGCGATTAGATCGGGCCAGAGTAGCTTGGCTGAGTACTTGCTCCGCAGAGTGCCCGACACCGAACAATATCGAGATTTACTTGTGCATCCAGAGCGGCTCTTTCAGTTAGGTTTTCAGCTGGAAACGAATGATTTCAATAGGGAGCTGGTTCTACACACATTAAAGCGTCTGGCGGAATCAGATTTTGAGTCCGGCAATAACTTGTGGCACCAGCTGAGTCGCCGCTTTCAGTTTACGGCGCAGCAGAATTTTGGTGTTCGCGACAGTTTTGCACGGCAGGGCATTGCCGGCGGCGAAAGTTTCATACGGGACTGGCTCAGTGCCAATGATCGTAATTTTGAAGATCCTTACCTAACGGAGTGGCGAGTACGTTTGGCGCTCAAAGAACAAGATTGGAAATCTGCTCAGTATTTCATTCAGGCATTGCCACAACGACTGCGCGACAAGTCAGATTGGCAATACTGGTGGGCCCGCGCCGATATTGAGTCACACCAGACAATGACGCCCGAAGCAAAAGCCATACTGGAGCAAATGGCGTCCAATCGGGGCTACTACAGTTTTCTCGCTGCCGACATGCTTAATCAGGCTTATCAGCTTGGGAGTGTGCGAACCATTAAGCATGAGCTGGTCGAAATCGTTGCTCAGAATGAAAATGTGCAGCGTGCCAAAGAACTCTATTGGCATGGGCTTGTTCGCAACGCAGATAGAGAATGGCGGGCAGCCATTCGAAGTTTCAGTAAAGCAGAGCAGGTAGCTGCTGCGCAGCTCGCTTTGAACTGGGGCTGGTCTAACGCCTCTGTTGTGACAGCCATCCGGGCGGGTGAGTGGGATGACCTAGAGTTGCGTTTTCCACTAGCGTTTCATGATGCTTTTGAAAGCAACGCAAAAGCGAGCAGCATTGATTTAAGTTGGGCGTACGCCATCGCACGCCAGGAAAGTGCCTTTGCGCAGGACGCCCAGTCCCGTGTGGGCGCTCGCGGCGTCATGCAGTTAATGCCGGCCACGGCGGACGATATTGCGCGACAAATGGGACGGCCATCCCCCAGCCTGAAAGACCTGCATACCCCAACGGTGAATATTGAAATGGGTAGTTTTTATCTTGGGAAGCTGCAGGAGAAATTTGGGGGCAATCATATTCTGGCCACTGCGGCCTATAACGCCGGACCGTCGCGGATAAAGCGCGTGCTTGCGCGGCAGCACGGTGCAATGCCGGCCGATATCTGGATTGAAAATCTGCCCTATGGTGAAACTCGAGAGTACATAAAAAACGTGCTGGCCTTCAGCGTGGTGTATGGCATGAAGCTGAATAGTTGCAAGACTCCCAGCGTGCATGAGGGCTGCGACGGTAGTAAAAAAAACCGGTATAGCGTTATCGAGCCAGCGCCCGTGACAGAAGCTCTTGAGAATAGCGGTAGCTAGGCTGCGCACCGAAGCCCGCTACCGGGGAGGCCTTCGTGCGCTATGTGGCAGCCCCCACGTAAGCATACACAGCATTTAATGGTCGAAAGTGTGGTACACTTCGCATTCTTGTCGTCCTTTCTGCGTTTTAAAGCTCAGCGTAGCATTCGTCACATCATTTTTATCGTTGCCAGATAATTTCTCGTTCCGCATTTCTCGCAACACAGCATTTTCATCTATACCTCGTAACTGGTGCACCTTCACGCTCCGCAGTTATCGTCTGCTGATTCTGGCGCTATGCCGGCAATATTCTCTATCTACTTGATATCACGCGGGCTATTAAGTATCACCTTCTGGATCACTATGACTACAGGCAACACCGAAATTCGAGAATCACAACCCACCATACTTTCCTTTGTAAAAGACCTGCCCAACCTATGCTCACTTGTGGGGCTTGCCTGCACTGTTTTGTCCATCTACTTCAGCATTCTTGGGGTTTATTCTGCGGCCATGATCGGCATGATCTGGGCCGTTGCATTTGACTGGGCGGATGGACTGATTGCGCGAAAAATGAAAGGGCGAACCGGGAACGATCGCGCTTTTGGCGGCCAGCTTGATGTGTTGATAGATATTGTCAGCTACGGCGTCGCTCCAGCTATTCTTTTACTGAGCTATGGAAAATTCGCACCCCTGTTTCTAGCGGGCGCTTTTTTAATGCTCGCTGCGAGCGCAGTACGATTAAGCTATTTCACAACGTTCGGGCTTGCTGGCGGGGACAAGTACACGGGGCTGGCCCTTGATAACAACAATATAATTCTGGTTTTCATATTTCTATTTGAAAGTGTCTTGAGCCAGAGCGTGTTTTCAGTCGTTCTCTATGCCAGTGGTGTAGGACTTGCGATCCTGAATGTGTCCCAGGTCAAGACGCCGAAACTTTCGGGGAAACCGATTAATGTCTACATTCTCGCAGCGTATACACTTGGAATAACCGGTTGGTATGGCTGTAAACTTTTATAAAAATGAGGTTGGAAAAGGCGCGACAGCAAAATCTAATTTAACTAGGGATCGAAACAACACGATGATTGTATATACCGTAGGCACGTTTGATTTATTACATGTGGGTCACTTGGCATTGTTGGAGTACTGCGCAACATTAGGTGATGTCTTGGCAGTAGGTGTTGCCTCCGATCGTGTCGTGAATTCCTACAAACCCAATGTGCCTGTTATTCCCCTAGATCAACGCGTAGAAATGCTGAAGGCCTTGCGCTGTGTCGATATCGTACGCTCCTACGATGAGCTTGAGTATGTTTCTGGTTGCAAGGAATTGGAGGCCGATATATTTGTTGTCGGCGAAGATTGGGGTAAAAACCCTCACAATATCGCCGTCGAATCCTATTTAAAAAGCGAAGGAAAAGAAATAATTCAGGTGCTCTACAATCCTAGAACCTCATCCTCTAGAATAAAGCAAAATACTATTGCCCAATCTCAAACGAAAAAATACATTGAGCGGGCTGCCGCGTAAAACGATCAGTTGAATTCAGGTTGGTAGCAAGCGTGCCAACCTGAGGCTGTATTATTCAAAGCGCGATAGCCATGACTCGGTAATCCGCGGCAAAAAATTCTAAGTTAAAAATCTATATCGGGGCAGGATGTCCGGGCCGTCATAAACATTTTTTACATCAGGTATAGAATAAACGGCCGTTTTATCAAGTTCTCTAATTAACTGAATAAGCAAAGAAACATTCCGCATTATTTTCAATAATAAGCAGCAGCTCGACCGGATTAGCTTTCCCCATATCGCCGTCAAATGACACAACTTTAAAATCTTCGCCGCGTAATCTCTCCGCTAGAACGTCACGATTGAATGAGATGCAGCGGATAATTTCATTGCCAATCGCAATGCCAGCATAATTGCCCACAGCAAAACCGCCGGCATAGGCCAAGGCAAGGTACCACTGGTCGAGATTTGTCAACACTTGGGATGCGGCGACTATCCAGATAATGATTTCGAAAAATCAAATACATGTGGCTAGTAATTTGTGGCTGCGAAAGATTACTATTGTTCTAAATATTCCAAGCGAAACATCGACCACTCTCGCAAAAAATATCAAAGGTGCTAGCAAGAATGGGTATTCAGCGAGTAGATCCATCATTACTGCTCCCTATGGGCAGCCATTGAAACATAACTGAAAACAAACAGGCGCGGTTTTCCCCGTAAAAGCCAAGGTGAAGGCCGGAGTCAGCAACTAATTCATAGTGCCTCCTCTGCAGCGCTCCGTGGCCTATTAGGGGCCGGTAGAAAGCAGGGGAAGTGGTCACAAAAGCTAATAAACAGTGTCTAAGCCCGTTGGTTATTGCGCGCTTTTATCGTCAGCCTTTTTAACGCGCACCTGATTTCGGCCAATGGTTTTACTGTTGAGGTTTTTAATGGCAGCTTTTGCTTCACCTGGTTTTGGCATTGAGATGAAGCCAAACCCTTTAGACTCGCCACTGTCTCTGTCGATTATCAAGACGCAAGACTGAACAGTGCCGAACTCTAGAAACAGAGCTTTCAATTCGTCTTCAGTGGTTAAACGATCCAAGTTGCGTACTAGTATTTTCATATTGTTTCCGATTGGACATCCTTCATTAAGGATATTGTTGAGCGTGTTTTCTTTGCGGCAGCTGTGGTCAATACAATTAGCCAGAAGCTATCAAGTGTACGGCCCTTTCATCACGACATTCATATGAGCCCATGTCGAATTCCCGGCAAATTAAAGGGCGGTTTTCATAAATCGAACACATGAGAGTTTCGCGATCCAATGCCGAGCACCAACCATCATCTAAACGTAGCATCGTTTCTGCGCCCCATTTGTCGCGAGCGAGGTGCATGTCGGGGACGCCGGTGTCAGTGATAATCATGACTTCTAAGCGACAGCAGCAAGCTTGGCAATTTGAGCAGCTTACGTCGGTTGTGGATGCATTTTTGATAGTGATGACCATATGGATACTCAGTTTGAGTAATTGAGGATTTTACCTCAAGTTGACCGCATTCTAAATTCGTTTGTATCGTGTATGAGGCGCTAGCCCAGGCTGCTTATGTGGCTAAGGTATATTGCAGCATCTCTGATGTCGAAAAAGAAAGAAAATATAATCACCCCCGTCATAATTCCCGACCAAATGCGAAAACTCGTTAGCTCGGAGGGATCTAAGAAAGGCCTTTTTAATAATAGAAGGGCTAAAGCGGGAGACCAGCAGGCAATGTGCATAATTGAAATTCCGCCGCTTAAAAAAGGCAATCCCAGCGAGGTGAAAACTATTCCGCCGGTCGTTATAGACACTAAAAACCCACCAGTGGCCCATCTAGCCAATGGGTGTTTCCACGAGAAATAGAGCCCGGCGGCAAACGTGCCTAACATGAGAGCAAGCCAAATTTTCAGCCACGTTGGCGCTAGTTCAATGGCGTCGTCGTTGAATACCTCCAGCGCACCATGGCCAATTGCGTAGCCACTATCTACTGCGATAGCTGCCGTTGAGAAGGCTACAGCGACAGCGGTCACTAAACCTTTAGTTGCTGCGGCCGTTGATTTGATAAAACTCATAGTTTAAAACCAAGCTTAATGAAGCTAATTGAAAAGGCTGGATGGTGCCGCACCTGATCGTACTGCCTGGGTCGCTCTAGCGAGGAATTACGAGTTCATGAAGCCGCCCGCCGCCACTTGGATTGCACCCATATAGATGGCTTGCTTGTTCTGGCTGTTGGGGCGAGGCGGAAAATCGTGTGTCGGCTAATACCTAACAAGCTGCCGATTGGTGAGGAGGCAGCGCTGCATTGAGGCCTTGCCCTCTTTTACAGATCTAGATTTCTAGTTAAAACCTGTGAGGATTTAATAATACGTTTCGTCCGATAAAGCTCGGGATGTTTTTCATCGTCAGCGTATCCTACGGGTTCTCCAGCCCCCGTGTTGACGAACCAAGAGTTTTCGGGTCGACGATCACCTAGCAGCTTCTTAAATTCGAGGGGCTTAACACCTAGAGCTTTAGCGGCTGCATTGTAGGTGCAACGAGTCTTAACTTCGTTTAGGTAATCACGTATGATAATAATTTTATCCTGCATTAAAAGGTAGTTCCTATAAAGTTAACGTTGGGTAAATAGGCTCGCTTATTCCTCGCCCTACTGAACCCTTGGTCATGGCTTCGGCTATGGTGCCACCCTAAAACCACGTTTGCTAGGCGCCAGCGAAGGCCACAACCTACTAATTGCGATCACAAGAATACCACACTTAGAGCCAGTACATTTTTTCTTGCTGGGACGCCTCTATCGTGGTGATGGTGCGAGCGATACCTTTTTCTGTAATGAAGGCACTTGAACGGAGCACTTGGGATCATCCCTCGGCGGCGGGCTAGGCGGCTAGTTGCGGTGTTTTTCTTCTTGTGAGGAGAAATCAAACCTGCATTGCAACGCCGCGTTAAGAGACTTTACGTGAATGGTGCCCAGCCAGCTTGAGTTTCCGGCTAGTCAACACCTTGTTCGGCCAAATAATCACTTTAGCGGGCTCGCATCATAGATAGACATCTCTGGTGCCTGTATTGCCATTGCTTTGAGGTTTTTCACAAACGTTGCCGACGCCGGTTCCTTGAAATGCTGGAATAGTGAAGCCTGGTCGCTCCACTTTTCGACAAATACCAGGCGTTGAGGATTCTCGGAATCTAGACGTAGTCCATGGGCAATACATCCCGGCTCATCGAGACATGCTGACAACTGATTTCCTGCGCCTCATCAATGCGACCGGCTTTCATGATGACACTCCCCAGTACAATAAGCATGATTTTACTCCCGATAAAGCTTGGCTTGACGCTGGCCCGCGTGCGCATAGAAATGCGAACATCAGCTCGTTTTTTGTGTCTATATGTATCATGAATATCGGCTTGCTGGTGACGTAGCGAACCTAGTCTTTTAGTAGCGACTCGAGCAACTGATCTATTTCTGCCTGAAGTTCGCCGTCTTCAATTTTATTGGCGCTTATTTTTGCATTTTGAAGATTTTTGATGGCTGCTTCAGTCTGGCCCAATTCAATTTGTAATGTAGCCATTGAAAATGCGACCGATGACATGTGGTCCTTCGAATTAATGGTAATAGATTTTTCTAAGGCTTTTGCGTAGCCTGCCACGGCGTCTTCTAGCTCTTCTGTAAAGTCAGCAAGTGTTTCCCATTGTACGGGGTGATCTTTGTCGGTGTTTTCGTTGTTGATGCAAATAGCCTTTAGCTCGGCATAGAGTAAATCGAATTCCTCTTTATTTTCTCTGTTGGCAGCCTCCATTAGCTTTTCAGCCAGGCTATGGACGGACTTGTATATTTTGGTATTCATCATGACTAAAAACCTTTGTTCTGCTGCTAATATATGGTGGTTTCAAGGATCGGATTAAGCCAAAGAAGCATTTAGGCTCCCGGTAGCTTAAAAAGGCGCTCAAACAGCGCCTGCAGCTTGTTGTGTCCCAGGCTATTCATTAGTGCCACATTTCGTGCTGGAATTTGATCGACATCAGGGTGTTCCGCAATAGCACGCTCAAGGCTCGCCTCCCGGATAAGATGCAATACGGGGTGGGGCGAGCGGTTGGTATAATTCTCTGCATCGTCTTGATTTGTTCCGTCAAACTGGTAGTCAGGGTGAAAACTGGCAAGCTGATAGGTGCCTTCCAGTCCCATGTCCAGAAGGAGGCTATCGGCATAACTCAAAAACTGATTGTAGTCATAGAAGTCCTGCAATACATTTGGGTGAATCAGCAGCGTAGTTTCAACTGATGGATCACTCGTGAGTAATTCCAGCTCGTCTTGCAGAGACATCAATAATTGCTCTTCCGTTGCCGCTCTTGTGGTAGCAAAGCGCACCCGGTTGTTCAGCATCTCATACTGGGCAAAGGGGCAAAGGTTCAGTTCCACCACAAAAGATTTTACCCACCGCTGTACCGATAGGATAGTTTCCTCGTCATTGCGGGGCTCGTTTGATCGCAGTGCTTTCTTCATTCGTTGTCCATAGTGTGCCTAGTTAGGCGGTGTGGGCGTTCGGGCACCTGCTTCAATCTAGGCCACCG
>JBLHMO010000001.1:0-65350 GCA_047622145.1 Paracoccaceae bacterium | reverse complement strand
CTTCGCGTTGCATCGAATTAAACCACATGCTCCACCGCTTGTGCGGGCCCCCGTCAATTCATTTGAGTTTTAACCTTGCGGCCGTACTCCCCAGGCGGTCAACTTAGTGCGTTAGCTGCGCCACTAAAGAATCAAGTTCCCCAACGGCTAGTTGACATCGTTTACGGCGTGGACTACCAGGGTATCTAATCCTGTTTGCTCCCCACGCTTTCGCACCTCAGCGTCAGTATTGATCCAGAAAGTCGCCTTCGCCACTGATGTTCCTTCAGATATCTACGCATTTCACCGCTACACCTGAAATTCCACTTTCCTCTATCATACTCTAGCCTGGCAGTATGAGATGCAGTTCCCAGGTTGAGCCCAGGGCTTTCACACCTCACTGACCAAGCCGCCTACGCGCGCTTTACGCCCAGTAATTCCGATTAACGCTTGCACCCTCCGTATTACCGCGGCTGCTGGCACGGAGTTAGCCGGTGCTTATTCTGCAGGTAACGTCACGGCTGCTACGTATTAGGTAACAACTTTTCCTCCCTGCTTAAAGTGCTTTACAACCCGAAAGCCTTCTTCACACACGCGGCATGGCTGCGTCAGGGTTTCCCCCATTGCGCAATATTCCCCACTGCTGCCTCCCGTAGGAGTCTGGACCGTGTCTCAGTTCCAGTGTGGCTGATCATCCTCTCAGACCAGCTAAAGATCGTCGCCTTGGTAGGCCTTTACCCCACCAACTAGCTAATCTTACGCAGGCTCTGCCAATAGCGATAGCTTATAAATAGAGGCCACCTTTCCCCCTCAGGGCGTATGCGGTATTAGCTCGAGTTTCCCCGAGTTGTCCCCCGCTACTGGATAGATTCCTACGCGTTACTCACCCGTCCGCCGCTTTACTCAGCCCGAAGACCTTTCGCGCTCGACTTGCATGTGTTAGGCCTGCCGCCAGCGTTCAATCTGAGCCATGATCAAACTCTTCAGTTTAATCTTTTACATCAGCTCCACTCACAAGTGAGTTTCTGCATGATGGAACCGATTCACAGTTACCCGTGATACGATTCAAAAACCCGGCTCAGACACCGTTAATCATAAAAATAAATCTACGAGTCACTTGTGTCTGATAACTATTTGCGTCATCAAACCACACAAGTGCCCACACAAATTACTTAATCTTACGTTGTTAAATAACTCAAAGCCGCTAAGGGTTTTGACTTTCTTAAGGGCTTCCCCTTAAGCGAGGTGCGTATTATAGACATCTAAGCTCTGCCTGCAAGCCCTTTCTTCAATATATTTCAAAAGAATCGCAGGCGGCCATAAATCGTACAATAACAATGGCTTCGGTGTTTATATGTAAGCTTGCCAAGGATAGAACGAGCGCGCAAAACCCGGGGGCAGAGCTTCCAATTCCGTAACACTTAAGTTATATGTGCGTAACCAATAAATCACAGAGCCCTGATTCGCTGTGCTGCTGACTGACAACCCTCATTCCAAGAGAGAAACCACAATGATAAACAGGCTTATTTCCGCCATGGTGCTGACCGCCCTCTCTACCAGCTTGCCAGGATGCCACAGCAGTTCGTCGAGCGACAGTCCGAGCACCAACACACCCCAAGTAACGCAAGCCTGCACACCAACGACCCGCTTTAGCGAGAACGCGCCGCCACTGATAGAGCACGTTTTTGTGATTGTGCTGGAGAACAAAAGCTTCGACGAGATTTACGGGGCTGCGTCCGTCGCAGAGTACCTACGCGGAACAGTGGTGCCCATGGGCCAGATCCTGCCGCAGTTCTACGGCACCTCGCACGCCTCAACAGGTAACTACATTTCAATGCTCGGCGGGCAAGCACCCAACCCGGCCTCTCACGGCGACTGCGCCGTTTTCGCACAATGGACACCCTTCAACCCTGTTCAGCCGGTACTGGAATTTGGTCAGGCCAATGGAGCAGGCTGTGTGTATCCGGCCAATTTTCCGACGCTTGTTGACGAAATAGACTTGCACAATCTGGTATTTGGCAGCGAACTTAGCTGGCGCGGCTGGATGGAGGATATGGACCTTGAGCAGGAAGGGGAAGTCCGAGTAGCAGGACGACCCGCCGGCAACACCTGCGTAGGTCCCGCCCTCAACGAAATCGACGGCACCAACGGCTCTGATACAACAGAACAATATGCTGCACGCCACAACCCCTTCCTCTTCTATAGAAGTATCATTGGACAGGCGGCAAGCGCAGAGGAGTTTCAGCGCTGCGACAACAATGTTATTGATCTTCGAGCCGGCTCCCCGGTGCAAAACCTACCTGACTTAAAAACAGCACTGCAAAGCCGAAGCACTACACCGAACTACAACCTTATCGTGCCAGACAACTGTCACAACGCCCACGACTCTGCGACTCAGTGCGAAGGCACCAGCGGTGGGCCGGGCGGATTACTGGAAGCCGATCGCTTTTTGAACGAGTGGGTTCCCACCATTGTCCAGTCCCCCGCCTTTAAGGAAGCGGGCATGCTCGTCATTCTGTTTGACGAAGCCAACTTTGGGCAGGGCGACCCGCAGGAGGATTACGCGGGCTGCTGCGGCCAGGAATTAGATGGCGGCCTCAAACACCGCGGTGCGGATCCCGGTCTCAATGGCTTACTTGGTGCCGGTGGTGGTCGTTTTGGAGCGGTGGTCCTGAGTCCGTTCACGCAGCCAGGCATACAGAATGACACGGCATACAACCATTACAGCATGCTGCGCTCGATTGAGAATCTCTTTGGGCTCGACAAGATACATTTTGACCCAGCGGACGCTGTCAGCATGCAGGAACGAATGACCCAATTGCGCAGCGCTGACCCCGCTACCCGCCAGGCCGCCGTGGATGCCTTAACACCTAAAGCCGATGTGCAGCCTTATATAGGCTACGCCGGCTTACCACCATCAGAGGGCATGGTCGCTTTTGGCAGCGATGTGTATAACTGCCAACCGGCCCAATAGCCTATAGATAGGTGAGCCAGACAATTGCGAGAGCACGGAGCAACAAGGTGCTCCGTGCTCTCGTTCGAAAATCTAAGCTAAAAACCTACAAAGATTTCAAAAAAGACACTAAGTAACCCCGCTGCACCTCCGGCAGCGCCGCAAAGGCAGCGGCGGACGCTTTCGCCTCACCGCCATGCCAGAGAATGGCTTCTTTAAAGTTGCGCGCACGACCGTCATGCAAAAAACCAATGCCTTTGCCCCCAACCACCCGCGCCAGATGAATACCCCAAAGCGGCGGCGTACGCCATTCACTACCGAGGGCATCACCCTCACGCACCCCATCTGCCAGCCCCTCACCCATATCGTGCAATAAAAGGTCTGTGTAAGGCCATATTTGCTGAGACGACAAGGCCGGAGACAATGGGTCCTGCCCCGTTACCCACCGGGGACGATGACAGCTCGCACAAGCTAATTCGCGGAATAAGCGTTTGCCCGCAATAACCTCCGGCGCGTCCATCGCTCGCCGCGCCGGCACCGCAAGATGCCGCACGTAAAACAGAACTGCCAGTTCAATTCCTGCTTCCAGCTCCGGCTCTCCGCCGCCGGGCAAGTCATCGCAGGCAGATTGCGACTCACTGCAGATCTTCCGTGTAAACAAGCTTGAGCTGATACCCATATCATTGGCGAACGCTGCAAGACTTTGCTGGCGCACACTTGGCTGGGACGCCTTCCAGCCAAAGCGCCCTACTTTTAGGCTAGAAAATTCAGGATCAAGCACCCAATTGACCCGCCCAGAGATGCCATCACTATCGCGATCGGACTCATCAGACGCATCAGTTAACTGCTGATCCGGAATCATCTCCAGCAAACCGAGACCGATAACAGGAGGTGCCACCCGCAAGCTTCGTTGTGTTGCCTTAAGCTCGCCATAGGCCAAATCCTCAAGTACGGGCTGTGGCTTTCTCAGCTCGACAAGCTCGCCGCCGGCAAGCTTGTGTTCAGACAGCTGCCACCTTACCGACAATGTGGCTTCGGGTTTAACGCCAGGCAGCGCACGATCCTGAATTTGATTGCCGTAGACCGGGTCGGCGCTGCCGTCATCAAGACTGATGCGCAGTAGCGAGGATACTGCGCTGCCCGCGGATGGCGGCCGCCCGCGCCCATCCCTGATGTGGCAATCCTGGCAAGCAGCCGCGTTATACAAAGGCCCCAGACCATCGCGCGCCGCTACCGATGAGGGCGCCGACACCCAAGGCGACGTAAAAAAAGAATTGCCCACGGCAAACAATGCCCGCTCTTGGGTGCCGAGATTCGTGGCCGGCTGGGAATAGGCGTGCTGGGCGAGAGAGACCGATGGGTTAAGCTTGGTATAGGTCGTGGCGCCGCCGGACAGCGCTTCGCCGGCAGGTAAGTCCGTATAAGAAGAGTTTTCTGAACTGCAGGCACTCATTACCAGCGCACAGATAACGAAAATATAATGCTTCACTATTGCACTACCTTATCTCACTACCTTGCCATTAGTGGGGGAAGCCACCAACAATGTTATTTTTCAGCACTAAAGTATTCATCAAAGCGCTGCTGGGCATCGGCCCCAAACAGAATTTCACAGGCTTCCATCAGTCCGGGTGCTTCACGAATAACCTCTTTTCGCTCTACCAGCGCAATTTTTGATCGACGACGAAGGAAGTCTTCCAACTTGACGATCATTTCACGTCGACTAGCTTGGCGTAATTCGCACCTTGTGTATTCTGTACCCTTAATAAGCACTTCGGCCTGCGACTTGTCTTCACGAATATTCTCGAGCAAGCCAATAGCCTGCGCACCGTAGCGGCGCCACAACCGACATGTTAATGGCTCAGATGATTCCGGCGCGGTCATCGCATCCAGGTTCATCAAGCGTGCCTGATGTTCAAATTCCTCACGCACACTCGCAGAGGGCTCGCCATACCATTTTCGATTCGGGAAGGGTAACTTTATGCCAAAACCTTCAATCAGCTCACAAACTTCTTCCCCAACATTAATGCAGTCGGTCAACTTGCCGCCAAAAATCGACAGATGAGGCCGTTCTTTATCGATTTCAATGATGTGCTTGCGAGATAACTGGAGAAAATCGATTTCGTCAGCCACCTCCCCCTTTATCGCTAGCGGCCGCACACCGCATCGCCGAGATATGACATCAGCCGCCGTTAGCGGCTTGGCCAATCGAAGGCGACGATTAATGTTATCCAAAACAAATTGCTGGTCTTCATTGGTAACATGTACCTCCAGACTATCGACCCGCGTATCCGTGGTACCAACGCAGGTGCGGGTCCCCATCGGGATCGCAAAAAATAACCGACCGTCATCAGCGAAAAATGTCAGCACTCGCTGCACGTCGCCAATCTGATCAACAATCAAATGAATTCCTTTGGACAGCAGGTGACGATATTCAGTCGCCAAATTTGCCGTCTGATTATGCCCGTCCAACCAAGCACCTGCTGCATTAACAAGCACTTTAGCCTGCATAGTGAAATCGTCACCGCCAATCATATTGTGCGCCTTAACTTGCCACACCCCGTTTACACATTCTGCACCTTGCGACTCAACATAATTTGCGGCAATACAGCCGTTGGACAAAGCCGAGCGCACAAAATCAAACACAAATCGCGCGTCATTGTCGTAAAGAAACGCATCCGAGTACTCAAACCCACCTACCGCCTCGCGGGTATCCACCATTGGCGCTTCAGCGGCGATAGCGCGCCTAGATAATATCCTAGGACGAGCCGTCTGCCCCATACCGATAAACCAATACAACCAAGTACCCATCCAGAGCACTACTGGGTGCCAGCGGAAGCCGCGGGCTATGGTGGTAAGAAATCTAATTTCCTGAACCGTTGATGGATATTCTCGCATCAACTGATTGCGGCTTTTGCATAGACTACGCACCAGCCTGTACTCGCCACTTTCCATGTACTTGATGCCACCCCAGGCAAGATTGGACGATTCTTGACTGGTTCCTCCCGCAAAATCACCGCGGTCTATCATTGCCACCCGCACGCCACGGGTCGATAGTGCCGCAGCGGTCACAGCGCCATTGATGCCACCACCAATAACTAAGACGTCAAAGACCTCATCTTTGAGGTGCTGAATATTACTTTCACGGAGTTTCATTTTCTAAACTTACTTCCCTGCTCATTCTGCTATTGATTAAACTACGGTGCGCTATGCCAGCCACCGAGCTACTGTGCCGCTTTACCCAGCGCAGCAGGGGCCACCAATTGAATACCCAGATTGTCTGCCAGACTGTTTAGTAGGACCGCTTGAAGTTGCAAGTGATTTATCGCCGTTTCAAACAGCGCATTACCCTCAACACTACCTTCGGCAATCATTTGATCGACAAACTGCTGCTGACTTTCGCCTTGCTCACGAATTGCCTGCATAGCCTCGCGAGTGTTTTTAAAAGCCTCGTCCAACTGGGCTGCAAGCTCGGGATAGTAGCGCGCCGCAAGCGCAGCCAAACTATGCGCAGGGATGCTAAGCGATGAGCGGCCTTCGTAGCGGGCGTAGTAAAAGTTCTCGATACTTTTAGCGTTGTACCACAGCGAATTATGCGTATCGTCAGAGAAACAATCCTGCTCCTCCTCTGGTGCATGCGTTAATAAGGCGACTTGCATACGTTCGCCGGCCAATTCTTCGGTGCTCATTGCTGCCAGCCCAAATAACACGCGATTCAAGCCGGCATCTGCATCACCGCGAACCAGGCGATCACCCGGCGTGCCGGCACCAGGACCCCAGTGTTCACGCATTTCCTGCAATTGTCGCATCAGTAAAATGGCAACGGTTTTAAGAAATTCACCGCGCTTGCGGCAGGGCTTATCCGATTCGGCTGGCAGCGGCCCGTTAGTGCAATGCTCTATCGAGAAATCGGCCCAGGGTCGCTCACCGGCGCCGCGTTCGGTGCCGTGGCGATCCTGCCCCCACAATAAAAATTCCAGAGCGTGATAGCCGGTTACCACCACCGCTTCCACATCGGCTACCGACTCCAGCATTTGCAGTTGTTTAAAAACGATGTAGTTTAAGGGCACATCACGGCCTGCCACTACAATACTGTCGGAGCCTACTATATTAGCTCGCGCCCACACATTGGTTGCAGAGGCCTGATAAGCGTCATCGACATAGTCGATAAAACCTTCATCAATCGGCCAACTATTAACCTTGGCTTCCCACTCATCCACAAACCAGTGCCCAAAGCGCAGCGCTTCCGTTTGCGAATAGGGAACTCGCGCTGCGCGCCAACTTTTGCGGGCGGCTAACAGGGATTCGTTCGAGGGTTGCTGCACCAGTACATCGATATCGCGATATAACAGGCGCGCCGCCTGATACGCATCGTCATAAACGCGATACGCCTGCTCGCGATAGGCCGCCAGTACAGCGCGTTTTTCAGCCTCGGAAGGTTTTGCAGAACACGCCAATATAAACGGCAACAGAAAAACGATGAAAATCCGCGCACGGCAGTTTTTATGATGGTAATTACACGCTTCTTGCACGCCGAGTTGCCTCCTGCAATTGAGCGCTGTATGGCAAGCTACTGACGTGAACGCTTACGCGCTCGGTAGCGCAAACAAGTGGTATTTCTTTTTACCGAGCTTCACCAGATAAAATTTATTGAAGCGGGCTGCCGCCGGAGCAAACAGCTCCGCAGAATTCATCATATCAGCAACACCGGCCACCCGACCGTTAATTACAACGGCGTTTCGCCCCAAGGCATCCTTGACCTGCTTGCCGGACGCTGCCATACCCGCGTCTGCCAACAGCTGGGTGAGAGGCGTATCGGCAAAGCTGGCCGGATTCAGCTCGCTAGAGGGCAAGCCGTCCAGCTGCAGCTGATGGTAATCCGCTTCTGACAAAGCGTCATCCTCACCGCTAAAAAGCGCCTCGGTGATGCGCTGCGCTGCCACTAAACCGTCGTCGCCGTGAATCAAACGAGTCACCTCGTTAGCCAAAACACCCTGTGCTTGAGGTCGTCCTTCAGCGGCACGGTCGTTCGCCTCTATTCCATCAATGTCAGCGGGGCTCAAAAAGGTGAAGTAACGCAAAAAATTGTAGACATCCGCGTCAGCTGTATTCAGCCAGAACTGATAAAAGGCGTAGGGAGAGGTCTTGGCCGGGTCCAACCAAATAGTACCAGCCTCGGTTTTACCAAACTTGGTGCCGTCAGACTTGGTAACCAGCGGCAGGGTCAGGCCGAACACCTGCGAGCGGTTCAAACGCCGACTCAGGTCGATACCGCCGGTAATATTACCCCACTGATCCGAACCGCCAATTTGCAGGCTGCAGCCGTGTTCGCGATTAAGGGCCGCGAAATCGTAGGATTGCAAGATCATATAGGTGAATTCGGTGAAGGAGATACCCTCTCCCTCACGCTCAAGCCTTTGTTTTACAGATTCTTTTTGAATCATTGAATTGACGGAAAAGTGCTTGCCGACATCGCGCAGGAAATCCAGCACATTGATTTCGCCGATCCAATCAAGGTTATTGACCACTTGCGCGGCGTTGTCACCACAATCAAAGTCAATAAAGCGGCTCACCTGAGTACGAATCTTGTCGACCCAGCCGTTTACCACGTCGGGCGTATTCAATTGGCGTTCTTGGGCCTTGAAACTGGGGTCGCCAATCAGGCCAGTGGCACCGCCTACCAGCGCCAAAGGTCTGTGTCCGGCCAGCTGAAAACGCTTAAGCGTCAATAGCGGCACCAAGCTGCCTATATGCAGGCTGTCCGCCGTGGGGTCAAAACCACAATACAGCGTTCGCGGCGCTTCGCTGAGGTGCTGTATCAGCTCATCTTCGCTGCTCATTTGCGCGATTAGCCCCCTGGCGCGCAAATCAGAAATCAAGTCAGTATCTACCACCATCACACTCCGGAAAAAACCAATACCCTTACCCCACGGAGCTGGCACAATACAACAAAGTCCCCGAATTGCAAGGTTGAGCCGGTAAGTTAGTACTTTATTTGTGTAACTCTTATGATTTATTATAGGTTTGTCGACTAAGTGATTCATAAAGCTGGATTTAGCCTTGATTTACGAAGTGTTTGGCTCAGCGTGTGCTGTCCAACAATAATGTGAAGACAAATGTGATGTATATAGAGCCCAGCGAAAAGTGGTCAGCGGTTCCGCACCCACCCAAAAAACATGTGGTCATGGCTCTATCGACCTTTATCGCCATCGTGTTACTACTACTCCTGTTACCGGGTGAAAAAGCTGAAGCCAAGCGTACCGCCATTCCCCTTAGCCTTGAAGTCAGCCCAAGCGGTATTCAACGCTTGAGCGTAAACGAGCCACTGGCAGCCAGTGTTCACTGGGACACTATTGCCGTGGAAGCGGGCGACAGCCTCTCGCATATTTTTAACCGTATGGGGCTGCACGCTGCCGATCTGCACGAACTGGTTACCAGCGCCAAGCAGACAAAAGTCCTGAGCCGCATCCTCCCTGGGCAGGAGCTGTCTTTCCATATTGCGAACAATCGCTTACAAGCACTTAAACTGCAGCACAACAAGATTTCAACCCTGCTATTTGAGCGCACGCCCGACGGCTTCAAAACATCGGAACTCAGTCGCGTGCCAGAGGTTCGCGTCAAACTCAACAGCGCAACCATCTCCAGCTCTCTGTATAAAGCCGCTGAAGACGCCAACCTGCCGCAACGCCTGATCATGGAACTTTCCAATATTTTTGGCGGCGTGATGGACTTTGTGTACGACGTTCGCGCCGGCGACCATTTTATTGTTCTCTACGAAGAACTCTATATTGATGGCGAGCGTTACAAAAGTGGCGACATTCTTGCCGCTGAGTATGTTAACAGGGGGCGTAGCTATCAGGCCTTTCGATACACCAACGCACTGGGGTCGACCAGCTATTACTCACCCGAAGGCGAAAGCATGCAAAAAGCATTTTTGCGCGCGCCGCTCGAGTTTTCACGCATTTCATCGCACTTTAATCCCAGACGTTTGCATCCGGTATTCAAGACGGTGCGCCCCCACCGAGGCATTGACTACGCCGCTCCCCGCGGCACGCCGGTATACGCCGCCGGCGAAGGACGGGTAATTGATGCGGGCTACACCAAGGCCAATGGCAACTATGTGTTTGTTCAGCACGGGCCACAATACATCACCAAATACCTGCATTTGGACCGCAAAGCCGTGCGCAAAGGCAGTCGCGTGGACCAGCGTCAGGTCATTGGTTGGGTGGGCTCGACGGGGTATGCCACGGGCCCCCACCTTCACTATGAATTTCTTATGAACGGTGTGCACCGTAATCCCCGCACTATCGTCGACAAGCTGCCAAAAGCCAAAAAAATCACCACTACCGAAATGACCATCTACGCCCAAGCGATACGCGGCATGCATCTACAACTTTCAACCTACGCAGTTCAGGCCGGGTTTCGCAGCCCGTCTACATCTCGGGTCGGCGCAGGCTAGTGCCGCTGTATATTGGGGTGATGTCCGGCACCAGCCTGGACAGCATCGACGCTGCGCTGTGCGAAATTTCAGCTGACAAAAAACCTGAATTACTCAGCCATCACGAGCACAGCTTTCCGGAACATCTGCGCGCATCACTGACCCGTTTGTGCCAACCGGGCGACAACGAGATTGAGCGAATGGGGCGCGCCGACCGCGAGTTGGGCGCCTGTTATGCCGAGGCCGTTACTGCATTGCTAAGTAAAGCCGGTGTCTCCGCCGGCAGCGTGAGTGCCATCGGCTGCCACGGCCAAACGATTCGCCATCGTCCAGCTACGGCCGTGCAACCAGCCAATACCGCCTTCACTCTCCAGATTGGCGACCCCAATACCCTCGCGATGCAAACCGGCATCACCACCGTTAGTGACTTTCGCCGCCGCGATATCGCCGAAGGCGGACAAGGCGCACCACTGGCACCGGCATTTCATCGTGCCGTATTTGCGTCTGACACATCGTACCGCGCCATCGTCAATATTGGTGGCATGGCGAATATCACCCTGCTACCGGCCAAGGGCGAATGCAGCGGATTCGATACTGGGCCCGGCAATGTATTGATGGACGTTTGGGTTCGGCAACAACAAGGCTTGGAATTCGACGAGGGCGGTCGCTGGGCGGCAAGTGGCAAAGTCGACGATGCCTTTCTAAGCGGCTTGCTAGCATTGCCCTACTTCCAGCTACACAACGGACCACGCAGCACCGGCCGCGAGGATTTTGACGCAGGGCTACTCGCCGATTTACCGACCCATTTAAGCCCGCAAGATATTCAGGCAAGCCTACTCGAGTTCAGTGCACAAACGATTGCTGCGCCCCTGCTGCGACTGAACAGCCACCCGTCCCAGCTCTATGTTTGTGGTGGTGGCGCCTATAACACCACGCTGATGCAAAGACTGGAAACACTGCTGCATCCCATGCTGGTGGTCAGCACAGAAAAGCTCGGCATTGCACCGCAATGGGTTGAAGCGATCGCCTTCGCCTGGCTGGCTTATAGACGTATGGAAGGTATGAGCGGAAATATCCCCAGCGTAACCGGGGCCGCACATGAAGCCCTGCTGGGCGCAATATACCCAGCCTGATTGCCGGCTCTGAAGGGCGGATAAATCAGATAGAAAACGAGGACCCGCAACCGCAGGTAGTGGAAGCATTGGGGTTAGTCACAACAAAGCGCGAACCTTCAAGGCCTTCGAGATAGTCGACTTCTGCGCCGGTCAGATACTGATAGCTCAGCGGGTCGACCAGCACCGTCACATCATCAACATCGACCGACGTGTCGTCATCGGCCACCAATTCGTCGAAGGTAAAACCATACTGAAAACCCGAACAGCCACCCCCAGTCACAAACACGCGAAGTTTGATGTCCGGATTGGCTTCCTCGGTTTTCAAGGTCCGCACCTTCTCTACCGCGCGAGCAGTGAGATTAACTACTGTGGGTGTAAATTGCTCTACCGACATACGACTCCTTCGAAATCAGGCCGCCGCAGCTGAAATCTGCGGCCAGCCCGAGAATTGTTCAATAACCCAGTAAATTAGTCAACTTTATACGAAAACTTAGGGTAGTACAGCAATCGCGCCCAAACCCGCGGTCTCGTCGAGACCAAACATCAGGTTCATGCACTGAATAGCCTGCCCCGAAGCGCCCTTAACCAAGTTGTCTTCGGCCACCAGCACCACCACTGAATCGCTCTGCGGCGGACGGTGCAGCGCCATTCGCAGAATATTACTGCCCTTCACGCTGCGAGTTTCGGGATGACTGCCGACCGGCATCACATCGACAAAGGGGCAGTTGGCAAAGCGCTGTTCATACAAGTACTGCAACTCATCCAGCGCCACCGCCGGATCGCGCAGAGTCGCATAAAGCGTGGCGTGAATACCGCGAATCATGGGCACTAAATGCGGCGTAAACACCACATTCAGCGGCTCACCTGCGGCCCATGAGAGCCCCTGATTAAGTTCAGGTAAATGGCGATGGCCCGATACACCGTAGGCTTTAAAATTTTCCGCCACTTCCGTGTACAGGTTACCGACCTTGGCCTGTCGGCCGGCACCGCTGATACCCGACGCGGCGCTGGCAATCAGGTGCGTATTATCGACCAATTTCTCTTCGAGCAGGGGCCAGAAGCCCAGCTGGATTGCCGTTGGATAACAGCCCGCGCAGGCCACCAACTCTGCGTCACGCAGTTCTTTTGAAAAGATTTCCGGCAGTCCGTATACCACTCTTTCCAGCAGCTCTGGGCACGCGTGCTCTTCGTGATACCACTTTGACCAGAGCTTGGCGTCGCGAATACGGAAGTCGGCAGACAAATCAATTACTCGCGTGCCGGCCGCCAACAGCTCGGGGACGGAGTTCATCGCAACATTGTGCGGCGTCGCAAAAAACACTGCATCGCATTGAGCCAACTTATCGGGTTCAGGCTCGGTGAAGCGTAAATCACAGCGGCCGCGCAGGCTGGGAAATAACTCGTCAACATTCACACCGGCCTCGGCACGCGAGGTGATCATGGTAACTTCCGCATCTGGATGGTCGACCAGAATTCGCAATAATTCAGCACCTGTATAACCGGTGCCACCGACAATACCTACCTTTAACACAGCCATTCCCTGTTACGTTGAGCAGACTTATTAGGCCTGCGAGGATGAGCCGCTTATAATAATCGATTTAGCGCGCACACGCGAAGCAGAGCATGTTATTAGTCCTCACAAAACGCTTTATAAAATCAGCGGAGTTTGTCCTCCGTGCTAAATAACAGCCTGCGCGAGTTTCGGCGGCGGCTTGCCAGCCCGGACGCCGCCCTGCCCTATGCGCTGCTGGGCCTTCTAGCGGGCGTGATCACCGCCAGCTTAATCGTCGTATTCCGGCTCGCGCTTGAATGGCCGCTGGCGGAATTTCTACCCGGCGGCTCACCGGAAAATTTTGAAGCCCTACCCCGCTTCTGGCATTTCGCCTTGCCGTTTGGCGGCGCACTGATTTTGGGTCTGATCCTGCATTTTACCCCCCAGAGTTATCGAATGACGGGCATACCGCACGTGATCGCGTCGCTCCATCACGGCCGCGGGCACTTGCCGCTGGGCAATCTTACACTGCAATTTGGCGGCGCTCTTATTGCCCTGCTCAGCGGCCAGTCGGGCGGCCGCGAAGGCCCGGCGGTTCATATCGGCGCCGCCGCAAGCAGTTTGTTCGGACGGCGCATGCGCCTACCCAACAACAGCCTCAGGGTTATGACAGCCTGCGGCACCGCCGCCGCCATTGCCGCCTCCTTTAACACGCCCATCGCCGGGGTCATTTTCGCGATGGAAGTCGTTATGCTCGAATACACGGTTACCGGATTCGTGCCCGTGATACTGGCGTCAGTGACTGCAACCACGATATCCCAGGCGGTATTTGGCGATATTATTTTTCTGCCCGCTAGCGATATCAATATGGCATCCCTGCTGGAGCTGCCCTTTATTGCGCTATTGGGTATCAGCGCCGGAGTGCTCTCTGGACTGTTTGTGAGCATACAGTCGCGCTGCCTGCGCTTACTGGGACAACCGGTTTTGCTGCGTATGGTCATAGCCGGACTGGTCACCGGCCTCTGCGCCTTGCTGGCGCCGCAAGTTCTCGGCATTGGTTATGATAGCCTACAATCTGCGATGGACGGCAGTTACAGCCTTCAGGTTCTGCTACTCCTGCTTGTCCTTAAACTTCTCGCAAGCGCGGTGTCCTGCGGCATGGGTATGCCCATCGGCATTATCGGCCCCAGCTTGCTGATCGGTGCGTTTGCCGGCGCACTGCTGGGCAATGTGGGGATCACCCTATTACCGGAACTTGCCGCGGAGCACAGCTTTTATGTCTTGCTGGGCATGGCCGCGACCATGGGCGCCATTTTGAATGCGCCACTGGCGGCGCTGCTGGCTATTATCGAATTGACCCATAACCTGAACATCGTATTTCCAGCCATGCTGGCCGTCATTTCGGCGCAGCTGGTGCACCGGGAAGCATTCGGATTGCAGTCGGCCCACCAGACAACGCTGCAGGCGCATCAGCAATCCGTGCGCTCCGATCCCTTAACGCTGGAGCTGCTGCGCACCAGTGTCGCGGCACTGATGGATCGCAACCTCAAGCATGTTGAGCAGCAGCTGCCGGTGGCCGACCTACCCAAACTAACGGAAAAACCGGTACGCTGGCTGGTCATCACCAACCAAGAGGGCCAACGCATTGTGGTGCACCGCGAAAATTGGCTCCCGCTATTGGACCAGCTGGAGTCGGACGATGAAACTGTCGATTTGCTCGCGGCACTGCCAAACCGTCGCCGCACCGCCAATGTTGACCTTAGCAGCACGCTCTGGGAGGCATTGGATTCCATGAATCAGGCGGGGCTTGATGTCTTATTCGTTAGCAGCAGTCGGCAGCGGCGCGGGCCGCCCGACGAGGGCGTTATTACCCGCGAAGCCCTATCTGACCACTACAACTTGCCCATCAGATTTTAGGAAAATTGCTTATGCTGTGGATAAAGGCGTTTCATATCATCGCCATGGTTTGCTGGTTCGCCGGTATTTTTTATCTACCGCGGCTGTTCGTCTATCACGCCACGGCCACAGAGCAAGCCTCTCGCGACCACCTGAAAACCATGGAGCGAAAACTGTATCGCTTTATGACGCCATTCGCGCTTTTAACCGTCGCCTTCGGCGCGATACTGCTACTCCAAAACTGGCAGTTTTATCTGGACCAACACTGGATGCAGCTTAAACTGCTGCTCGTCTGCGCACTCATTGCCTATCATGTCTACTGCGGCATTCTGGTAAAGCGTTTTGAGGCAGACGATAATATCCGCTCCCACGTTTTTTATCGCTGGCTCAACGAGGCGCCGGTGCTGATCTTGTTCGGCGCTATCATTCTCGTGGTCGTTCGCCCCCTGTAAAAAACGCGTCAATAGGCGATAATGCCGCCATACCAATAAGCGAGTGCTGTATGCAAGGTTCAGAAACGAGTAAGTCAGAAGCGCTATTCGAAGCCGCCAAAAAGCGAATTCCCGGGGGCGTAAATTCGCCGGTGCGCGCCTTCAAAGCGGTTGGCGGCACGCCCGTATTTATCGATCACGCAAAAGGCGCGTATTTGTTTGACGTCGACGGCAAACGCTATATCGACTATGTGCTGTCCTGGGGCCCGATGTTACTCGGCCACGCCAATGCCGACGTACTGGCGGCGGTTCGCACACAATTAGACAAAGGCCTAAGTTTTGGCGCCCCCACTACGCTGGAAACCGAACTGGCGGAAATGATCTGTAAGCTGGTTCCTACTATGGATCAGGTGCGCATGGTCAATTCCGGCACCGAAGCCACCATGAGCGCCATTCGGCTAGCCCGCGGTGCCACCGGCCGTGACACCATTGTTAAATTCGAGGGCTGCTATCACGGCCACTCTGATTCGCTGCTTATCAAGGCCGGCTCAGGTGCGCTGACCTTTGGTGTTCCCAGCTCACCGGGCGTTCCCAAAGCGCTGGCCGATCACACATTGACGCTTACCTACAACGATATCGACGGTGTCAAAGAGACTTTTACAAAACTTGGCGATCAAATCGCCTGTGTGATCGTTGAACCCGTTGCGGGCAATATGAATTGCGTACCACCCATTCCCGGCTTTCTCGAATGTCTGCGCGAGGTTTGCGACGAAAGCGGCGCGCTATTGATTATCGATGAAGTGATGACCGGCTTTCGCTTGGGTAGCGCCGGCGCTCAGGGTTATTACGGCGTGCAGGCCGACATCACTACGCTAGGTAAAGTGATGGGGGGCGGCATGCCGGTCGCGGCTTTTGGCGGCCGCGAAGAACTCATGCAGCAACTCGCACCCGCCGGCCCCATCTATCAGGCGGGTACGCTATCGGGTAATCCCCTAGCCATGGCCGCAGGACTCAGCATGTTAACCGCGGTGCAGGCACCCGGCTTTTACGAGCCGCTGTTTGCCCGCACCGAACAATTAGTGAATGGCTTGCGTGAACGCGCATACGCCGCCGGTGTAGCAATGACCAGCAACCATGTCGGCACAATGTTTGGTGTGTTTTTTACCGAAGAAAAACACATCACCAACTACCGGCAGGTAATGGCTTGCGACACACAGCGCTTTAATCTCTTTTTCCACGGCATGTTGAACGAAGGCGTCTATCTAGCACCGGCCAGTTACGAAGCCGGCTTTCTGTCGACGGCGCACACCGACGCCGACATCAATCAGACCTTGGCTGCCGCCGAAAAAGTCTTTAAAACGCTGTAAGGCGAGTATTGGAGTAATGCTATGAGCAAATCACTGACACGCGGTGCCTTTCCCTCCACCCGCATGCGCCGTATGCGCGCGGACGAATTTTCGCGCCGCCTCATGCGCGAAAATCGGCTGAGCACCGATGATTTGATTTACCCCATGTTCGTGCTCGAAGGCAAAGATCAGCGTGAAGCCATAGCCTCCATGCCCGGCATTGAGCGATTGAGCATTGATCTGCTGTTAAAAGAAGCCAAGGAATTAATCACTTTAGGCATTCCGGCCATCGCCCTGTTTCCGGTTGTGGACGCCTCAGGCAAATCTGAATTCGCCGAGGAATCCTTTAACAGCAACGGCCTGGTGCAACGCTGCGTCAGCGCGATAAAGGATAAATATCCGGACTTGGGCATTATTACCGATGTCGCGCTCGACCCCTACACGACCCACGGCCAAGACGGCATTATTAACGACAAAGGCTATGTGCTGAATGATCGCACCGTCGACACCTTGGTCAAGCAGGCTCTATCTCATGCAACTGCCGGTGCCGATGTGGTGGCGCCATCCGATATGATGGACGGTCGCATCGGCGATATTCGGCAAGCACTGGAAGCCAGCGGCCACATCAACACCCGTATTCTCGCCTACTCGGCCAAATACGCCTCAAGCTACTACGGGCCTTTTCGCGATGCGGTGGGTTCGGCTGGCAATCTCGGCGGCGGCAACAAAGACAGCTACCAGATGGACCCGGCCAACAGCGACGAAGCCCTGCACGAATGCGCGCTCGACTTGGCCGAAGGCGCCGACATGATTATGGTCAAACCCGGCATGCCCTATCTCGATATTGTTCGCAGAATCAAAGACGAGCTCGCGGCGCCCACCTATGTGTATCAGGTGAGCGGCGAGTACGCGATGCACTGCGCCGCCTTCGCCAATGGCTGGCTGGAGAAAGAGTCCGTCATTATGGAATCACTGCTGTGTATCAAACGGGCCGGCGCCGACGGTATTCTGAGCTATTTTGCCAAAGAGGCTGCACAACTTTTAAATAGTGCCCCCGGCTATGAAATGTAAGCGTTTTTGCATACACTCCGCCCATAACTCTACTTGCACGAGGTGCATAACATGAACAAGAAACTACTGGGTGCTTTAGCACTGCTGCTTCCCTTTTCCGCATCTGCTGACGTTATTGGTGTAACGGCGGGGGCTTACAGCTGGAATCAGGACTGGTCGGGTGATCTGCGCTCGGATCAAACCGGCAGCGACAAAATCGACCTCGAAGACGATTTGAATTATGACGACGCTCGGGCAAACAGCTTCTTTATCGCGCTGGAGCACCCCATCCCCATACTGCCAAATATACGCCTTGGCAGTACCGGAATAGACCTCGACGAGACTGGCACACTGTCTCGCAACTTCAAGTACGAAGGTAATACCTATATAGCTAGCACACAGATAAGGTCTGAAATCGACCTGAGCCATGTCGATGCCACCCTTTACTACGAAATTCTGGATAATATTGTCTCACTAGATGTCGGCCTGACGGCGCGCAAATTCGACGGCGAAGCAAAAATTTCCGGCTTCGATCAAAACTACAATCCGGTAACCGCAAGCAGCGATATCAAGGGAACCTTGCCCTTGTTGTACGTAAATGCACGCGTTGACATCCCCTTGCTCTCAGGCCTGTATGCCGGTGCCGAGATGCATGGCATCAGTGTGAGCGGCAACTCCATTATCGACGCCAAAGTAAATATCGGCTACGAAATTTTTGGCATCGTCGGCCTTGAGCTTGGCGTTCGCGATTTCTCAATGGACCTTGAAGGCGACGACGACGAGGCATTCAATATTGCCGTTAGCGGCATGTTCTTCGGTGTCGTGGTTGATCTGTAGTAAGTACCAGCAGCAGCACAAAAATCCCGGCGTGAAGCCGGGTTTTTTGTGCCTGCAATACTTCCGACGATTTAGTTGCTGTGGCATCGCCACCTGCAAAGTTTTGTTGACCGCTATCGGCAAGCGTCACTCAACACACGTTAGCTACAACTCGGCACTGATGGCAGCTTTACTCTGGTGGTGGCCCATAGCGATCCCGGAGTGGCCAATTGGCAGGGCCCCGAAGGCCATTGACTGGCAGCTTTATACTGCCAAGGGCGGAAATCGCAGAAATGCACACTGAGCGCGCCACACTGGCCGAGATTTCGACGAAAATTTAGGGGCGCACACTTGAGCTAATCTGCTCCTTTCAGTAGGCTTCCCAGCGCACCTGCGGATAAGACCTTATGCCTATTGCCAGACTACACTATGTCCTGATTTTATGTCTGCTGGCCCTGCTGGGCCACACTGGGCAGGTACTCGCCTGTAGCTGTGTCTGGCAGGGCAACTTTGCTGAAGTCGACAAAACCGGCGCCACCATTGTGCTTGGTAAGGTAAGGTCGCATAAGGGCAACTCTATGGATTTACAGGTCGACGAGGTGTTGCAGGGCACGCTCTATCGCAACGACATCCGGATTTGGGGCGACACGGGCTCGCTGTGCCGCGCCAAGCTCGACGGTTTTGCCAACGGTAGCGAATGGTTGCTGGTACTGAACCCTATCACCGACATTCCCGATGATGGTTTCAACCCAAACACACCGAATATCAGCTATGGCAGAGTGGGCGATTTCAGTCTTATGCGCTGTGGCGTCTATTGGCTGGAGCATCGCAATGCCTACTTGAGTGGCAACGTCGACGACGACAAACGCTGGCTCTACATCGATAAGAAAAAATCGGCCGTAAGCCTGCAACTTATTCGAAAATTTCTCAATGGCAGCGCCGATAAAGCCGTACTCACCGAAGCGGCCAAACCCTCACCAGAAAGAAAAGAATTGCTTACGGATACCAAGATTTTTCTAATGCAGCAGCAACGAAACGAGGTCCTGCGTGAACGTCTCGACAACTCAATGGAGGAAGAAGACCTAAGCCCCGAAGAGGCCGATTAGTTCATCCAGCATCACCAGCGACAAACCCCAAATTCTTCTGTCTTTGTACAGGTAGCAGGGCAAATGCAATTTCAAGCGCCCGCGCTCCCACACCATCTGTTCGCGATTCGCCTTATCTGCCAGATACAGCAACGGCACCCAGATCACCTCGGCCACCTCGTGGTTAGGCTTTGGCTCCGGAATCACCTGCACGATATATACATAGGGCGTAATGACCATGGGCCGACGGCCACTGTGCGGCCGGCTGAGAATGTCTGACAAGCGCCCAATACAATGCCCGACCTGCTCTGGGTCGACCCCAATTTCCTCGCGCGTTTCCCGCTCAGCGGTCGCGCGGCTATGCTGATCATCGGTTTCCATACGACCACCAGGAAAGGCCATATGCCCAGACCAGGGGTCGCCTTCACGGTCAGCGCGCTTGATCATCAAGACTTCCGGCCCCGCCTTGCCATCACGAACCAGCAGCGCCACCGCCGAGCGTTTCACCCAACGCCGCCACCAGCGCTTGCGCGGACGAAACCGTCCGAAAGCCTGCTGAATATCCGCAAGTGTCAGCGGCGAGTCCCGAACAGAACCCTGCTTTTGTTTAGTCGAAGACATGACGAAACCACTGAAATATTTGCGGCAGCCCGCGAGCGCAACGGGAAGATTCCCGCGTCGGCCAACTGCCGCCAATAAAGGGCATTTGGCGCGCACCCTCGCACCAGCTATGGCTGCCCAAGCCATTCTCCGGGTCTATCCAGCGATTACTAACGCCCTCAACGGGCTGAAAGGGCATCGACTCGCGGCTAGCCTCGGCCATAAAAGCGCGCCATGCCTTCAGCGCGCCACTACTACCGGTTAGGCCCATGGATTTATTGTCATCTCGCCCCATCCATACGGTGGCCACGTAGTCACCGGAAAAACCGGCAAACCACGAATCCCTGAAATCATTGCTGGTGCCGGTTTTACCCGCCACCCGAAAATCCGGAGGCAATACCTTGTAAACAGCCCGACCGGTTCCTTCGCGCACAGCTTCCATCAGAGCGTATTGAAGCAAGTGCACAGCATCTGCATCCAGTGTTCGCCGGGGCTGCTGCGGGTAGCGGGCCAGCAGTTTGCCGGCACTGTCGGTGACCGCATAAATGGCACGCAAGGCGTTAACCTGACCGCCAGCAGCGATGGTTTGATACATATGGGTTACTTCAAGCGGTGACAGCTCGGCTGCGCCCAGTAGCATAGCTGGCACTTTGGGCACCGGCCGGTTGATGCCGAGTTTCTTGAGAGTCAAAGCAACATTGTCCACGCCCAAAGCCAAGCCTAATTTCGTTGCCGCCAAATTATAGGATTTAGCCAAGGCCTCATGCAGCATCACCCGGCCATGCACTTGCTTGTCGAAATTTTGCGGCTGCCAGAGGCTCCCATCGGGGTTGCGCACCGCCACCGGGCTGTCGTCGATGAAAGTGGCTAAGGTGTATTCCTGCGGCCGCGACAGAGCGGTTAGATAGATGGCTGGTTTAATCAGCGAACCGACCGGGCGCAGGGCATCCAGCGCGCGATTAAAGCCCGCATAGCGTGGCCGTTTGCCACCTACAACGGCCAACACGTCACCATTGTCGCTTGCGCTTACCACCATTGCTGCCTGCAAATCCTCGTAGGCCTTGCCAAAGCCGCTCAGCGTACGTGTTAGCGATTGCTCGGCACGGCGCTGCACTACCGGGTCGAATGGCGTGAACACGCGTAGCCCATGATTCTGTAAATCGTTGTTGCGATAGTCACGGCGCAATTGCCGCCGCACTAAATCAACATAAGCCGGATAAACACCCTCAACCGCACTGCTTTTTGCGAGGCCCAGGGGCTGCGCCTGCCAAACCTCCAATTGCTCGGCGGTCAGCCAACCGCGCTCTGCCAATTCGGAAAGCACTAGGTTTCGCCGGGATTGCGCTCGCTCTTCGTGACGCCAGGGATCGTAATAAGACGGCCCTTTCACGAGGCCGACCAACGTCGCTGTCTGCGCCAAGCTCAGCTCGTCCAGCGGTTTGTTGTAGTAGTGCCTAGCCGCGAGGGCGAAGCCATGTATTGCGCGCGAACCCTCTTGCCCGAGGTAAACCTGATTGATGTAGGCCTCGAGAATGTCGTCTTTGCTGTAATGAATTTCCAGCAAAACCGACATAATCATTTCCTGCACTTTTCGCCACAAGCTGCGCTCAGGTGTCAGCAACATGTTTTTGACAAGTTGCTGCGTAAGGGTGCTGCCACCCTGCACGGTTTTGCCTGCATTTAGATTTGCCAGCATCGCTCTAGCAATACCGCGCGGCGACACACCAAAGTGTTCGTAGAATTGATGGTCTTCAACCTGCAGCAAGACTTCGATCAGCATGCGCGGAGTCTCGTCTAGGCGTATCAGCAGCCGGTCTTCCCGCAAACTGGGGTAGATGCCACCGATAACCGTCGGTTCGAGCATCACTTCCTCGAGCTGGCCCCCGTCCATAGACTCTACGCGAGTGATGCCCCGAGTATTAAAATGTGCCAGCACCTTTTCCGCGCTGCGCTTCTGCTCAGGAAAGGCAAAATCGCGATAGTGAATGGCGACTACCGATGCCTGCCGGTAATAGGTACCGGGAAAGCGCAACCCTGGGTCACGTTCGTAACCCAGCAAATCGAGTTCAATCTGCAAGTCTACCGGTGTTATCGACGCGCCGGGCGCTAAAATCAGGGGGCGCGCGTAGACTCTAGCGGGTTGTTGCCAGCGAATACCGTCAAAGGTGGCGCGCACACGCGCATCACAATAAATGACAAAAGCAAAGCCGATAACAGACAAAATAGCGCCGGTTTTAAGCAAGCCTTGCGGGGTGATGTAACGCCTGGGGCGACGCTTTACCGTTGATTTTTTCTTTGCAACCATAGCGACATTCTAACAAGTAACCGTTTGCAAAACGTTAAACAACCCGGATAATGTAACGTTTCTGCTAATGAAATTGTGAATTCCTTATGAGCAAATACCACGTTTATGGCCTTGGCGCTGCTTTGGTCGACACTGAAATTGAAGTCTCCGATGAAGATCTTACTCTCCTGGGAATCGACAAAGGGCTGATGACTCTGGTTGACCGCGAACGCCAAACCGCCATATTAACATCGCTCGAAGGGCATCTCGTTCACGCCAAACAAGCCAGCGGTGGCTCGGCGGCAAACTCTATAATCGCTGCCAGCTACTTCGGCGCCAAAACCTTCTACTCCTGCAAGGTTGCCGATGACGCGCTGGGCGAATTCTATATGAATGATCTCAAGGAGGCCGGGGTAGATGCCGACTACCTGCAAAAAAGTAGCGAAGGTATCACCGGCACCTGCCTGGTCATGATCACACCAGACGCCGAGCGCAGCATGAACACCTATCTGGGCATCAGCGAAACGCTATCGGCTACTGAACTGAATAAAGAAGCGCTGTCCGATTCCGAGTATCTGTATATGGAAGGTTATCTGGTCACCTCGCCCACGGGCCGTGCAGCCGCCATAGAGGCCCATGCCATCGCCAGAGAAAGGGGTGTGAAAACAGCACTCAGCTTCTCCGACCCTGGCATGGTTGAATTTTTCCGTGACGGCCTGCTGGAAATGCTGGGGGACGGTGTGGATATGGTGTTCTGCAACGAAGACGAGGCTCTGGGCTGGGCACAAACCAAACATCTCGACGCCGCAGTCGAAACATTGAAGGGTGTCGCCAAGACATTTGCTATCACGCTGGGCGCTAAAGGTGCGCTAGTGTTCGACGGCAGCGAGCTGATTCAAATAGCACCCAACACAGTGAAAGCGGTTGATACCAACGGCGCTGGCGACATGTTTGCCGGTGCCTTTTTGTACGGTATCAGCAAGGGTTTGAGTTTTGCCGACGCTGGCAGACTTGCCAGCCGCGCCTCGGCCGAGGTGGTTAGTAACTACGGCCCCCGTTTGCCAGCGGCCAGACACCGCGAATTGTTAGCTGCGCTTTAGCGTCCGACGTCCGACGTCCGACAAAAATACGGCCTCTATCTCAGGGTAAAGGCTAGTAATTTCGGATCGCTAAACAGGCGCTGCAAAGCGCCTGACAAGGCTTCATTAATCATTTCTTCATTGCGATCACGCCCGGGCACTGTCGCATAGGTTCTATTGTTTTTAATCTGGTAACGACCGCTGTATTTGTCACCCTGCTGTTTGGCCTCTACGCGTAAAACAGCTTCTAAGGCGATATCAAAACCAAGCGCACTGGTATCCGGGTCGCTGTAGCTCAACTTATCGACAATGATGCGAATATCCGCGCTTGCCTGCGGTGTTGCCTGCACAACAAAGCCCATGTCGCGAAACTGCTGGGTGGCGGCATCGCGAATTGCCGTGGGTAAATCATTGGCAAGCGTAATTAGACTGGTTGATTTATAGATGCCACCACGGCTGCCTATTGCAGACGACTCACGCGCATCCAGCACTTCCACAAACAAGGTTCGACCTTCGCCGATATTACTGCTGCTGCTCTCCAGCAAGGGCTGAATAGTCATCTGTTGTGGACTCAGCGCGCAGGCGCTTATCAACAGCGCGAGCCATGACACGACTAGTAATTTGAAACGCATGATTTTATCCCTGAGACAAGAGTTCACGTAAATCTATCAACGCAGCGTTGGCGCGCGAGATATGCGAGGCCATCACCAGCGAGTGGTTAGCCAGCAAGCCAAACCCGCTACCATTGAGAATGATGGGGCTGAACATCGGTTCCTGGGTTTGCTCCAGCTCACGAATAATCTGCTGCACACTCACCCGTGCGTTTTTGTTGTCGAGTACCCCAGAAAAATCTTTTTCGATAGCCCTGAGAAAATGTACCAGCGCCCAGCAACTACCGCGCGCCTCATAAAAAACGTCATCAATCTTCAACCACGGCGTCTTTATCATCTGATCCGATGGCGCATTGGTAGATTGCTGCGCGGCGACATCATTAGCCAAATCGGTATTGAGACGGCGCTGACCAATACTCGCACTCAGGCGCTGGGAGAGACTGCCAAGACGAGACTCAACTGACGACAGCCAATATCGCAGATTGTCGGCACGGGCATAAAACTGAGCCTGTGGATCATCAGCATTCGCCAGCCGATCACGGTAGCGTTTCAGGTACTTGATGCCGTCGCGATATTCGGATTCGGATGCGGGCACAGCCCAGCTGTTGTTGGAAAAATTAAAGCGCGGTTCGGATTTGGCTAGCGCAACATCTTCCGTTGATTGCGATTGCGAACGACTGAAGCTCTCGCGCATCGAACGTGACAGTTCCCGTACCTGAATGAGCACGCCGTATTCCCAAGCCGGCATGTTATCCATAAAGAGACCGGGGGGCGCAATATCGTTACTGATAAAGCCGCCGGGCTTATCGAGTAGTGTTTCACTGACGGCAATCAACATATTCGTTGTGATGATGCCAACAACACGAGGCTGATCGCCACCATCATAAACGGGGATATTTTCAGGTTCGCTGCTCCACATCATTCCCAGCACGCAAACCAGTACGGTGGAGCACAAAAAACCCGCCAAAACCCACTTAAACGTATTTTTTCCGCCCAACCAGTCTTCAGCGGCTTCGCGTAATTGCTGCCAACGCTCGGTCAGCCAGGCCGTTTTCATGCAATATACTCCCTAAATAGCAACAACTTCTTCTACCTCAATCACCAAATTTGAATGCGCACTAGTGATGACGGTGCTCATTGATAACGCTGATCACCGGAAACGTCACTGACACTTCTTCGTTTAAATCACTGAAAAACTGCAACAGCACCTGATCATTTTCGCGCAAGGGCTGCTTTAAGCCAATTAACATCAGATGCAGTCCACCGGGCGCAAATTCCACGGATGAATTCGGTTCTACCGCCAGCCTCTCCAGCTCACGCATCCCCATCATCCCATCGCGGTGTTTGTGTTGATGCATTTCAACACGTTCGGCGGCAGGACTCGCCACCCGCACTATAGTCCAAGGCGTGGCCGTCATATTCTCAAGGGTAAAGAACGCCGCCGTGTTTTTTTGCCCTGGCGGCAAACCTCGCACAAAGCCATCACTGAACTCCAGCGCCGCCAATGGCCCTGAAAACAGAATGAGCATGCACGCGCCTATGCGCTTACAACATTTCAAAATAATATCCTATAAACTGGCAACATCTTCGATATTCCTGCAAAAAAGCGTAATTAATCGATTACAATGCGCTTTCGCGGCGGAACTTATTCGCGCTACGCACGCCCTAAGCAAGAGCGGAATTCTACGCATTTTTTGGACCGAGTGATGCGCCTATTTTTACAGTTTACCTCACTGATTGCACCGTTGCTGTGCCTCTGCCTGCTGCCACTGAGTACCGCCGCCCAAGACTGGACTCCGAATAAGGCAGTTTTTGCCGACGAGGCCCCCGCATTTCTCTCCGTTACTGAGGCTTACACACCCGTTGTCACGCTGACGCAAAATGCCCTGAACATCAATTGGCAGATTGCCGACAATTACTACCTCTACCAAGAAAAATTTGCCATTGCGCTATTTCGCGAAGGCCAGATCGACGCAACCGCCGCCGACTATGGCGAAGCGATCATAAAGGATGATCCCTACTTTGGCGAAACGCCGGTTTACTACAACTTTGCCAATACCGCCTTGCAAACTATTGGAGATACCGCATTTCTTCTAAAGCTGACGGCGCAGGGTTGCGCGGACGCAGGGCTTTGCTACCCGCCCAATGATTGGCTGTTTCGAGCAAACCCTGCTAATGGCTCGGTCACCAGCATTTCGTTAGACACCTGGAACGCTGCTAAAAATAGCGGTGTTCCAGCACAACGCTCCAAGCAATCACTCTGGCTAATGCTCCTGTTTGCCCTTCTCGGCGGTGCCATTCTCAACCTGATGCCCTGCGTGTTTCCGGTACTCGGACTGAAAGTGTTGAGCTTTACCCAGAGCGGCGAAGGCAGAGCGGCCGCTCACGGCGCCGTATACAGCGCTGGGGTTGTGCTCAGCTTTGTCGCCGCAGCCCTTGTGCTGATTGGTTTGCAGAGCGCTGGCGCCGCTATCGGCTGGGGCTTCCAACTACAGACACCGTGGTTTGTCGCCCTACTGTCCTGCGTTTTTTTTGTGCTGTCATTGAACCTGCTCGGCGCTTTCGAAATCACCCTGCTCGGCAGCGTGCCCGGCCAAAACCTGAGCCAGCGCAGTGACTATACCGGCAGCTTTTTCACGGGTGTTTTGGCTACTGTCATCGCCACGCCCTGCACGGCGCCGTTCATGGGTACTGCGCTAGGGTTCGCAGCAACCCAACCGCCCGCCGCTGCGCTCGCTGTATTTGCCGCCCTAGGGATTGGCATGGCACTGCCCGTATTTTTGTTAACACTGTATCCACGCGCACTGCAATCGCTACCGCGTTCTGGCGTGTGGATGGAGAGACTTAAACAATTTTTAGGCTTTCCGCTATTGGCGACGGCTATCTGGCTGTGCTGGGTTATCGGCCGCCAAACTGGCGCCGATGGTATGGCGACCACCCTGCTTGCGTGGCTGATCCTCGGACTGGCTATCTGGCTGGTGGGGCTGGGACAAACCCTGCCTCGGCTTTTAGCCATCGTTAGTTTACTGTTCGCGATTGCCCTGCTGGGTAGCTCAGCACTTGCACCGCGGGATCCCAACGCAGAGCGCACTAGCGACAATACCCTCTATTACAGCCAGTCACTCCTGAATGAGCTGCGCAGCAGCGCTCGTCCGGTGTTCATCGATGTAACTGCCGACTGGTGTATTACCTGCAAGGTGAATGAAAAGGTCGCCTTGCACACAGACGCTGTGCGGGCCGCGTTTGCCGACAAAAACATCGCCTACCTCGTGGCTGACTGGACCCTCTACGACGAAAACATCACCGCGCTACTCAGCGAGTATCGGCGCAATGGCATACCGCTATATCTGCTGTACTTGCCCGGCGAGCGAAAAGCCCGCGTACTGCCACAGATTCTCAGCGAGAACGGCATTCTGCAGACGCTAGAGCTGATCAAATAATCATCAGCGGTGTTAGCAGTGCACACACTAAATTCGTCGAAATTCCTAACAACTTCTGAAAACTCGCTGGAAATCCTTCGCTATTTCGTGGAAAATCCCCACTTCAGATAGACGAGACCGCTTCACTGAGGCAGAATCGCAAAAAATACCTATAACTTACTGTTTTTAAAGACTATGGCTTCAATACTTGTAATGCACGGCCCTAACCTGAACTTGCTAGGCACCCGCGAGCCAGAAATCTATGGCGCCACAACGCTAACAGAGATCAACCAGCAGCTGCAGGAAGCCGCAGTGGCAGCCGGCCACCACCTCCAGTTTTTACAAAGTAATGCCGAGTACGAACTGATCGAACGCATACACGATGCCCAACGCGAAGGTATCAATTTTATTGTGTTCAACCCGGCCGCCTTCACGCACAGCAGTGTCGCCCTTAGAGACGCCTTACTGGCAACTGCCATACCGTTTATCGAGGTACACCTGAGCAATGTCCACAAGCGCGAGGCCTTTCGCCAGCATTCCTACTTCTCCGATATTGCCGTCGGTGTGATTTGCGGGCTTGGCCCACAGGGCTATCAGCTCGCGCTGGATGCCGCGATCGCACAACTGGACTAAAGATTAACTTGTTATAAGGATTTAGAGAGCCCGACATGGATATACGCAAAGTAAAAAAACTGATCGAACTACTCGAAGAATCGAACATCGACGAAATTGAGATAAAGGAAGGTGAAGAGTCTGTGCGCATCAGCCGTAATTCCGGCACGCCCATGATGTACAACCCACAATACGCACCGCAGGCCTACGCGCCTGCTCCGGCGCCCGTGGTAGCAACGGCGGCCGAAGAGGCTGCACCGAAGCTTAATGGCCACATAGTCAAATCACCCATGGTTGGCACCTTTTATCGCGCGCCCTCACCGGGCTCACCCACATTTGTAGAAGTTGGCCAGCACGTCAAAGCCGGCGATGTCATCTGCATCGTTGAAGCCATGAAAATGATGAACCAGATCGAGGCCGACAAATCCGGCGTGGTCGAGGCCATTCTGGCGGAAGATGCGCAGCCGGTCGAATTCGACCAACCGCTGATTACCATCGTTTAACCGCCGCTCCCTACTGCAATGACAGGATCAAGCCTCACATGTTGAAGAAAGTAGTTATCGCCAACCGCGGCGAGATTGCGCTGCGGATATTGCGTGCCTGCAAGGAGCTAGGCATCAAGACCGTGGCCGTGCACTCCCAAGCCGACAAGGACTTGATGCACGTTCGCCTCGCCGACGAGTCGGTCTGCATCGGCCCCGCCTCCTCGACCGAAAGCTATCTCAATGGCCCGGCGATTATTTCCGCCGCTGAAGTTACCGACGCTGTTGGCATTCACCCCGGCTATGGCTTTCTCGCCGAGAACGCGGATTTTGCTGAACAGGTCGAAAACAGCGGTTTTGTTTTTATCGGACCAAAACCCGACGTTATCCGCCTGATGGGCGATAAAGTGTCTGCCATCAAGTGTATGAAACAAGCTGGCGTGCCAACCGTTCCCGGCTCAGACGGCCCCTTGACCGACGATGGCGAACGCACCCAGGTCGTAGCGCGGCGCATCGGCTATCCGGTTATCATCAAAGCCGCCGCAGGCGGCGGCGGTCGCGGAATGCGCGTAGTCCATAGCGAAGCTGCATTGCTCAACGCCGTGTTTGTGACCCAATCCGAGGCGAAAGCTGCGTTCGGTGATGGCACTGTGTATCTGGAAAAATTTCTGGAAAATCCACGTCACATTGAAATTCAGGTACTGGCCGACGGACAGGGCCATGCCATTCACCTCAATGGCCGCGATTGCTCGCTGCAACGCCGCCACCAGAAAGTGCTGGAAGAAGCGCCGCCCCCCTGCATTGATCAGAAAGCGCTCAACGACACCGCCGACGCCTGTGTCGACGCGTGCAAGAAAATTGACTACCGCGGTGCAGGTACTTTCGAGTTTTTATACGAAGACGGGCAGTTCTTTTTTATTGAAATGAACACCCGGATTCAGGTCGAGCACCCGGTAACCGAAATGATTACCGGCATCGACCTCATCAAATGGCAGCTCCATATTGCGGCCGGCGAAAAACTTTCCATCAAGCAGGAAGATGTTGTCGTCAAAGGCCACGCCTTTGAATGCCGGATCAACGCCGAAGATCCGCGCACCTTTCTTCCTTGCCCCGGCAAGATTCTGCATTACCATGCGCCGGGCGGCTTCGGGGTGCGCGTAGACTCACATCTTTACAGTGGCTACACGGTGCCGCCCTACTACGACTCCATGATTGGCAAAATCATCACTTACGGCGAAGACCGCGACATTGCACTCGCTCGGATGCAGCAAGCACTAGAAGAACTGGTCGTTGACGGCATCCGCACCAACATAGACCTGCACAAAGACTTAGTGCGCGACGGTGCCTTTCGCCAAGGTGGTGTCAGCATTCACTACCTCGAGAAAAAACTGCAGGACTAAACACATAACCAGATAATCCGGGGGGCTGCGCAACAGCCCCTTTTTTATTTCTGCTATCATCCCACGCCCTAAATCTGGATTGAGACTCGCTATGCCCTGGCTACAGCTATCACTGGATGCTGACCGCGACAGCGCCGAAGTACTGGAAGACGCCCTACTGGCGGTCGGTGCCGCCGCTGTTACGATGCAAGACAACGCTGACCAGCCACTGTACGAGCCCGGCCTAAACGAGCGCCCTGTGTGGAACCTGACCCGAGTCACCGGCCTGTTCGACGCCGCGACCGATATACCCGCAACCCTGATTAGCCTCGCGGCCGCCTACGGCCAGACCCTACCCCCACAACGGGTGGAGATTCTGGAAGACAAGGATTGGGAGCGAGAGTGGATGACTCACTACCAACCCATCCAATGCGGCCAGCGTCTGTGGATCTGCCCAAGCTGGCGCGAGCCGGTTGACATGCAGGCCGTCAACCTCAAGCTTGACCCCGGACTCGCCTTCGGTACCGGCACCCACCCGACAACCTTTTTGTGCCTGCGCTGGCTCGACAGCCAGAACCTGAATGTCGCCCATGTCGTCGACTACGGCTGTGGCTCAGGCATACTCGGCATAGCTGCCTTGCTGTTGGGTGCCAGCCGTGTGACAGCCGTGGACAACGACCCGCAGGCACTGGCGGCCACCCGCGATAATTTACAGCGCAACGAGCTAGGTGACGAGCGCCTGCATTGCTATCTACCCGGCGCTGCACCAGAACCGTCAACGGATTGTGCCGACATTGTGGTCGCCAACATCCTAGCCGGGCCTTTAATTGAGCTGGCGCCGCGACTAGCCTCCTATTTGAAACCCGACGGCCGTATTGCGCTGTCCGGCATCTTGGCGGAGCAGGCAGCCGCCATCATCGAACGCTACCAAACCTGGTTCAATAAGCTCAAAATTGACGAAAAAGACGGGTGGTGTTGTATTTCTGGCATTCGCAATTCCACAATGGCCACGAGATAACTTACACTTCCCAGCAAATTCAACCAGATCAGGAGACCCTATGGCGGCCAAGGCCACCAGGTGCCCGCACTGCCAAACCAGTTTTCGCGTAACCGAGACCCATCTGGCGACTGCCAGAGGCTTGGTGCGCTGCGGTGCCTGCTTGGAAATCTTTAATGCCGCCGAGCACTGGATAGAGACTGAGCAAAGCCCCGACAGCGATGAACAACCAGCCGATGCTGAGTCAACTGCTGAGTTTAACAACGACGACATTCTCTTCGATGATGACAATGGCCTCCCGGGCCTGCAGCAATGCGATGAGCCGTACGAAGCGCACATCGAAGAGCTAAATATCGATGAAGCGCCTGAGCCCCCAGAGCGGCGCGAGGGTTTCAGTGCATCGATCACCCTCAGCGAAGCCCCCAGCGTAGACGCGGAGACCAGCGCAGGCGAGGTTGGCGAGGGCACAGACGCTACAACGCCAGTCGTAGTCGCCGACAGCATCCCGCCAGCAACAGACGACGCTTTCGCGCAGCTGGTTTACCAAGGTAATCGACAACTGCGTATCAACCGGCAACAACTGGGCTGGAGTCTGCTGACAGTGCTGGCGGCACTCGCCTTGGCCGCCCAGATTACCATGGCAAATTTTGATCGAATTGCCCAGTCCGTCTACCGCCCGCAGCTGTCCAGCGCTTGTAATGCAATGAATTTCTTCGCCGCGAGCCAGCCATGCTTGTTGCCACCGCCGCAAAATCTGCCTCTGATTCGCTCGCGCGGCTTAAATATCTATTCTCACCCAAAATACGAAAATAGCCTTCTGATCGACGCACTGATCGTCAATCAGGCAGTATTTGAACAACCCTTTCCTGTTATCGAGCTGGAATTTCACGATCAAAACGATAGACCTATAGCCTCTCGTCGCTTCACCCCCGATGAATACTTGGCCGGAGAGCTCAGCGGCCTCGAATTTATGCCCAGTCAGCAGACGGTTCATATCAATATCAGCATTCTTGACCCGGGCGAGACCGCGGTGAACTACCAGATGCGCTTCCACCCCTCAAGGCATGGAAGCTAAGCCCTAATATACTGGTTAAAAGATAAACACAAGTCTTTATCGACCGTCCGCAAGATAGTATGATTACGCCTCATTTTTTCGTGAGTTTCCGCTGCTCTGTAGGACTGACCATGATCCGGATTGGCCACTTCATCTTGCTAGGCAGGGCCGTTCTCGCGCCTATGGCGGGCGTCACAGATTTGCCGTTTCGACGGCTATGTCGTCAGTTCGGCGCGAGCTTGACTGTTTCAGAAATGGTCATTAGCAATGCCGAGCTGCGCAATAGCCGCAAGACCCTGCTGCGACTTGCCCATGACGTCGCAACGCCCAGAGCGGTGCAAATCGCTGGCGCAGATCCAGCCGAAATGGCAGCAGCAGCCCAATATAACGAAACACTCGGGGCCGAGTTAATTGATATCAATATGGGTTGCCCGGCCAAGAAGATCTGTCGTCGAGATGCGGGTTCCGCACTCTTACGTGACCCAAAATTGGTGCGGGCTATTCTGGAAGCGGTCGTCGCCGCAGTGACCGTACCGGTTACCCTGAAAATTCGCACAGGGTGGTCGCCGGAGCAACGCAATGGCGTCGAGATCGCAGCTATCGCTGAAGATGTAGGCATACAGTCTCTGGCCGTACATGGCAGAACCCGCGCCTGTCGCTATAAGGGTAGCGCGGAATACGACACCATCGCCGCCATCAAGCAGCGAGTGGGTGTACCGGTATTCGCCAATGGCGATATTTGCACACCACAGCAGGCGGGCGAGGTGTTGGCCTACACCGGAGCCGACGGCGTGATGATTGGTCGCGGTGCTCAGGGTCGGCCTTGGTTGTTTCGCGAGATCAACCACTATCTGGCCACTGGAGTGTTGGCGGAACCAGTGTCGCGAGCAGAATTTTGCGCAACGCTTGAAGGCCACGTGCGGGCGCTACACCAGTTTTACGGTGAGCGGCAGGGGCTGAAAATCGCGCGTAAACACCTGTCCTGGTATTTACAGGACGCGGCGGGAACAGAATCGATACGCAAGCACTTCAATGGACTGCTCAGTGCGAGCGAACAGTTGGACGCCATCCAGGCTTTTGCCGACGATTGGCAGCAATATGACACAGGGGAAATTGCAGCATGAGTGCGAGTGCAGAAACAAAACTGGAGCTGGTAGAAAATACTGGCTCCGATACTTTCGCGGCTATCGCCGAATCCCAATCACTGCGTGAAAACGTAGCGGTTGCGGTGAAAAACTACTTTGATCAGCTCGATGGCCAAGACGTTACCGACGTCTATGAAATGGTCTTGTCTGAGGTGGAAGCGCCGTTGCTCGAAAAAGTGATGAGCTACACCCGTAACAATCAGACCCGCGCCTCTCAGCTGCTGGGCCTGAATCGTGGAACGCTGCGTAAAAAGCTTAAGAAATACGGGCTGCTGTAGGCCGCCCAATTCACTTTTCGACTCGCGATCAGGCTTTATATTCACGATTAAGCTTTCTATTTATGACCAATCTTTTCATTTGCGATCAAACAAGGTAACTGAGCTTCAATGAGCACAGCAGAGCAAGCGAGACCCGTAAAGCGTGCACTTATTAGTGTTTCAGACAAATCCGGCATAGTCGATTTCGCTCGCGCACTGCGCGAACGGGGCGTTGAGTTACTCTCAACCGGAGGTACCTTTCGCCTCCTGCAGGAAAACGGCATAGACGTCAGGGAAGTTTCTGACTACACCGGCTTTCCCGAAATGATGGACGGCCGCGTAAAAACCCTTCACCCCAAAGTACACGGCGGCATTCTCGGTCGCCGCGGCACTGACGATGGTGTGATGGACGAACATGGCATTTCCGCCATCGATATGGTGGTAGTCAACCTCTACCCCTTTGAACAAACCGTTGCCAAAGCCGACTGTTCGCTTGAAGACGCGATTGAAAATATCGACATTGGCGGCCCCACTATGGTGCGCGCCGCAGCGAAAAACCATAAAGACGTCAGCATTGTCGTCAACGCCTCCGACTATCAACGCATCCTTGACGAACTCGACGCCAACGGCGGATCAACCCGCTACAAAACACGCTTTGATCTCGCCATACGCGCCTATGAACATACCGCCGCCTATGACGGCGCTATCGCCAATTATTTCGGCCGTCTCGTCGACGGTGGCAGCGAGCAGTTCCCGCGCACCTTTAACACCCAGTTCAGCAAACAGCAGGAACTGCGCTACGGCGAAAATTCACATCAGCGCAGCGCATTTTATATTGAGAAAAACGCACCCGTCGGCTCAATCGCCAGCGCGCGTCAACTACAAGGTAAAGAGCTGTCCTACAACAACATCGCCGACACCGATGCCGCGCTCGAGACCGTTAAACTGTTCGACGAGCCCGCCTGCGTCATCGTCAAACACGCCAACCCCTGCGGTGTTGCGATTGCTCCGACCTTAAGTGAGGCCTACAACAAGGCCTTTGCCACCGACCCAGAATCGTCCTTTGGTGGCATAATTGCCTTTAACCGTGAGCTTGATGCCGCAACTGCTACCAGCATCTGCGAGCGCCAGTTTGTCGAAGTGATTATCGCTCCCTCAGTCACCGATGAAGCCGTAGCCGTGATTACCGCCAAGAAAAACGTGCGCCTGCTTACCTGTGGCGAATGGCTGCGCAGCGATGCCGCCTTCGACTTTAAACGGGTCACCGGTGGCCTGCTGGTGCAGGACCGCGACCTCGGTATGATCGCTGTCGCTGAGCTGCAGGTAGTCAGCAAGCGCCAGCCGACCGCAGAGGAAATTGGTGATCTGCTGTTTACCTGGAAGGTCGCCAAGATGGTGAAATCCAATGCGATTGTCTATGGTAATGGCGGTCGCACTATCGGCGTTGGCGCCGGCCAAATGAGCCGTATTAACTCTGCTCGTATTGCCGCGATCAAAGCCGAGCATGCGAACTTGGAAGTCAAAGGTTCGGTCATGGCCTCCGATGCCTTCTTCCCCTTTCGCGACGGCATCGACAACGCTGCCAGCGTGGGGATCAGCTGCGTTATCCAGCCCGGCGGGTCGATTCGCGACGATGAAGTTATCGCCGCGGCCGACGAGCACGGCATGGCAATGGTATTTACCGGAATGCGACATTTTAGGCATTAGGAACTGGAGTCGGATGTCAGACGCGACGGCTGCGCCGTCCAAAAAGACTAACTACATTCGAAGAAATTACCGAGTTCGCCTGTAGCGTCTAACGTCAGACCACTCGCTGCGCAGCAATGTAAACTCGGCTTACGACAAAGGTAAACAATGAAAATCCTAATCATCGGCGGCGGCGGGCGCGAGCACGCCCTGGCTTGGAAGGCAGCGCAAACGGCCAACGTCAGCCAAGTATTCGTCGCACCCGGCAATGCCGGTACTGCGCGCGAAGCCAAAATGACAAATATCGCCATCGACATCATGGACTTCGAGGGCCTTGCAGATTTCGCCAAAAAAGAACATGTCGGCCTAACCATTATTGGCCCAGAAGCACCCCTGGTTGGAGGCATCGTTGATTATTTCCAAAAGCGAGGCCTAAGCTGTTTTGGCCCCAGCAAAGGCGCCTCGCAACTTGAAGGCTCCAAAGCCTTTACCAAGGACTTTCTAGCCCGGCATAAAATACCGACCGGGGACTACCAAAATTTCACCGAGGTCGAACCTGCACTGGCCTACATCCGCAAAATGGGTGCGCCTATCGTGGTTAAGGCCGACGGTCTGGCTGCGGGCAAAGGCGTTATCGTGGCCGAAACGGTAGAGCAAGCAGAAGCTGCTGTGCGCGACATGCTGTCCGGTAACGCCTTCGGCGAAGCCGGCTGCCGCGTGGTCATTGAAGAGTTTCTCGAAGGCGAAGAAGCCAGCTTTATCGTCATGGTAGACGGCAGCAACGTTTTACCCATGGCCACCAGCCAGGATCACAAACGCATTGGCGACGGCGACACCGGCCCCAATACCGGCGGCATGGGCGCTTACTCGCCAGCCCCGGTCGTTACGCCTGTTATCCACCAGCGCATAATGGATCAGGTCATCATGCCCACGGTTGAGGGTATGGCCGCAGAAGGCCATCGCTACGTCGGTTTTCTGTACGCCGGATTAATGATTTCCGATGATGGCCAGCCCAAGGTCATCGAATTTAACTGCCGTTTTGGCGACCCGGAAACCCAGCCCATTATGCTGCGTTTGCGCTCGGACTTTATCGATCTCATCCATGCAGCGTTAGACGGCAAACTCAACGAGCACCATATTCAGTGGGACGCGCGCAAGGCCGTGGGCGTTGTCCTCGCTGCGGGCGGCTACCCCAACAGCTATGAAAAAGGAAAAGCCATCACCTTGCCGAAAGCAAGCGGCGATGGCAGCTCAAAGGTATTTCACGCGGGTACTGCACTCGATGGAGATACCGTAGTGACCAACGGCGGACGCGTGCTCTGTGCCACGGCGCTGGGATTGAGCGTGACCGAAGCACAACAAAAAGCCTACCAACTGGCAGAGCAAATCACCTGGGATGGTGTTTATTACCGCAAGGATATTGGCTACCGGGCTATCGCGCGGGAAAGCTAGCCTCTGGTGCCTTCTGATCCTGTGCCTGCCCTCGCAGGCACAGGCAGCGGATATCTTGCGCCTGCCGCAAACGCATTGTGAAGAAAACCTTTCCGACCACCTCGACATCTTGCTCGACCCGCAACGTCAAATCCAAGCTCAGGATTTCGATTTTCGCGCTCACACCTTCCGCGGCGACCTGACGCTGGATTTTAGTCGCGGTCGCTACTAGCTGCGTTTTGCCCCTGCCAACGATAGCCTGGAAGAACGACACGCGGCCTTGCACATTCGGCCTTCTCAATTCGATAGCGCGACCCGTTATCGTCACGGCAGCCCCACCGCCATTGCAGCGGCCGGCAATGCATTGCTGGTGCGCAAACCCCGCCTGTATCAACGCCCCAGGGGGTCGAGCTCTACCGACGGATACACAGCGATGCACTTGAGGCTAGGCTTACCATTCCAACGTCTATTTACCTGCTCGACAATGCCGCGCGCATTGTCGAGGCACCCATGCCCTACCGCCAGATGAGTAAACCCTCTGCCAACTTTACTTTAAAACGCCTGATAGTCGAACGGCTGTCTGATTCTACCGAGACGGAATATAAATAGAAGCGATGGCCTTTCTGTTCCCCCCTCAGTAAACTGGGCGATAGCTGGAGCCCTATATGACACGTAGACTTTCCACTCTCGACAAACTGCTTATTAGCGCCGACCGCGGACTCAAAACCCTCGTTCCCGGCAGCGCCTCCCCGCGCCGCAGCAACCCCGCTGAACACAGCGCCGACAATGCGATCAGCGCCGACGGTAACCGTCACACAGCAGGATTGATGCGCATTAACCACACCGGCGAAGTCTGTGCGCAGGCCCTTTACCACGGTCAGGCACTCACAGCGAAGGACCTCGAGGTAAAGGCGGCCATGCAGTCATCGGCTGAAGAGGAAGTGGACCATCTTGCCTGGTGCGAGCAACGTCTCAACGAATTGCAAAGCCGCACCAGCTACTTGAATCCTGCCTTTTACGCAGCTTCTTTTACGATCGGTGCGCTTGCCGGTTTACTGGGGGATCGCATCAGCCTAGGATTTGTCGCGGCAACAGAAGAGCAGGTTTGCCAACATCTGCGCGAACATTTGCAACAGCTGATGCCGGAAGACGAAAAATCGCGAGCCATACTTGAACAAATGCTCAGCGATGAATCTGCACATGCCAGCAAGGCACGGGAAGCCGGCGGGGAGGATTTTAGCCCAGGAATAAAGCAGCTGATGACGCTGGCGTCTAGAGTAATGACGCGCTCAAGCTACTACTGGTAAAGCGCTCGCATAGGAATAGGCGGAATCAATCCCGCGCAAATCGCAGCCCGCTGATCGGCGGATGGTAGATAATTTGTACAGTATTGCCGTCAGGGTCGGCGCAATAAAAGCTGCGGGCGCCATCGCGATGGGTTCGCGGTAGCGATTTCATCTTCACGCCTTCGGCTTTTAAAAATTCATACCAAAGGTCGACATCGTCCATCTGGTCAATGACGAAGCCAATATGATCCAGCCTTTGGGCCGCAGGGTCCCACTCGGCGCCTTTATAACGGTGCAACGCCAGATTGTCATTGCCAGAGCAGAGATAGCTGTTGTCTTCGTCGGGCTGCCACTCCAAGTCCATTCCCATCAACTCGCAATAGAAACTCAGGCTCTCCTCATAACGCTCAACAAATAGCGCAACATGACGAAGACCCGCGGTGGCCGGCGGCCTTGTCACGCCGCTAACCCTTCGATTTCATAGCTGTGGCTAATGGCAACTCCGGCCTTTTCCAGCATGATCGATGCAGAACAATATTTTTCTGCTGACAATTCTACCGCCCGCTTTACCAGAGCTTCTTTTAAATTAACGCCGCTAACAAAAAATTTCAGATGTATTTTAGTGAATACGGCGGGTACTTCGTCGGCGCGTTCAGCCTCAAGTTTAGCAACACAGCCTCGAACATCTTGCCTCGATTTTCGCAAAATACTCATCACATCGAAGGAGGCACAGCCGCCCATTCCCAGTAACAGCAACTCCATAGGGCGCGCGCCTTTGTTGCAGCCACCGAGATCTTCAGGGCCGTCCATCACGAGGCGATGACCTGTGCCCGAGGTGCCTTCAAAGCTGACACCATCAATCCATTCTACGCTGACTTCCATTGCGCCTTCCTGCCCTCAATGTCCGGAAATTCTCATCCTACCATAAGTACCCTACTTCGTCGCAGGTGTCACCAATGGCAGCTTGCCACGGCATAATACAGCGCAGCTAGCTTTCTCGGACTTACCTTTGAGGGAATACAACAATGATCAGTGCCCTGAAGCCCGAGATTCCAAATATTGACGGATTTCTCAGCCATTGCCGCCGCCACCCTGCCAAGAGCACCATTATCTATGCAGGCGACGATAGTGACGCTTTGTATTTTATCATTGAAGGTTCCGTAAGCGTTTTGATCGAAAATGACGAAGGCCGCGAAATGATTGTGGCCTACCTCAATAAGGGTGACTTTTTCGGCGAAATGGGGGTTTTCGATTCGGAGGAAACACGCAGCGCCTGGGTAAAAACCAAAACCGAATGCGAAGTGGCCGAGATCAGCTACAGCAAATTCCAGGAATTGCGCGAGCAGTACCCGAAATACTTTTTGCACTGGGAACGCAAATGGCGATACGCCTGCGCGATATCACCCGTAAAGTTGGCGATCTAGCATTTCTGGACGTCACCGACCGTGTTGCACGCACGCTGCTGGATTTGTGTAAGCAGCCCGACGCCATGACCCACCCCGATGGCATGCAGATTAAAATTACCCGCCAAGAAATTGGCCACATTGTTGACTGCTCCCGAGAAATGGTCGGCCGCGTTTTGAAAACGCTAGAAGAACAGGGCTTAGTGTCGGTTAAGGGTAAGACGATGGCGGTGTTTGGGACGCGGTGATTTTCGTCGGACGGCGGACGCTTGATGTCTGACGCTAAAAGCAGGGGCGGCTTGGCCGCCCACACAAACCAAACATGATATAGACTTTGAACTGCGTCAGACGTCAGGGGTCAGGGGTCCGACACCCCCTCCAAACAGCTCCGCCAGTTTTTCACCCGGCTCATCGGCACGCATGAAGGCTTCCCCTACCAGAAACGCGTTCACGCCGTGGGCGCGCATGGCGGCCACGTCGGCAGCGCTGTGAATGCCACTCTCGGTCACAACGATTCGGTCGTCGCCAATGTGCTCGAGCAGTCGATAGGTACTGTTCAGCGAAGTGTCAAAACTGTGCAGGTCACGATTATTGATTCCCACCAATTTGGCACCCAGCGGCAAGGTCCGTTTTAACTCCGCTTCATTGTGCACTTCGATTAAAACGTCCAGCCCCAAGCTGGTCGCGAGTTCATAAAGGCTGCGGAGTTGTGAATCTTGCAGCGCCGCCGCTATCAGCAACACGCAGTCTGCGCCGATAACGCGTGCCTCGACCACCTGATAGGGATCTACAATAAAATCCTTACGTATCACTGGCAGCGAACAGGCCGAACGTGCGGACTGCAAATAGATATCGGCACCCTGAAAAAAATCGATGTCGGTCAACACCGAGAGACAAGCCGCGCCCCCTCGCTCGTAGCTGCTTGCGATCGCTGCGGGATCAAAATTCTCACGAATAACGCCTTTTGAGGGCGATGCTTTTTTCACTTCTGCAATGACCGCTGATTGGCCTGTATGCAGTTTGGCTTGCATAGCGCCGACAAAACTGCGCAGCGCTGGCGCACTCGTCAGCTGTTCGCGCAAGGCATCGTCGGAGCAAGACTGGCGGCGCTCTGCGACTTCTTCGGCTTTGCGAGCCAAGATTTTTTTCAGAATCGTTGGCGTTGCCATCCCTAGCTCATCTCCTGACTAAAGCTGGCCAGTTCGCGCATTTTCTCCAGCGCCTGACCACTGGCAATCACGTCCTGTGCCAAGGCCACGCCCTGCTTAAGTGAAGAACTGACTCCAGCTACGTAGAGGGCAGCGCCCGCATTCAACGCGACCATATCGGCCGCCTTGTCGGCGGCTTCATTGCTGCGCTTCGAGAAAGCGTTGCTGATCAGTGCAAGTGATGCGTCACTGTCACTCACATCCAAGCCAAGCAGACTGCGGCTCGCAAGACCCAAATCTTCCGGGCTAATAGTGTATTCGCGAATCTCGTCGTCCTTAAGTTCGGCCACCACCGTCTGCGCGGCGAGGCTTATTTCATCCAAGCCGTCTTTTGAATGCACGACCATGACGTGCTCTGCACCCAGCCGTTTTAAGACTTCCGCCATTGGCCGACAAAGTTCGGCGCTGAAAACACCCATTAACAGTCGAGTAACGCCAGCGGGGTTAGTGAGCGGGCCAAGAATATTAAAAATAGTGCGCTGGCCAATTTCCTTGCGCGGACCTATCGCGTGCTTCATGGCACTGTGATGGTTAACCGCAAACATAAAACCCACGCCTACTTCGCGAATACAGCGAGCCACTTGCTCGGCGCTCAAATCCAGCTTGATTCCCGCCGTCTCCAGCAAGTCTGCGCTGCCGCTTTTTGATGACACTGATCGATTGCCGTGTTTGGCCACGTGAGCGCCGGCCGCCGCCGCGACAAAACTACTGGCCGACGACACGTTAAACAGGTTGGCGCCATCACCGCCGGTGCCAACAATATCAACAACATTTTCTAGACCGCTGATATCAACCGGCGTCGCAAGCTCACGCATAACCCTAGCGGCGCCTTCGATCTCGTCAACGCTTTCACTCTTCATCCGCAGCGCAATAAGAAAAGCACCGATCTGCGCATCGGTGCACTGGCCGGTCATAATATCGCGCATAACCGATGCCATTTCTTCGGTGCTCAAACTCAAGTTCTGCACTGCGCGATCCAGCGCGGATTTTATATTCATTGTGCTGTCCTCAACGCTTCAAAAAATTGGCGAGCATGTCATGTCCGTGCTCACTCAATATCGACTCTGGGTGAAACTGCACACCTTCCACGTCCAGTGTTTTGTGGCGAACACCCATGATCTCATCGACAACGCCACTCTCGGTTTGCGTCCACGCTGTCATTTCCAAACAGGCCGGCAAACTCGATTTAGCAATAATCAGTGAGTGATAGCGCGTTGCCGTCAGTGGATTATTCAAGCCCTCAAACACACCGGCACCGCTGTGATAAATAGGTGAGGTTTTGCCATGCATGACTTGCCGTGCGCGCACAATCTCGCCGCCATAGACTTGTCCAATACTCTGGTGACCAAGGCAAATACCTAATATCGGAATTTTGCCGGCAAAGGATTCGATTGCCGCCATAGATGCACCCGCTTCATTCGGAGTACAGGGTCCCGGCGACACAACCAAACGCTCGGGCTTGAGTACCTGCATTTGCGCAACGGTCAGTTCATCGTTGCGAACAACCTTAACGTCGGCCTTCAGCTCGCCGAGGTACTGCACTATGTTGTAAGTAAAGGAGTCGTAGTTATCGATCATCAATAACATGTTATTGCCCTCCCTTTTTAGGGTCGACATCAGTCGTGCTGGCTTCAGAAATGCCAACACCCTGAACCATAGCCGCAGCGCGAAACATCGCCCGCGCCTTGTTCATGGTTTCTTTCCATTCCAGCCGCGGTACTGAATCGGCAACAATGCCACCACCGGCCTGCACATACAGACGCTTGTTTTTGATTACCGCAGTGCGAATTGCGATGGCGGTATCCATATTGCCGTTAAAACCGAGATAGCCCACTGCGCCACCGTATACGCCGCGCTTTACAGGCTCGAGCTCGTCGATAATCTCCATCGCTCGCACTTTGGGGGCACCGCTGAGCGTTCCTGCCGGCAAGCTGGCTCGCAGTACATCCATAGCCGACAGACCTTTTTTGAGTTTGCCGGTCACATTGGAAACAATATGCATAACGTGGGAGTAGCGCTCCACCACCATTTGATCGGTGACGACCACCGAGCCGGTTTGCGCGACTCGGCCAACATCGTTGCGGCCCAGATCGATCAACATCAAGTGCTCGGCAATCTCTTTCGGGTCGGCCAGCAATTCCGCTTCCATGGCCTTGTCTTCAGCCTCGGTATGACCGCGACGGCGGGTACCGGCGATAGGGCGCAAGGTAATTTCATCGCCTTCGACCCGCGCCAGAATTTCTGGACTTGAGCCAACAATATGAAAATCGTCGAGGTCCAGATAAAACATATATGGCGAGGGATTGAGGCGGCGCAAGGCGCGATAGAGGTTAACCGGGTCGGCATTAAACGACGTAGAAAGACGCTGGGACGGCACCACTTGCATGACATCGCCCGCGAGCGTGTATTCTTTCACGCGCTCAACCATGGCGCTGTAACCGTCTTCACCCACTTCAGATTCGAATGCAGATTCGGGCAAATCTCCAGGCTCCGTCAACGGTGCCTGGAGCGTTGGAGCAGGCCCGGCCATGAGCGCTTCCAGATCATTCAAACGCTGCTGCGCCAAGTGGTAGGCATCCGGCGTGTTCGGGTCGGCGTGAACAATCAGCGTGATCACCCCGGCCAGATTGTCAAAAACCACCAGCTCCTCGGACAGCATCAGTAGAATATCCGGATTGCCAAGTTTGTCAGGAGGGCAACTGGCCACAAGTCGCGGCTCAACATAGCGCACGGTGTCGTAACCAAAATATCCCACCAGGCCGCCATTGAACGCGGGCAACTGTTCCAAATCAGGTGCGCGATAGCGCTTTTGAAAAGCCTCAACAAATATCAAAGGGTCAGCACTGCGACTGGTTTCGACCACCACTCCGCTCTCGCTCACGCTGATATCTTGCCCGCGTACGGTGAGTACCGTGGTCGCCCGGAGGCCGATAATGGAATATCGCCCCCACTTCTCGCCGCCTTCAACAGATTCAAACAGGTAGCTGTAGGGACCACGTGCCAATTTCAGGTAGGCGCTGAGCGGAGTATCAAGGTCGGCGAGAACATCCCGGTACACAGGGATGCGGTTATAGGGCTGCTGGGCCAGTTCGGCAAATTGTTCGGGAGTCACTGCACTATCCTTCAAAAACGGTAAATAACGATGTTGGGGGCGTAACGTAGCCTACCATCGCCATCGGCGGGTATGAGATTGCAGCGCTGTGCGGGCGTCGCAGATCACCGTTTTCTCCAGATCAGAAAAAGAGTTGGAAGCCAGCATTCTACCCGACAGCCTCCATTTGTAAAACCTCCCAAGCGGGTTTACCCATGGTAGCTGCCGTATAAGACTTCCACACCGACGCCTTATAACAGCAAATCAAAGCTATCGATCACTAAGTCCGGATTCGCGTCAGCAATGTCACTGCCGTAATTATAGCCGTAGGGCACCGCAATCACCGGCATACCGGCAGCGCGCGCGGCCAGTATGTCATTGCTGGAATCGCCGACCATAATGACCTCGGCAACCGCTACCGACAGTTGCCTACAAGCTTCAAGCAAGAGCTCGGGTTCGGGTTTACGCGTCGGCAGACTATCGCCGCCCAATACCACAGGCATCACTGTGCTCAAGCCAAAATGCTCAACAATAATGCGTGCGAAGCGCTCAGGCTTATTGGTAACGCAGGCCATACGAATTCCGCTGTCATGCCAGCACTGAAGCGCCGGCATCACGCCGGGGTATAACACCGTTTTTTGGGTGCAGGCGCCTTCATAAACCTGGAAGAAATGCGTGAGCAGCCGGTCTAATTCTGCGTCATCGAGCTGGGCTTCTTCGCACTCGCGCGCATGGGCCAATGCCCGCTGCAGCAGTTTGCGGGCACCATTGCCTACCCAGTAGCGCGCGGCGTCAATGCCCGCTGCGCTGTATCCGCCAGCCACAAGCGCAACATCGAGCGCCGCGGCCAAATCCGGCGCGCTGTCGACCAAGGTGCCGTCAAGATCGAATAACAATGCCAACGGCGACCGCCCCAGAATACTATCGAGAAGATTCACTGAGATTTAGACAGAGGCCAGTTGCGCGCGCATCTCGTCGATAACATTCTTGTAGTTGTCGGCACTGAAAATGGCCGAGCCGGCAACGAAGGTATCGGCTCCCGCGGCAGCGATTTCTGCAATATTTTTTGCCGAAATGCCGCCGTCGACTTCCAGCCGAATATCGTAGCCACTGGCATCAATCAGGCCGCGCACTTCGCGCACCTTGTCGATGGTGGAGGGAATAAATTTTTGGCCACCAAACCCGGGGTTAACCGACATCAGCAAGATCATGTCGAGCCGATCCATTACGTAGCGCAGGCAGTCTGGAGTCAGCGCAGGATTGAGCACCAGCCCAGCTTTGCAACCGGCATCGCGAATTAGCTGCAGCGAACGATCGACATGGGTGGAGGCATCCGGATGAAAGGTGATATAGCTGGCTCCAGACTCGGCAAACATGCCGATCAGGCTATCAACCGGCTGCACCATTAAATGCACGTCGATCGGGGCGGTAACACCGTGATCGCGCAGCGCTTTGCAGACCATCGGTCCAATGGTGAGATTGGGGACGTAATGGTTGTCCATCACATCAAAGTGAACCACGTCGGCACCTGCTTCCAATACGGCATCTACTTCAGCGCCAAGGCAGGCAAAATTGGCGGATAATATGGAAGGGGCGATCCAATAGTCAGACATTGATAATCTCAGCAGCTTTGCGAAAGCGAGTAGTTTACCGCGTTAACTGCAGCCTTATAAGCCCGCAATCAGATAGTCTTGATGATAACTATGCGTCAACTGTGGCGCTCACCCGAGCATCGAGTTCAATTAGGCGTTCGGGCGTACCAACGTCCACCCACTCCCGCTGAAAATGCTCGGCGCTGACAGCACCGAGCTCGATGGCTCGCTCAAGAAAGGGTCTCAGTGGTAGGCAACCGCCCTCGCTACCCGCAAACAAGCTGGGATTGATAAGCGCAATACCGGCATAAGTCAGCGCCTCACCCGGCCCCTCGATATATAGCAGGCCCTCACGCAAATAGAAGTCACCACCGTCGTTGTGTTCTGGATTATCTACCATCACCAGATGCGCACTTTGCACCGTCCTTTCGAGCAGGGCCTTAAAGGGGTAATCGCACCAGACGTCGCCATTAATCAGTAGAAAGGGGGCGTCGCCCAACAGCGGCAGGGCATTAATCATGCCGCCCGCGGTATCCAGCAACTCATTCTCCGCGGAATAGCACACACTTAGGCCATAAGCTTCGCCAGCGCCAACATGGGCTTCAATTTGCTCGCCCAGCCAGTAATGGTTGATAACGACATCGCGCACGCCGACAGCAGCCAGACGCTCCAGCTGATAGTCGATCAAGGCCTTGCCATTCACTTTCAGCAGCGGCTTAGGGCGAACAGTGGTCAGTGGCCGCATGCGCTTACCCAGACCCGCAGCCAATATCATCGCCTTCATAGCCGGTGCTCCAGTAGGGGGAGGTAGTCTTGAAATTCAGCGTAGCGATTCAACACATCGCGCACATAGCCGGCAAAACGCGGAATGAGCTCAAGATACCCGCTTTTGTTATCGCGGTGTGATAGGCGTGCAAAAATACCGATAATTTTGAAGTTACGCTGCAAGCCCATCAAGTCGCACCACCGCTGCCAGCAGTGGGCATCCACTTCCGGCGCAACACGCTGGCGAAATTCCTCCATCCAGGCCTCCAGACGTGGGCGCGGCCAGCCGATATAGCGGTCCAGCAATATGGACATCAAATCGTAAGTCAGAGGGCCGAGGACTGCATCTTGAAAATCGATGACGCCAGGAGCAGCTCCGCCTAGGTACATCAGGTTGCAGGAATGAAAGTCCCGGTGAACAAAGACCTGGGGCTGCTCGGCCGCGCTGTCGCAGAGCAGCCGACAGAGGTGGTTCCACTGGGCGCGCTCTGCCTCGGAAAAAGGATTCCTGCGCTCAACGTCCAGATACCAATCGGGAAATAAATCCAGCTCGATCTGAAGTTTGCCACGACTGTAGGACTCCAGCCCCTCAGGCGCCACTGCAGTGGCTTGTACTTCAAGCACATCAAATATCTGCGCCATCAGAGCGGCGCTGTCGCCGCCCTTAAAAGCCTGCTTGTAGAGCTCGTCACCCAAATCTTCAAGCAACATCCAGCCCTGCGCCAAATCGCAGGCTACAATGCCCGGCGCGCGCACTCCCGCTGTGCGCAGGCGATTTGCCACATCGACAAAGGGCTGGCTGGCCACTTTATCCGGCGGCGCATCCATCACGATATAGCTGCGGCCGTCATCTAGGCGAAGCCGGTAATAGCAGCGAAAGCTGGCATCGCCAGCTACATTTTCCGCTGGCGCCAGTCTCTCCTCCGCAACCGCCAATTGCGCCGCACACCATTGCCGAAGTCGCTCATCCATGCCCTTTTGCCTTTATTTTTTCAGCAGGCGGGCATCCTACCAAAGAATCCATTATCATCCACCCTGCATTAATCAGCCTGACTAATTCCATTGAATCACTTCTCACGCCCACAGCCCAGCCGCCGCCTGTTACTTGCACCCATTTTGGCGTGTAGCCTGACAGCCGCCCCCGTATCGGCTGACGATAGCAGTTGCAGGGCGCCCGCAGGCGATAGCAATCGCTGGTACTGGTACAGCCTCCAAGAGTTTCCAGTCAATAACAACTGCGCTCTGGGCCCGGGCTGCGACGGCCTCTATCTGCCGCCAGTTCGGGATTGGGAGGGTGCCGATCTGCTCCCGGACGATGCCCCCCTAAACGCCAGTGCCGACCGCTCACTGCTTGAGGGCAACGTAGTGACACTGGAAGGCGATGTGGTGATGAATAAGGGCCAACTGGGCGTGAACGCCGGCAGTGCGCAATATGACCGCCAGCGCCAGCAGTTTTTGCTCGATGGCGATGTTATCGTCACGCTGCCCGGCATGATCATTCACGGTGACAGTGCCGAGCTAAGTGGCCAGGACGGCACAGGCCGCATCGAGAACGCGCAATTTATGGCCTTCAACAGCGGGCTAAGAGCCAGCGCCAGCCTGCTTCAACGCCAGACCGAAAACACCCTGCAACTGACCAACACCGTATTCACCCAATGCCCTCCCGACTCGGAGGCTTGGGCGCTCAAGGCCGAGGATATTCAGCTCGATTTTGCCAGCGGCCGCGGCATTGCCCGCAACACCAGCCTTCGAGTCAAAGGGGTGCCTGTGTTCTACACTCCCTGGCTGGACTTTCCGATCGACGACCGCCGCAGCACCGGCTTTCTGTGGCCCAGTATCGCCTCCAGTGACGGCGGGCTGGATATTTCGGTGCCCTACTACATTAACCTCGCCGCCAATTATGACCTGACACTGACCCCCCGTTTTTTGGAACGCCGTGGTGAGATGCTCGAATCCGAAGCCCGCTACCTCAACCGCTGGAGCGAATGGAAACTATCGAGCGCCTATTTAAACGACGACAAGCAAGCCAATCGCGACCGCTGGCTGCAGGCCCTGACTGAGCAGGGCACGATCAATGAACACTGGTCTACCGCCATCGACTACGCCAAGGTTAGCGACGACGACTACTTTACTGATCTCAGTCTCGCCTCGCTGTCGGTTGCACGCAGCACCCACCTCAATCAATTTGCGCGGGTCAATTATCAAAGTGACTCTTGGCGTTCGAGCCTAGCTGTTCAGCAATATCAGACTCTCGCCAACCTCAGTGACCCCTATCGCAAGCTGCCACAGTGGACCTTGGCGTTTCAGCCAGAGCTTCACAATTTAAGGCCACAGCCCCTCTTTCTGGCTGACGTGACTGACTATGAAAACAGCAACACTACCGCCGAAGGCGGTATCTTTATTACCGGCGTACGCAGCTATGCCGAGGCCGGCCTCAAGCTTCCGTACCTTGGCCGCGCCGGCCATCTCATCGGCACGGCCAAATCTCGCCATATCAGTTATCAGCTCGACGAGGGCGTTATAGAAGAGACCCCTGAGGTCACCGCCGCCATGGCGAGTTTGGATGCGGCGCTAGTATTCGAGCGTTCGGGCCAAGACTGGCTGCAAACTCTAGAACCGCGCTTGTACTATCTTTACAGCGATTTCGAATCCGGCCAGGAAACGCAACCGGTGTTCGATACCAGCCTGCTGCCCTTCTCCTATCAGCAGCTATTTCGTGAATCGCGCTTTGCGGGCTACGACCGCATAGACGATTCCAAGCAGCTTTCGCTGGGCCTTAGCAGCCGTTTTATTGACCAAGACAGTGGCCGTGAAGTCTTGCGCCTGGCCATCGGCCAGGCTTTTTACTTCGAAGATCGCCGCATCGACCTGCCCAACACGATAGTTGCCGGCTCAATCGCCACCGACCCCAATCTGCTCAAGAGCAACATCAGCATTCCCGGCACCGTTACCATTCAACCCGCTGGCAGCAGCGCCGCTGCAGAAACCTCCGAGCGACGCAGCGCACGCTCTTCAGACCTTGCCACCGAGATGCGCTGGCAGGCCACCGAGCAGCTTTGGTTACAGGCGGATATGGTGCTCGACCGCAATGATGGGCGCGTTAATCAGGCGCATCTTGGCTGGCACTATCGAACCGGCCCCCAGACCCTGTACAATTTCGGCTACAGCCAGCGCCGCCTCACCGTCGTCGATGCTGACGATAGGCCGGAACTCAAACAATTCGACGCCTCACTCAGCTTTCCCCTTGGGCGCCAGTGGCAGTTGTTCGGCCGCTGGCATTACGATATGGAAGACAGCCGCTCGCTTGAAAGCCTGTTTGGCGTCGCTTACGAGAGCTGCTGCTGGACAATCAGAGCCTTACACCAACGCGCCTTGGAACCAGACGACAATTCACTGTCTAAAGATCTCGGCCACGACGAAACCATTTTGCTGGAATTTCAGCTCAAGGGCCTCGGCGGTTTAGGTGACAAGCTCGTTAACGTACTAGAAGAGAATATTTTTGGCTATCAAGATGATTAAAACCGGATTCAAACGTATTGGCGGTCTCGCCGCAGTATTAGCCCTGTCTTGCGGCAGCGCCGCTGTGCACGCGGATGTTGAAGTGCTAGACGAAATCGTCGCGATTGTGGACGACAATATCATCCTGCGCAGCGAGCTCGATGATCGCCTACAACAGGTGCGCGCCAATATCGCGCAATCCGGCCAAGACGTACCCGAAGACCGGATTCGCCGCGAAGTCATGGACATCATGATTCTCGAAAACCTCCAGCTGCAAATGGCTGAGCGAGTCGGCCTGCGCATCAGCGATGAGCAACTCATTGCTGCCATGGCGCGCATAGCCGGCCAAAACAACCTGTCACTGGAGCAGTTCCGCAAGGCCCTGAACGAGTCAGGTACGTCGTATACCGCCGCTCGCGAGCAAATACGCCGTGAAATGCTGTTGCAGCAAGTCCAGCGGGGTAATGTAAACCAGCGCATCCAGGTCACCGATCAGGAAATCGCCAACTACCTCGAATCCGACGAAGGTCGCAAGCGCACCGCGCCCGAATATCACTTTGCTCATATTCTTGTGGCAACCTCCAGCGATGCCGAACCGAGCGCATTAAAAAGCGCCAGAATTCAAGCCGACAAGATCTATCAGGCGCTGAAATCCGGCGGCAACGTCGACGCCTTACTTAAAGCTGAGAATGTAAATCCCAGCGATCTCGGCTGGCGCAAAGCGCCCGACCTACCCAGTTTATTTGCCGATCAGGCCAGCATGGTACAAGACGGCGAAGTGCTTAGCCCGCTCAAAAGTGCCAGCGGTTTTCACATTATCAAACTGATCGAAAGTCGCGGCCACAATGAAGTGATTGCCCAAACCCGGGCGCGCCATATCCTGTTGAAGCCCTCTGCCATCCGCAGCGAACAGGAAACCGAACAGTTAGCCGCCGTCCTGCGCAAGCGCACCCAGAATGGCGAGTCTTTTTACGATCTGTCCAAAACTTACTCCGAAGATATTGGCTCGGCCCAAGAAGGCGGTGACCTGGGCTGGACCAGCCCAGGTCAAATGGTGCCCGAATTTCATGAAGCGATGGAAGCCACCAGCCTCGGCAAGGTCAGCGCGCCCTTCAAAAGCCGCTATGGCTGGCATATCGTCAAGGTTGAAGATCGCCGCCAGCAAGACGTGACCATGGATTTGCGCCGCAATATGGCCCGCAACATTCTGCACGAGCGCAAATTCGACGAAGAGCTGGATATCTGGCTGCGCAAGATTCGCGACGAAGCCTATGTTGATATTAAGTAAGTCGGCATCAAACCGCTTGATGGCAAGTAAATCACGGATATCAGCTAGATCAACACAGCCATGATTCCCCGTATTGCTATTACCTCAGGTGAACCCGCAGGCATTGGCCCCGACATCTTGCTCGCACTCGCCCAGCGTGACTGGCCGGCCGAGCTAGTTGCGGTGGCCGACCCCGTGCTGCTGGCTGAGCGCGCAACACAGCTGGGCCTGCCCATCGAAATACAGCGCTGCGATGCGCGCTCACCAGCCGTGGCCCATCGCGCTGGCACCTTGAAAGTTTTACCGACCGAATTGCACAGTCCCGTATCCGCTGGGCGACTTGACGCCGCAAATGCCGCCTACGTACTTGATACCCTGGCGCACGCCACCGATGCCTGCCTTCGTGGCGACTATCACGCCATGGTCACCGCGCCGGTACAAAAATCCATTATCAACGACGCCGGCATCGCCTTTAGCGGCCACACCGAATTTCTGGCCGAGCGCTGCGGTGTTGAAAAAGTCGTGATGATGCTGACCACTGGCGAGCTCCGCGTGGCGCTGGCAACGACCCACCTGCCCTTACGCGCCGTTGCCGATGCCATTACTGCCGCCTCATTGGAGCAAGTCATTACAATTTTGCACGAAGCGCTGATATCACAATTTGGCCTGCCTTCGCCGCGCATACTAGTACTCGGGCTCAATCCCCATGCCGGTGAATCCGGTCACCTTGGCCGCGAAGAAATCGACACGATCATTCCCTGCCTGAATAAATTGCGCGCTACCGGCATGCAACTCGATGGCCCGCTACCGGCAGACACCGCCTTCACACCCAAGCATCTTGAAAAGGCCGATACGGTGCTCGCCATGTATCACGACCAAGGGCTACCGGTGCTTAAATTCCAGGGCTTTGGTCGTGCCGTGAACATCACGCTTGGCCTGCCTATCATTCGTACCTCGGTAGACCACGGCACCGCATTGGATCTCGCGGGTACCGGCGCAGCCGACATCGGCAGCTTGGAAGAAGCCCTGCAACTGGCGATTAATATGGCAGTAAACCGCCACAGTGGACAAGGGGCCAGCACATGAGCAATTTCCCGGAACACCGTGCCCGCAAACGCTTTGGCCAGAATTTCCTGCGCGATGGCGGCGTCATTGACCAGATTCACCGCTCGGTGCGCCCGCAACCCGATGACGCCTTAATTGAAATTGGGCCGGGCCAAGGCGCGATTACCGGCTACCTCGCCGAAAGCGGTGCAGACCTAACGCTGATCGAACTGGACCGTGACCTCGTCGCGATGCTCGAGCTACAACTGGCCAAATACAGCCACATCAATATCATTCAAGCCGACGCACTAAAAACCGATTTTGGCGCACTGCAGCCCGGCAAGCCCCTGCGTATTGTCGGCAATCTCCCCTACAATATTTCCACCCCCCTGATTTTTCATCTACTTAGCTTTCACGGCCGCGTCAAAGACATGCATTTCATGTTGCAAAAAGAGGTGGTGGATCGACTAGCGGCACAGCCTAATAGCAAGGCCTACGGGCGCCTCAGCCTGATGACCCAATATTACTGCCAGGTAGAGTCACTGTTTGACGTGCCCCCCGAGGCCTTCAGCCCCCGCCCCAAAGTCCAGTCGGCCGTGGTAAGATTAACGCCACACGCAGAGCTGCCTTTTCCTGCAAGCGATGTAAAGCATCTCCAAGACGTTGTGCGCAACGCTTTCAACCAGCGCCGCAAGACCCTGCGCAATGCACTTAAGAACACCGTCGATGCCGAACAGCTCGAGGCCTTGGGTATAAACCCGGGAGCCAGACCGGAAACACTGGCACTGGCTGATTATGTGCGCATTGCCAATGCCACGGCGACGCCTAAGTAGTCGCCGTAGCGAGAATTACTTTATATAGATTCGCTCTATCTAGATTGGCACCCTCTAGATTGACACCATCTGAAATTGCACAACCTAGACAGAGGCCGTATGGAAAGCAGAGAAAGTAAGCAGGTCGACATCCAGGTCGCTACTCAATACCTCCCCGAAGAATCGCTTCCGCAGGAAAACCGGTTTGCCTTTGCCTACACCATTACTATCACCAACGGTGGCGATGAAGCTGTGCGCCTGATCAACCGCCACTGGATCATCACCAACGGCCGCAACCGTATATCCGAAGTACGCGGCGAAGGCGTGGTCGGCAAGCAGCCACTCATCGAGCCAGGTAAAAGTTTCAGCTACACCTCAGGCACCATTATGGAAACGGCCGTGGGCACTATGGAAGGCAGCTATGAAATGATCAGCGCATCCGGGCGCCCTTTCATCGCGCCAATTACCGCCTTCCCTCTGGTAGAACCTTCTGCTCTGCATTAAACCGGTGCTCGCATGACCCGTTACGCCGTCGGCGATATTCAGGGCTGTTTCAAGCCACTACAGTGCCTGCTCGAAGAAGTCTCCTTCACGCCCGGCAAAGACGAACTCTGGCTCGTTGGCGATTTGGTTAATCGCGGCGCCCAGTCGTTGGAAACACTGGAATGCTTATACCCTATTCGTGACAGCCTGCGTATTGTGCTCGGCAATCACGACTTGCACCTGCTGGCACTCGCTCGAAGCGCCACGGCTAGGGGCCGCCACGCCAGCCTCGAACCCTTGCTGCAATCTCCGCAACTCGACACATTTTTAGCTTGGTTTCGCAGCCTCCCCCTCTGCATTCGTGCCGATGAGGGCGATTACGTCATGACCCATGCCGGCATTCCCCACATCTGGAGTACCGAGGCAGCGCTTAGCTACAGCGAGGAAATCAGCCTCACTCTCCAGGACGATGTCCTCGTCGATACCTTCCTGCGCGATATGTATGGCGACGAACCTGCGCGCTGGTCAGCTACGCTCAGTGGCACCAGCCGCCTGCGCACCCTGACCAATTACTTTACCCGCATGCGCTGCTGCAGCGAGGATGGCACACTGGATCTGGCTTATAAGGGCGCTGTCGACGAGATTCCGGTCGGCATGGCGCCTTGGTTTAGCTGGCCAGAAACTCAGCCTCGCAGCGAAACCCAACTATTTGGGCACTGGGCAGCACTGGAGGGAAAAACCGGTCGCGACGACTGTATCGCGCTGGATACCGGCTGCGTGTGGGGTCGCAAACTTACGCTACTGAATATGGATACCAGAGACTTGCATCAATGCGACTGCAGCGCGAAACAGCAATGATTTTCCAGCGGAAAAAAAATTATCCTGGGTACCGCGGACAAACAAAGCGATGAACTGCTATCGCGTGGGCGGCGCCGTGCGCGACCAATTGCTTGAATTTCCCTACACGGAAACCGATTGGGTCGTAGTGGGCAGCACACCAAAAGACATGTTGGACGCAGGCTTTAAGCAGGTCGGCAAAGACTTTCCGGTATTTCTCCACCCCGACAGCAACGAAGAATACGCACTCGCGCGCACCGAGCGCAAAAGCGGGCACGGCTACCACGGCTTTGAAATAGACGCCCACCCGGACGTCACGCTCGAGCAGGATCTCGAGCGCCGCGATCTCACCATCAATGCCATGGCCATGCTCGACGACGGACAGTTGATAGACCCCTATGGCGGCAAAGCCGATCTCGATGCGAGGGTATTGCGTCACGTGTCTTTCGCCTTTGCCGAAGACCCGCTGAGGGTGTTGCGGGTAGCACGCTTCGCCGCCCGCTATCATCACCTAGGTTTTAGCATTGCCGAGGAAACCCAGGCTTTGATGCAGCAGCTCAGCAATAGCGGTGAACTGCAAGAACTCGCCCGCGAACGTATCTGGCAGGAACTCGCTAAAGGCTTGAACGAAATATCCCCTCAAATCCTGCTACAGGTTCTACAAAACTGTGGCGCCCTTAGCGAACTTGCCCCCACTTGGGCAAAAAGCTTGGACGAGGAGGTGTATGCCGTACTTCACCGAGCTGCCAGCCTAGGACTAAACACCGAGCAACGATTTGCCATTAGCTGCATGAAGCTAACCGACACTCAGCTCACAGCCCTGTGTGAGGCTATCTCCACCCCAAAAGCGCACAAGCTGTTGGCATCACTCCATATAAAACTAAGGCCACTACCGGAAGCGGCTCCCAGCGCTCAGCAAATTTTTCAGGTACTGGAACAAAGCGATTTTTTGCGCCGCCCCGAGCGGCTGGAACAGGTCATCGGCATCGAGCAAGTGCGAACCGGTGCTAAATACGCAGTCTATCGTGATGCCGCAAACGCCATTAGAACCCTTAGCAGCGAAGACTTGCAGGCACAGGGCGTCACCGGCAAAGCGCTGGGCCAGGCCCTTCGCGAACAGCGGCTGGAACGCATACAGCGCTTGCTGCAAAAACGAGAGCCTTGAACTATGACCACGACTCTGCACCCTGAACCCGTTGCTCTGATTACCGGCGCCGCCCAGCGCATTGGCAGAGCAGTAGCACAAACACTGCACGCTCGCGGTTACAGCGTCCTCGTTCACTACCGCCAATCAGCCGAAGCCGCCAATACCCTGTGCACGGAATTAAATGAAAAACGCGCAGACTCCGCGGCCGCTATCGCGGCAGACTTTGCCGACATCGACGCTTTGCCGGGTTTTGCCGACGCCGTACTCAAACGCTTCGGCCGGCTCGACGCCTTAATCAACAATGCCTCAGATTTTTACCCGACGCCTTTGGGTACAGTAACGCCCGAGGATTGGGATCGATTGTTCGTCAGCAATGTGCGCGCGCCCTTGTTTCTGGCACAGGCCTTCACTGAAGCCCTACGCGCCGCTCAGGGCTGCATTATCAATATGGCGGACATTTACGCCGAGCGCCCGCTGGTGCAACACAGCGTATATTGCAGTGCCAAAGCGGCGCTCGTCATGCTGAGCAAATCACTGGCCCTTGAACTCGCACCCGCCATTAGGGTGAATTCGATCGCGCCGGGCGCCATACTCTGGCCGGAACAACATTCCGATTTTAGCGCGCAGGAACAGCGCAATATGAAAGACAAAGTGCCACTAGAGCGCATTGGCAGCCCAGACGACATAGCGAAAACGGTTGCGTTTTTAGTGTGTGATGCGCCCTATATAACGGGGCAAACTATTGCGGTAGACGGCGGTAGAACACTGTCGCAATAAGAGAACGGGCCATTGCTGCTCAAGCGCACCGTTAGCAATCGCACTTTTTACAGGTCTACTTTCTCAAGCCGCTGCTCGGTACTGGTTGATAATTCCTGCCATAATTCCAAAAAACTTTTCCGCGCACGCGGGTGCAGGCCATCGGGTGCCAACTCCGACAAGGGTCTGAGTACAAAAGCGTTGTAGAGCACTTCTTCACGCGGCAGCACCACGCCGTCAATCTCACCCTCGGCGTCACCGTACAGCAGAATATCAAGGTCCAGTGTGCGCGAGCTGAATTTAGGCATATTGTCGCCACGACCATGCGCCCTTTCAATCGCGCGCAAGCTCTGACTCAATTCCAACACCGGCAGTGCGGTACTAAAACGCGCCACCAGATTCAAAAAGGCAGCGCCACGAAAGCCTACCGCCTCACTGCAATACACGGGAGACAATTCAATGTCGCCAAACTCTTGGGCTAGCGCCTTCAGACCGCTGCGAATATTCGCCTCGCGTGCAACATTGCTGCCAATGCCGATATAGACCTCAGGCATCGCGCTGCCGCGTGATTTCAACAGAGACAGTAGCAGCCGTGGGTATCGCCTCAGGCTTGCTGACCCGCAAGGTCAATGAAGAGACCCCAAATTCTTGCAACACAATATCAGCGCACTGCTCGGCAAGGGTTTCGATCAAGCGAAACTGATTCGTGCTGACAAACTCTGCGAGTCGATCGCTCACAGCTTTATAATCAATGGTCGCGTGAATATCATCCGCGGCTGCTGCTGCGCGAATATCGGTCGCCATTTCCAGGTCAAGAATGACTGGCTGGGGAACTTCCCTTTCCCAGTCAAATATCCCGACGATTGTCATCACTTTCAGGCCGCTTACGCGTATTTTGTCCATTATTCGCCTCCCCTCTCGCCCCAGGTCGCCTGCCCTGTATTAGTTAAGGCGCTCAAACCAGCCCCACAAGCTCCGTCATCGGCCAGCGCGGCCTGACCGAAACCGCCAGTCCATCTTCCAGCCCTGCGTGCAGCCGGCAATAACCCGCGTAGGCAATCATGGCACCGTTATCGGTACAAAATTCAGCGCGGGGGTAAAAAACTCGCCCTCGCACTTTGGTCATTTCTTCTGCCAAGGCGGCGCGTAATTGCGTGTTCGCGCTCACGCCCCCGGCGATAACCAGCTGCGCTAGCCCTTCCTGTTTCAGCGCCCGGCGGCATTTGATTAACAGTGTGCTCACTACGGCATCCTGAAAGGCCCTGGCAATATCGGCGCGATCCTCGTCCACAAGCTCGCCGCCACGCTGGGCTCGACAGGCCGCGACCGTATTTAAAGTATAGGTTTTTAAACCGCTAAAGCTAAAATCCAAGCCTGGACGGTTAACCATGGGCCGCGGAAAAGTAAAGCGCTCTGAATTGCCCGATTCCGCCAGTGCCGCCAACTTGGGGCCGCCCGGATAGCCCAACTCCAGCATTTTTGCCGTTTTGTCGAAGGCTTCGCCGGCGGCATCATCAAGCGATTCGCCCAATATATGATACTCACCCACCGCATCGACCCGCACCAGCTGTGTATGCCCACCCGACACCAACAGCGCGACAAAGGGAAATTCGGGGCGACCTTCTTCCAGCATAGGAGCCAGCAGATGCCCTTCCATATGATGAATACCGAGCGCTGGCACCCCCAAACCGTAGGCCAGTGCACGACCAAAGCAGGCACCCACCATCAATGCACCTACTAAACCTGGGCCCTGAGTATAGGCAACACCATCAAGATCACGGCGCTGCATACCGGCATCGGCCAGTACTTGGTCTATTAAGGGAGCAAGTTTGCGGATGTGGTCGCGAGAGGCCAGTTCTGGCACAACCCCGCCAAATTCCTCATGGAGGGCGACCTGACTAAAGAGGCGATGGGCCAGCAGGCCGCGACGGCCATCGTAAATTGCCACCCCGGTTTCGTCGCAGGAGGTTTCAATCCCCAAAACCCTTTCGACTGTGCTCATTGGCGCCCTCAATTCCCTGAAAATTCCGGTAATTACAGCCAAGATTGGCCGGAATGCGCGCATCTTACTGGCTCAATGCCAACAGCACCAGACAAGTAGTCGATTCTACTTTGCTTTTTGGGCGCACTGCGTTTAGAATTGCCCGCCCTTGAAGACACGTCAATGTATTTTGATTCGCGCAAGCTCTGGCGGACCCTGATTAATGGCGGGTTACAGTACAGTTTGAACCAGACAGGTAATGTGAATGCCCTTTGTAAAAGTCAAAGAGAACGAACCGTTTGATATCGCCCTGCGTCGCTTCAAACGCTCTTGCGAAAAAGCTGGCGTGCTGGCAGAAGTACGTCGCCGTGAGTTTTACGAAAAGCCCACATCAGTGCGCAAGCGCAAGGCAGCAGCCGCGGTAAAACGTCACGCGAAGAAAGTCTCTCGCGAAACGAAAAAGCAGCAGCGACTCTACTAAGCAGGCTCCCGCCATGGCAGAGCAACCCTTGATCAGCACCGTCACCGAGGCCATGAAGGCCGCGATGAAGGCTAGGAACAAGGAACGTCTTTCCGCAATTCGGCTGATCCTTGCCGACTTCAAGCGTATAGAAATAGACGAGCGCATCGACATCGATGATGCGCGCTGTTTAGCCGTGCTCGACAAGATGTGCAAGCAGCGCCGCGACTCCATAAAACAATATGAAGATGCCGACAGGCCCGAGCTAGCTGCCGTCGAATACGCCGAGATCGCTGTTATTCAAAGCTTTCTGCCACAGCAGCTCACCGAACAAGAGCTGGACACGCTCGTTGCACAAGCCATTAGCGAAACGGGCGCTGAGTCGATCAAAGGCATGGGCCAGGTTATGGCCATTCTCAAGCCCCAAATTCAGGGGCGCGCCGACGTCGGCCAAGTCAGCCAGCGCGTTAAGTCAACGTTACAATAAGCACCGCCTTAAGCCAACAGCGACGCATATTCAAAAGCACTGCAATTACTGCACTTGTCCTTACCGGTAGGCGTTGTGCCGACCGGAAGACGGGCGACATAAAAGCGGGCACAATAGCGCAATAAAGTTTTCCGTCTCTCGTCGAGCGCAACGCACACATGAAAGGCCTAATTCCCCAACATTTCATTGATGAATTGCTGGCCCGCGTCGACATTGTCGAGGTGGTGGACCGCCGCGTCCCACTGAAAAAGACCGGCCAAAACTACACCGCCCGCTGCCCCTTTCACGACGAAAAAACACCCTCCTTCAGCGTCAACCCGGATAAACAGTTTTACTATTGCTTTGGCTGCGGTGCCGGCGGCAATGCGATTGGCTTTCTGATGGAATATGAGCGCCTTGAGTTTCCGCAGGCGGTCGACACACTGGCAACCGTGGCCGGCCTGGAAGTTCCCAGAGAACGCGCTGAAAACCCGGAAAAGGCCGGCAAGCGCAAAGACCTGCACTCGCTCATGGCGAACTGCGCAGAGCACTACGAAAAACAATTAAAGACCCACGGCGACAGCTCCCGAGCCAAAGACTACCTCAAACATCGGGGCTTGACCGGCGAGATCGCCAAGGCCTTCCAAATCGGCTTTGCCCCACCTGGCTGGGACAATTTGCTACAGGCCCTAGGCTGTGACGAACAGACAAAGCAATTACTGATAGACGCCGGCATGCTGATCAGCGGCGACAACAAACTGTACGACCGCTTTCGCGATCGCATCATGTTCCCCATTCTCGACAATCGCGGACAGATTATCGCTTTTGGCGGCCGGGTTTTGGGCGACGACAAGCCCAAATACCTGAACTCGCCGGAAACTGAGATATTTCACAAAGGCCGTGAGCTTTACGGCCTTTATCAAGCCCGCAAAGCCGTTCGCAACCTTGAGCGACTGATTATTGTCGAAGGCTATATGGACGTGGTCGCGCTGGCCCAGCACGGCATTCCCTACGCCGTTGCCACCTTAGGCACAGCGACTAGCGAAGACCACCTGCGCAAAGTCTTTCGCTATTGCCCGGAAGTCGTGTTCTGTTTCGATGGCGACGAAGCCGGCCGCAAAGCCGCAAGACGCGCACTGGAGACCGTGCTGCCGGTTATGGAGGATGGACGTCAAGCGCGATTCCTGTTTATGCCGGACGGCGAAGATCCCGACACCCAGGTGCGCGCAATTGGCACCAGCCGCTTCGAACAGCAGGTGTTAAGCGCCACGCCACTGGAAGACTATTTTTTTGCCGCAATGAGCGAAGGCGTTAACACCGACTCACTGGAAGGCAAGGCGCGGGTCAGCAAACGCGCAGCCCCGCTGATTCAGCTACTCCCCCCGGGCGTGTACCGAGAATTAATGATGGAGGCGCTGTCCCAGCGCACTGGCCTCAGCTCCAATGCGCTGCAGAATATCCTGCAGCACAATCCTCCGCAGGAATCACACTCACCAGCACTGGGCACGCTAGACGCGTCTGCTCGCGAACCGGCAGAGCCAAAACCCAAAAAGCACTTCGCTGCAGCACCCCTGCCGATTTCCAAGCGCGACACCCTGCTCTATATGATCAGCCTGCTGCTGCTCCACCCCAGCGCAGCCTCAGCCCTGCAGGGTGAGCAACTGCCCGAGTTCGACAACCCCTACAAGGCCACACTGGAATCCATTCTTGCACTGCTGGCGAAGCGCCCGGAAAGTAGCACCGCCATGCTACTTGGGCACTGGCAGGGGCTGGCCGAGGGCGAGGTGCTTACCCAGGCCCTCAGCCTGGAAAAACCCAACTACGACAGCGAAAAGGCTGCGGCCGCGCTTCAAGAGTGCCTGAACCACCTGCGCGAGCGACAGCATCACCAACAACTCAGCAGCACAGTCGACAAACTCCGCAATGCCAACTACGCTGATTTAAGTGACGCCGACAAACAAAAACTGAGGGAGATGCTCAGCCGCAAGGCTTAAAACACTTAGGCCCTGCCCCTGCCTAACAGGAGAAAGTAACACTTCGCACTGGTGGCGCGAGCTGCCCATCAGGTATAATGCGCGGCTATTTGCCCTGCGTACTCTTCACCGGATACGCTCCAGCGTTTTAGTGCAGCCCAATCTATCGGGTCGCGCGCAACGCCTGGGCCCCGAACAGGTACGAGTTGACGAGCATCGAGGACTAATGAGCACTTCTCAGCGAACATCAAGACTGAAGCACCTGATAGCCAAAGGCAAAGAACAGGGTTACATCACCTATGCCGAGGTGAACGACCACTTGCCTGAAGACATTTCCGACCCGGATCAGGTTGAAGAAATCATTCAAATGATCAACGACATGGGCATTCAGGTGTACGAACACGCTCCTGACGCCGATACCCTGCTGATGGCTGGCAGTGATTCACCCGACGATATCGCCTCTGCAGAAGCCGCCGCGGCGCTAGCTGCCGTGGAATCCGAAGCTGGGCGTACCACCGACCCAGTGCGCATGTATATGCGTGAAATGGGTACGGTTGAACTGCTCACCCGCGAAGGCGAAATCGTTATCGCCAAACGGATTGAGGAAGGTATTCGCGAAGTGATGTCCGCGCTGGCCTACTTCCCCGGCACGGTCGAATCGGTCATGACCGAGTACGACAAAGTCCTCAATGAGGAGCGTCGCTTGGCTGATATTATCAGCGGCTACCTCGATCCCGCCGACAGCGTTCCTACGCCAGCGGAAATCGCAGCAGCCAATGCAGCCAGCAGCGAATCTGATGACGACGACGCCAGTGACAATGGCCCAGATCCCGAAATAGCAGCCCGCCGCTTTGGTGAAATTCGCAAGGCGATGGCTAGCGTTCAGAAATCCATCCAAAAGAATGGGCGCTACAGCAAGCAAACCGCCAAAGAATTGCACAAACTGGCCGAGAGCTTCAAATTTCTCAAGCTCACCCCCAGCATGTTTGACCCACTAACAAAAGCTGTGCGCACTACACTCACGGATATTCGCGTACTCGAACGCGAAGTTATGCGCCTGTGTGTCGTCATCGGCAAAATGGATCGCAAAACCTTTATTCGCGATTACCAAGGCAATGAGACCAATTTGAAGTGGCTGGATAGCCACACCAAAGCGCACCCAGAGCTGGAATCGGTACGCAGCGAAGTAGTGCGGCTACAGAAAAAAACCTCGCTGGTTGAAGCCGGCTATGATTTAACCATCGCTGACATAAAAGAAATTAACCGCCGTATGTCTATCGGCGAGGCCCGTGCCCGCCGCGCCAAAAAAGAAATGGTTGAAGCCAACCTGCGCCTGGTTATCTCAATTGCAAAAAAATACACCAACCGTGGCCTGCAATTCCTGGATCTGATCCAAGAAGGCAATATCGGCCTGATGAAAGCTGTCGATAAATTTGAATATCGCCGCGGCTACAAATTCTCTACCTATGCCACATGGTGGATTCGCCAGGCCATTACCCGCTCAATTGCAGATCAGGCCCGCACGATCCGTATTCCCGTGCACATGATCGAAACCATCAACAAGCTCAACCGCATCTCGCGACAAATGCTTCAGGAAATGGGGCGTGAACCCACACCGGAAGAGTTGGGTGAGCGCATGGAAATGCCTGAAGACAAGGTTCGTAAGGTGCTGAAAATCGCCAAAGAGCCAATCTCAATGGAAACCCCCATTGGCGACGATGAAGATTCGCATCTGGGTGATTTCATTGAAGACAGCACCATTTCTTCGCCCGTAGATTCTGCCACGGGCGAAGGCCTGCGCGAATCTACCCGTGACGTGCTCGCAGGACTCACAGCACGTGAAGCAAAAGTGCTGCGAATGCGTTTTGGTATCGACATGAACACCGACCACACTCTGGAAGAGGTTGGCAAACAGTTCGATGTTACCCGCGAGCGTATCCGTCAAATCGAAGCAAAGGCCTTGCGCAAATTGCGCCACCCCACGCGCTCCGATCATTTGCGCAGCTTCCTAGACGAGTAAGCAGCTTGCGCTGAGGCGGCTTGCCTGATTTCAGGCAAGCCGCCACTATCAGATAACACAAGCGCGGTGCTAGCACGACGCCACAGACAATAACGAAAAGTGATTCTCGCCCGCCGCTCGAAATCACTACCGCGCAGGCATCGAATCACCAATACCGGAAAACTCCAAGACGCGGATTACCCATAACCAGGTTCTTATCCGACTCACATTATTTGCTCTGGCGCTCGCGCTAGCTCGCTGCAGCGCGATATCGCAAAGCGGCACCGGTTCAGCAGAGTTACTGCAGGGCTTGGAACTGCACCGAAGCGGTGATTTTAAAAACGCCGAACCCATATTCAGCAGTATCTACAACTCCAACACCGCAACATCTGGTGACCGACGCCGCTCACTAGCGGCCGCAATTCTGATCCTACTATAACGCGATACCAACGAGTCGCTGGACGAAGCGAACATGCTGCTTGCGCGCCACACCGAGCTGAATGACGGACCCATCGAACCCGGGTATTATTTGTTGTGGGAAAGCCTTAACAGCGCTTTGGCTGCCAGCAGAAAAAAAAAGAGCCAACAAAGCGCTCTGATTGACGCCAGTCGTAAACTGGAAGCCTCGCAGCTGGAGCGCCGACAGCTGGAAGAAACCTTGAAAAAACCGCGGACGCGCAGCCAACCCCTTCTATTTCAAGCCCGCGCGCCGGTACTTTCGGATCGCGCGAACAACACACTGCGCACCGTGGCCAACAACTGATTCTTGTCCGCTGGCTTCACCAGGTACGCGTCAACATGCATCATATCGCCCATCTCGCGCTCGTTAACCATCGACTGAATGATGACGGGAATCTCCCTGGCCAGCTGATTATTTCGCAAGGATTCCAACACATGCCAACCACCGATCTCCGGCATCATTACGCTCAGAATAATCACATCCGGCGAATTGCGACCTCAATCGCCTCGGCTCCCGATGATGCTACGACAACTTCAAAGCCCGCCTGGTGCAGCAAACGCAGACTGATCTCACGAGCAGCCTCATTGTCATCAACAACCAGTACCAGCGCATTGGGATTGTGCGCGGACTCTGCTGCCAGCCTCCCCACTGACTTAGGTAAACTTACTTCCAGTCGCGGCAGGCGAAAAACAAAACAGGAACCTCGGGAACCTTCACTTTCCACGAAAATATCGCCACCCAAAAGCTGAGAAAATTTTCTCGAAATCATAAGCCCCAGACCTGTGCCACCATATTCCTTTGTAGTGGACAAATCGGCTGGGATAAAGGCCTCAAAAATCAGCTCCAGCTGCTCGGACAACAGTCCTATTCCGGTGTCGCGAACGGCCACTTCAATGAAGTCCCTGCCGTTGTCACGCACATCCCGCACGCCAACATTGACAACACCATCGTTCGTAAACTTGGCAGCATTACTCAAAAGATTAAGACAAACCTGACGGAAGCGAGTCACATCTGTTGCCGTGCGCTGATCGCGCAAGCTATTTGCGTACACCAGCTTAGTCCGATTTTTATCGGCAATCGGCTGCACAGTGACGAGGACCGCTCCCATCAGACGATCAATATCTACGTCTTCGTTATATACCGTCATTTTACCGCTCTCGATTTTCGATATATCGAGCACATCATCAATCAATGCGAATAAATGTTGCCCGGAAGAAAGCACTTTTTCGAGGTCAGGTAAAAATTCAGCAACCGACATCGAGCCATCATCGACAGCTTCTTCAATCATCATTTCGCTGTACCCGATTATGGCATTCATCGGTGTACGCAATTCATGACTCATATTGACGAGAAAGCTGCTCTTAGCCTGCCTGGCCGCGTCGGCGCGCGCAGCCCTAACTTCATTCATCGCAGTACGCAAATTACGCGCCATATGACTGAATGACTCGGCCAACTGCCCCAGTTCACCGTGTAACGGCGGAACTTCATAATCCAGCCTACCTCCGCACCAGGGCTCGGTACCGCGATGCAAAATTGAAATAGATCGCCTCGTAAAACTCACAATATCAAGGGCCAGCACAATGGTGATCAGCAGCGAGGCCCCAAAGGCCCCCAAAGCGATGTGATTGGTCACGGCAACGACCTGACTAAGTGAATTGTTTATATCTGCCGCGCGACTGACCAAGGCGAGCTCGCGCTCAACCAGCGACCGCATCACTGCCCCGTATTTCGGAGCGGCGGCTCAGCGAGCTCTGTAGCCGTTGCTGCAATTGCTCATACCGAGTACGTATACCCCGAATAGTGATAACTTGCTCACGCGCTTCTGCTGCACTGATCGGCATTTCATCGCCGGCATTGTGTAAAGCCTGAATGACGCGCATCTTTTTATACATAACATCGCGCGAGTGCCAAAATTCACGCACCTCGTTTTGATCGCGCATGACATCCTGGAACTCATCAAAATTTTCCGAGCGTACCTCATTGCCCCAGAGGTGGGTAATGATGCTCAATAGCGAAAACAGGAGGATGGTGGCGAAAGACAGGATCAGAGACTCATATCAACCACCTCCCCCGAGATGCACCCCGATTTTGAGCAGCAGCCGCTTGAAATCCACCGGCTTGGTATCATAATCATCGCAACTCGCAGCGATAGCTCGCAGCCGGGCACCCTCGCATAGTCTATATAGTT